>JBIIDJ010000059.1:0-15244 GCA_044238415.1 Novosphingobium sp.
TGCGCGCCGCAGTGGCTGAACGCCCCGGCCTGGCTCGTGCCGACCTGGCTGATGGCAAGCCGCGTCTGCTCAACGTGTTCGCCTCGTGGTGCTTGCCCTGTGCGGTCGAGGCACCGCAACTTGCCGCGCTCGAAGCCGAAGGGGTGGAAATCGTCGGGGTGGCGATCCGTGACCGGCCTGAGGATGTTGCTGCCTTCCTGGCCCGTCATGGCAACCCGTTTGCTCGGATCGGGGCCGATGATCGGTCGGTGGTCCAACTCGGGATCGGCTCTTCGGGCGTACCGGAAACCTTCGTGATCGATGGCAAAGGGACCATCCGTTATCAGCACATCGGCGAAATCCGGCCAGAGCATCTCACGCTGTTGCGTCAGAAATTGATGGAGGCCGGGCAGTGATCCGGTTCACCCTCGCGCTGCTTGCTCTGTGGTGGGCTTTGCCCGCAACCGCGCAGGATGCCGTACCGCCTGCGCCCTACGCCAATGTCCAGCTTGCCGATCCGGCGCTGGAGGCCAAGGCTCATGCGCTGATGCTGACACTGCGCTGCCTGAAGTGCCAGAGCCAGTCGATTGCCGATTCCGATGCACCAATGGCCGGCGACATGCGCAGCCTGGTGCGCGAAAGGATCGCCGCGGGTGAAGATCCGGAGGCGATCCGGGCCTGGCTGGTCGAGCGCTATGGCGATTACGTGAGCTATGCGCCACGAGTCACCTCGCTGACCTGGCCGCTATATGTCGTTCCGCTGGTGCTGCTGGCGCTCGTAGCGCTGGTGCTGCAACGGCGGCTGCGCAAGGGAGATGGTGCATGACCTGGGCGCTTGTAATCCTGACCGCGCTGGCCGCTTTTGCGCTGGTGCTGGCCCTTCGTGCGCCCCGCAAAGGTTGGGAAGCGGTGGGGGCTGCCTTGCTTTTGGGCATTGCTGGTTATGCCTTCCAGGCTTCACCCGATGTGGCTGGCGCGCCGAAGCCCGCTGCGCAGCAAGCAGAGAAGAGCGGCGCGGCCCTGATTGAGGCTCGGCGCGTTCTCGCTGAAACCCCGAACAGCGGGCAGGGGCTGAATCGCTGGCTGGTGATTGGCGATGCGCTCTCGCGAAACGGCCAGTACGGCGATGCAGCTGGGGTAATCCTTGGGGCGGTCGAAAAGGAGCCCAAGAATGCCGATGCGTGGTTGGCGTTGGGCAATGCCCTGACCGGACATGCCGACGGCACGCTTACTCCGGCGGCACTCTATGCTTACCGACGGGCAGCCCAGGCCGATCCCGGCCACCCCGGGCCGCCGTTCTTCCTTGGGCTGGCGCTGGCCCAGTCGGGTAAGCTGCCCGAGGGGCGGGCGCTGTGGGCTGATTTGCTGGCCCGCAGCCCGGCCGACGCGCCCTGGCGTGCGGACCTTGCGGCCCGGCTGGAACGGCTTGATGCCTTCATGGCGATGCAGGCGGCTCGGGGCGAGGCGCAGCCGAACCGCTAATTCCTTTTGCGGGTGCGAAATGACACTGCTAATCCCCGCGATCTTCGACGGGGGCCTTGGCCGAGTCTCGCCAGGATTGGGGCGTGTAAATGAGTGATTCCGTTAAATCCGGAGGCGAGGCACCGGCTGAATTTTCCCAGCATCATGGACATGGCCATGCCCAGGGCGGCGTGGTCAAGCTGGCGATTGGCGCAGTCGGAGTAGTCTTCGGCGATATCGGCACCAGCCCGCTTTACGCGTTCCGCGAAACCTTCGCTTCGCATCACGGCGTGCCGGGCATCCAGGTCGATCCGGTTCACATTCACGGCGTCCTGAGCCTGGTCTTCTGGTCCATGATGATCGTGGTGACGTTCAAATATGTCCTCACCATCATGAAGGCCGACAACAAAGGGGAGGGCGGTAGTCTCGCCTTGTTGGCGCTGATCAATCGCAAGTCCGAAGGCCGCAAGTGGACCGCCCCGTTCATCCTGCTCGGCGTCTTTGCCACGGCTCTGTTCTATGGCGATTCGATGATCACCCCGGCCATGTCGGTGCTTTCGGCTACGGAAGGTCTGCAATATGTCCATCCCGGCTTCAAGGACTGGATTATCCCGATCGCAATCGGCATCCTGGTGGCGCTGTTCATGTTCCAGGCCCGCGGGACCGAGCGGGTGGGCAAGCTGTTTGGCCCGATCATGTTGCTTTACTTTGCCACCCTGGCGACGCTGGGCCTGATGCATCTGACCAAAATGCCAGGGATTGTGCTTGAAACGCTCAATCCGCTGAACGCGGTCAACTTCTTCATCACGGATGGCTTCCGCGCCTTCGTGGCGATGGGCAGCGTCGTGCTGGCCGTGACCGGTGCCGAGGCGCTTTATGCCGACATGGGTCATTTCGGACGCAAGCCGATCGGCCTGAGCTGGATGACCTTCGTGCTTCCCGCGCTGATGCTCAATTATATGGGGCAGGGCGCCATGGTGCTGTCGCAGACTCCCGAACAGGCTGCGCAGCTGATCAAGGATCCGTTCTTTCTGATGATCCCTGATATGGTCCAGCTGCCCGTGATTGTGCTGGCCCTTCTGGCTACCATTATTGCCAGTCAGGCTGTGATTTCAGGGGCCTTCAGTCTCACCCAGCAAGCGATCCAGCTGGGCTTCATGCCGCGCATGCAGATCAAGCATACCAGCGCCTCGACAGCCGGGCAGATCTACATCCCGGTCATCAACTGGGGCCTGATGATTGCCGTCATCGCGCTGGTGCTGGGCTTCCAGTCCTCGACCAATCTAGCGGCCGCCTATGGCATCGCGGTGACCGGGGCGATGTTCATTGACACCATTCTGCTTGCCGCCGTGCTGATCAGCCTGTGGCGCTGGCCGGTGTGGAAGGCTGCGCCGCTGGTGGCTGTGTTCATCGTCGTCGACATGGCCTATTTCGGTGCCAACCTGCTGAAGGTGCCGCAGGGTGGCTGGGTTCCCCTGGTCATCGGGTTGATCATCTTTACCCTGCTGACCTCCTGGTCGCGCGGACGGGCGCTGATGCGCGCTTCGATGGCCGAAGGCGCAATCCCGATCGAGGTTTTCGCCAAGAGCGCCCATTCCAGCGCCACGCGCGTGCCGGGCACGGCCATCTTTATGGCCTCATCGGCGTCCGGCGTACCCTCAGCCCTGTTGCATAACATCAAGCACAACAAGGTGCTGCATGAGCGGGTGGTGATCCTGACCGTGGCAATCCAGGACGTGCCCTATGTTGACGATGCCGACCGCTGCAGCGTGAAGGATCTGGGCCAGGGCTTTTTCCGCATGAGCCTGCGCTATGGCTTCCTTGAGGAAACCGACGTGCCGGCCGCGCTGACGCGGGCCGATGTCTGCGGCGGGCCATTCACGATGATGAAAACCAGCTTCTTCCTTTCGCGTCAGACGCTGTTGCCCTCGGCCAAGCCGGGCATGGCGCTGTGGCGGGAAAAGCTGTTCGCCTGGATGCTGCGCAATGCCGCCAGCGCGATGGAGTTCTTCCGCCTGCCAACCAACCGGGTGGTGGAACTCGGCAGTCAGGTCGAGATCTGAAGTTCCAGCCTTACGTCATCCCGGGCTTGACCCGGGATCGCGCTGTTCATGTTCGCACGAAGAAGCTGGACCCCGGATCAAATCCGGGGTGACGACTTGGCGATAGCAGGAGAGCCTAGTTCCGCAGCCGCTCGATCGCCTGGGCCAGCGCGACGTAGAGCTTGCCCATGTCGCTGCTAAGCAGGGTCACGCCCAGCGCATGACCGTCACGGGTTGAAAGCAGCTGGCGCAGCATCGCCTCGAAATCGTGAATGTAGCGGCTGGTGTGTTCGCGGAAACCCGGCTCTTCCTGATAAAGCTTGGCCACGGCCTTGCTTTCGGCCGGATCGAGCAATTTGACCGCGCGGCGGGTGAAGACCCCGCGGTCGCCCCGCAAGTATGCGGCCCAGGCCGTATCTGACACATCGGTATCGAGCGCCTTGGCAATGTCGATCGCGTTCGAGTTGAGCGCTTCGGTAATCAGGGCGACCCGGCGCGCGAAATCGTTATCGACCTGCTCTTCGGCGCGGTGGCGGGCCTGGGCCACGCGGCGTTCCAGGTTGCCGGCCAGCTCATTCACCTTGGCCAATTGATCGCGCAGCTGGATCGCGGCTTCGCGGCTGGAACCGGCGGCCTTGGCTGCGGCAAGATCGAGTGCCTCGACCGCTTCCGCCGCTCGTTCGCGCATGGCCGCATCGATGGCCGCGCCACTGGCTTCGGCCAGCCGCTCGGCCAGTGCCTTGACCGAGGCGGCGGACGCACTTTCGATTTCACCAACTGCATCGCGGGCAGATGCCAGCAACGCCTCGATCGCGCTCTTGAGCTCGGCCTGGGCCTGTTCGGCCAGGGCCAGACTTTCGCCGCGGGTAGCAGCGAGCGTTTGTTGCATGGCCACAAGTGCCGCGGCCTGCTTGTCGGTCCGGCTGGCAATCGCTGCCAGCTTCTCGTCGCTTTGCTCGATCTGGGTAAGCAAGCCGATTCCGCGCGCTTCGGCCTCGCCGGCGACATCGCGCAGTGCATTGGTGCGGGCCTCGATTTCAGCCAGCTTCGCTTCGCCCACGCCGATCGCGGCGGGCAGCTCGGTGGTGGTATTGGTTACGCTGGCCTGGATAAGTTCGAGCAGGCGCACGGCATTGTCGGTCAGGTCGGCCACTGCCCGGTCAGTGCCGACAAGGCCATCGCGGCTGGCAGCAAGTCGCTCGGCCAGGGTGGCCAGGCTCTCAGCCAGCTGGGTCTGGGCCAGTCCGCCTTGTTCAGCCGCCTCACGGATTCGTTCTCCGAAAGTTTCGATCTGGGCGGATATCTCGGCCGTGTGCGCAGCGATTTGGGCCGCGCGCGCTTCCTGTTCGCTGCGCCGTTCGGCAAGCGCGGCATCGAGTGCTTCCATCTGGGCCTTGAGCGTTTCGCCGAATTGTTCGTGCCGTGCCGCCAGGTCGGTGCGTCGACGCTCGAGCTCTTCGGCATAGAGCCGGTCGCGCTCTGCCACCCGGGCATCAACTTCGGCGGCCTCATTGGCCAGTTCGGCAAGGCGATTGCGCGCCGATTGCATGGCGTGCTCGTCAATCTCGCTGACCTGGGCGATGGCGGTGCGCAGGTCGTCGACCACACGGGTGGTCGCGGCCTGCCAGGCTTCCAGCGCGCTGGCTTCGGCTTCGCGGAGCGACCGGCCAATGGCTGCGCCTTCATCACGCACTGCGGACAAGCGGGCGCGGAGCGAGGTGAGGCTTTCGCTCTCGCTATCGTCCAGCGCGCTGCGGACGGCGGCCAGTTCCTCGCCCAGTGCAGCGGCGCGGGTCCGGATCGCGGCCAGGGCGGCCACTTCGTGGCCATCGAGTTCACCGCGGAACGCTTCACCCTGTTCAGCCAAGGCCGCGAAACGGACGGAAGCAATGGTCTCCAGCTGTTCAGCCTGACGTGTGAACTCGGCAATCGCGGTATCGACTCGCGCCCGGATTGCCTCCACCTGCCGTTCGCTAGCCTGGCCGAACTCATTGAGCTTGTTGAGGCCTACTACCAGATCCTCAATCTGGCTGTGCGCGGTGCGCCCAGCCGCGCCGATCATGTTGGACACGTCCTTGGCCGAGCTTGAGATCACAGGCAGCTGATTGCGGACCTTTTCCATGTTTTCGAGTGCCGCCGCGCTAACCGTACCCAGCGTTTCGACGCGGGTGCCATTGTCCGCCACCAGGGTAGCAAGCTGGGCGGCGTGTTCCGACAAGCGCTCACTGGCCACACGGCCCAGTGATTCCAGATCGCGCGCCTGGGCGGCAATGAACTCACGGGCCAGGCTAAGCTCGCCATTGACTGTGGTGAGCCGCGCCTCCAGCGCCGCGCTTTCCTGATTGAGCAGACGGGCCACATCGCCAAACCGGCTCGCCTCGCGCCGGCTGTTGCGCATTGCCAGCAGCCAGACCACGGCCACCAGCAGCACCGGCATGGACCATTGGCTGAGCCAGCCAGTCCAGTCCTGCACGGAGCCACCCGCCAGCATCGCATCGCGGTGAGCCAGAGCGTATAGCGCAGTCCAGCCAAGGATTGCCAAGATTGCCGCGATTCCGGCAACGATTGGCCACCATTGCCGCCGTGGGGCCGCTTCTGGCGCATCGACCCACTCTTCCTCGAGCGCCAGCGGGGTCTCCTCCGCCTGACTCAATTCCGCTACGGCAGGCACACCTTCCGGCACGCCCGCATCGATCGCCACGATGCGAGTTCCCCTGGTCATGGACCCTGTTTACCATGTTTGGCCTGTGGATAAACCCTGCTTTAACCAACTGGCCCTATCGTTTGTCACATGGTCTATGAAGTCGGAGCCTTGGACGCCACGCTGGCCGCTGCTGCGGGGGACGATGCGCAGCTCTTTGCCGAGTTGCGTTTGGCCTTTGTTGACAGCCTGGCGCGGCAGGTCGACCTGCTCGGCCGGGCCCGCTGCGATGGTAACTGGCAGATCACCGCCATGCGGATCAAGGGTCTGGCCGCCAGCTTTCATGCTGAACCTTTGATGGCCTTTGCAGAAGAAGCGTTAGAGGCTGCCCCCGGCGATCCGGCCGTGGTGCGGCGCATACAAGCCTTCCTCGACGATTACCGCGCCAACTGACCCGCGCGCGGCTTGTGCCGCCGTTACCCAGTCAGTAGAGTCCGCATCCAAATCCCGTCATAATGCGGAGACGGCTGCTGCGCGTAGCGCTTATCTCGATGCTTGAACATGGCGGCTCCCCGCGTGGTGCCTTGCGCGTGGGCGGCGTTTCAGTGGCAGAGGAGCAGCTGGCCGTAGCCCTCTCGCTCGGGTGCGAGCGGGTGTTCTGCTTGGCCAGCGGGATGAGCCCGTCGGTGCTGGCCCTGCAACACGCTGCCGAACGGGCTGGGGCCCGATTTCAGGCCATCCCGGGGCCACGATCCTTGCTTGGCCAATTGACCGCCACGGACGAGCTGATCGCGCTTGCCGACGGCCTGTTTGCATCGGTTACCGAGGCCCAGGCATTGCTTGAGCCAGGCCCGGTAGTGCTGGTCCAGCCAGCGGAAGCGGGTGTCGAGGCCGGCTTTGAGCGGATCGATCAGGCGCAGGCGAGCGGCGGCGCGCTGCGCCTGCCTGGCCGATTGGTGGAGAAGCTGGCCGATGTCCCGGGCGACTGGGATGCCTTTTCAGCATTGCTGCGGATCGGGCTTCAGGCGGGTATTGCCCAACGCCCCCTGTCTCCGGCAGGTCAGGCCAGCGGTTTTTGGACACTGCTGCGTGACGAGACCGAGGCACATGCACTGGAACCGCAATGGATCCGTCGGCGCACCCGCCAGTTCCGCCAGTTCAACCCTGCGCGCGGGCTTGCTCAACTTCTGGTCCGTAGTTTCGGACCCGCTTTGCTTCATGCGGGTAGCGGGGCACGGTTTGTCGCCAGCGGTGCGGGGGTTCTGGCCGTTCTGGCGCTGGGGGCCGGCTGGTTCGGCTTTGCCGGGGCGGGATTGGCTGCCGCCGGTCTTTCCTGGACCCTTGGCGAAACGGCTGGCCTGCTGGACCGGGTCGAGACCGAGCGGTTCGCACCACCCAAGCGCAGCTGGACGCTCTACGGTCTGTTTGGCTGGGTTATTGACGCCTTGCTGGTTGCCCTGATTGGTTGGGCCATTCCCGTTGAGCCTTGGCATTCCGCGCTGGAACGCTATTTTCCGGCCCTGATGCTGATTGGTCTGCTCCGCATCCTGCCGCGCACTTTCCCGGACAAATGGACCGCCTGGCTCGAGGACCGCGCCTTGCTGACGCTGGTGGTTGGCCTGGCGATGATTGCTGGTCTGGCCGGTCCGGTAGTCTATGGACTGGCGCTTGCGCTGGCGGCGGTTGGGATCTTCGCCCCGGGCACTTCACCTAGGATAACGCCACCTTAACCAAACCGGGCTATGGCCGAAAGGATGAGCGAAGCCTTTGCCCCTGCCCGGGATGGACCCAGCGTTGAAGACGTGCTGCGCGACGAGCTGCAGCATGGCGATTCCATGATCGAGTCGGTCGCGCCGATCCTGCGTCATTTGCTAACCAACGACGATCATTCGCTATTCAGCGACGAGATCGTGGCCCGGGTCCGAGGGATGATGGACCACCTGGCCCGGCAGCTGCTGGACGCACTGATCGATGCCGGATCCGAACAGGGTAGCCGCGATCACGGCACCGAGGTGATTGCCCAGGTCATGGCCGAGCTGGTCGAGCGTTCCGCTCTGCTGACTCACGCTCATGCGCTGGCCATCGAATTCAGTCTGACCGAACGGCTGCACGCCCGGCTCTCGCTTGATCCGGTGTTGTCGCCGTTGCTGCAGTCGCTGATTGCATCGAGCGAAACCGGGGTGTCAGCAGCTGGCATGGCGTTGCTGGCTGCTCAGGCGCGGTTCGTGCAGGCGCAGCGGCGGATGCAGTTGCCGCTCACGGAACTGCCAGCAGACCTGTTCTTTGCCGCACTGCAGGCGCTGCGTGGAGTGGAAGCCGAACCTGCTGCCACCGCGATGGCCGAAACCATGTTTCGGGCGCAGTATGATGAAGGCCGCAGTCGACTGGGTCTGCTCTCCAGGCTGGTTCTGGGGATGGGCGGCGGCGCAACAGCGGCCCTTTCGGTTACCCACGCCGGCACGGCGCTCTTCCTCACCGCTCTCTCGCTGGGCTCAGGCCAGGATCGCGACCTGACGGTACTGGCCACCAACGAGGCCCAATTGGCTCGCCTGGCTCTCGCGCTACGCGCAGCCGGCCTGCGACCCGACGCGATTGAGGAGCAATTCCTTTCGCTCCATCCGGATGTTAGCATGCCGGAGGGTTTCAGTCAGCTCGGCGCTGATCGCGCGGCCGCATTGCTTGCCCGCTCCTTCGTGGTACCGGGACACTGAGCCATGCAATCCGGCGGCCCCTGGCTCGCCCGCGCCCTGTGCGACGGAGCTGACTTTCTCATCGCAGCGGATGAGCCGCTGGCCGGCTTGCAACAACGCTGCGGCGGGGATCTGCCAGGACGCCTGGCCATTCCGGCCTTGCTCGATCTGGTCCACCGCGCCCGCACTATGGGACTAAAGCTTGCCCGGCGGATGGACGCCACTGACGGTCAGGATGCAATCACGGCCTGGGTGGAGGTTCGGCCTGAGATCGATGGCGCTTGCGCGATCACGGTGCTAAACTGGCAGGCCACGGCTCTGCCGGTTGAAGACCTCGGTGAGGCGGGTGAAAGGCGCGTGGCGATCGATCGCACCGTTGCCGAACTAATCGCGGTGCTTGACGCCGATCAGGGCGTGATTGCCGCTGAAGCTCAGGCTGCTGACTTGGCCGAACTGGCGCAGGCGATGCAGGGTGGGGTTGGTTGCCCCTGGACCGACTTCGTCTCCGTGATCGGCAGCGCGCACCAGCAGCCGCTGCATTGGCGCCTGCTTGATGGCGCAGAGGTGGCCGTAGCCGGTTCCGCACGAAAGTGGCGGGCAACGCTGGTGCCCAAGCAGGACAGCGCCGGATCGATCCACGGTTTCGAACTGTGCCTTACCTCGGAAACGGTCCTGCCCGAATTGCCGCAGCCTCCGCGCCCCTCATCGACGCCGATCATGCCCAGCAACGAGCCGGGTCCGGTGGGGCGCGACATTGCACCGGTGCTCCGCCAACCGATTGCGCGGATCATCGCCAATGCCGAAACGATCCGCAGTCGGCTGGCCGGACCTTTGGCGGACGAGTATGCTGACTACGCGGCAGATATCGCTGCGGCTGGCCAACATCTTTTGTCGCTGGTTGAGGACCTCGCCGATCTCGAGGTGGTCGAATCCGAGGATTTCAACACGGCGCCTGACCGCATCGACCTTGCCGACGTGGCCCGGCGGGCGGCAGGCATTCTGGCTGTGCGCGCGCAAGAGCGTGGGATCGCCATTGACGCCCCGCGGCAGGGCGAGCACTTGCCGGCCATCGCGGAGTTCCGTCGCGTGTTGCAGATCCTGCTCAACCTGGTGGGGAATGCGATCCGCTATGCGCCGGACAATTCGCAAATCTGGATCCGGCTGGAAGACGCTGGTGGCCGTGCCCGGCTTGTCGTTGCGGATCAAGGTCCGGGACTGTCGGACGAGCAGCAGGCCAAGGTTTTCGAAAAGTTCGAGCGGCTGGGCCGCAGTGGCGAGGACGGCGGATCAGGCCTTGGTCTTTACATCTCGCGCCGTCTCGCGCGCGCAATGGGTGGCGATCTGACCGTTGAAAGCGCCCCGGGGCAAGGCGCGCGCTTCATTCTGGAAGTGCCGGCCGATCTCCTCGCGCTCCGTCCGAAGACGGGGCACGAGGATGATACGCCTGCGGCTTAGCGCTTGCTGAGCGGCACGTAATCGCGCTGCGTCGGGCCGGTGTAGAGCTGGCGCGGACGCCCGATCTTCTGGCCAGGATCGCTGATCATTTCGTTCCACTGCGCCACCCAGCCGACCGTACGGGCGAGGGCAAACAGTGCGGTGAACATCGTGGTCGGGAAGCCGATCGCCGAGAGGATGATGCCCGAATAGAAGTCGACGTTGGGGAACAGCTTCTTCTCGATGAAGTAGGGATCGCTGAGCGCGATCTCTTCCAACCGAAGCGCGGTTTCGAAAAGCGGATCGGTAACCTTCAGCGCATCGAACACTTCGCGCACGGTCTTTTGCATCACGGTCGCGCGCGGATCGTAGTTCTTGTAGACGCGGTGGCCGAAGCCCATCAGGCGGAACGGGTCGTTCTTATCCTTGGCGCGCTCGATATAGTGCGGGATCTTGTCCGGCGTGCCGATTTCCTTGAGCATGTTGAGCGCGGCTTCGTTCGCCCCGCCATGCGCCGGCCCCCAGAGACACGCGATGCCCGCCGCGATGCAGGCGAACGGGTTGGCGCCCGAGGAACCGGCCAGGCGCACCGTGCTGGTCGAAGCGTTCTGTTCGTGATCGGCATGGAGGATGAAGATCCGGTCCATCGCGCGTTCAACGGCCGGGATCACTTCGTATTCCTCAGCCGGAACGCCGAAGGTCATCTTCAGGAAGTTGCCGGTGTAGGACAGGTTGTTGTCCGGATAGATGAACGGTTGGCCGACCGAGTACTTGTAGGCCATCGCCGCGATCGTCGGCATCTTGGCGATCAGGCGATGGCTCGCGATCTTGCGCTGCATCGGATCGGCAATGTCGGTGCTGTCATGATAGAAGGCCGACAGGGCACCGACCACGCCGCACATGATTGCCATCGGGTGGGCATCGCGGCGGAACCCGCGGTAGAACGTGGCGAGCTGCTCGTGCAGCATGGTGTGGCGGGTAATAGTGCGGGTGAAGTCGGCCAGTTCAGGCTGGCTCGGTAGTTCGCCATTGAGCAGCAGGTAGCTGACTTCCATGAAGCTCGAATGTTCGGCCAGCTGGCCGATGGGATAGCCGCGGTGCAGCAGCACACCTTCGTCGCCATCAATATAGGTCAGGGCCGATTCGCAGCTCGCCGTGCTGGTGAAGCCCGGATCAAAGGTGAACATGCCGGTCTGGCCATAGAGCTTGCGGATATCGATCACATCCGGACCAACGCTGCCGGACAGTACCGGGTATTCGAAGTCCTGGCCGTTCGCGTTCAGTTTAACCGAGTTGCCCACCTGTCTTGCTCCTTCAATCCTGCGCCGCACCGGCCGGGACCGACTGGGCGGCAATCCGCGCCAGGCTTTCGTCCCGACCAAGCAGAACCAATACGTCGAAAATACCCGGGGAGGTTGTCTGGCCCGTTAGCGCGGCCCGCAGGGGTTGCGCAAGCTTTCCGAGACCGAGGCCCAGTTCCTCCGCCATTGCTTTGAGACTGGCCTCCAGCCCTTCCAGAGTCCAGTCGTGTTGCGCGTAAATCCGGGCCTTTACCAAGCCCAGCAGCGTGCGCGCTTCATCCGTCAGCAGCGCCTGGGCCTTCTCTTCGATTACCAGCGGGCGCTGGGCGAACAGGAAGGCGGCATTGGCGGCCAGTTCGTTGAGATCCTTTGCCCGCACCTTGAGAACCGGCATGGCCTTGGCCAGCAGGGCTTCGTCGACCGGGCCGGCCATGCGCGGCGCGACCAGCGCGGCCAGCCGTGCATCGTCGGCCTCGCGCAGGTAGTGCCCGTTGAGGTTGAGTAGTTTAGCCAGATCGAACCGTGACGGGCTCTTGCCGACATGGGCGATATCGAACCAGTCGACTGCCTGGTCGCGGCTAATGATTTCCTCGTCGCCGTGTCCCCAGCCGAGCCGCAGCAGGTAATTGAACATCGCCTCGGGCAGCACCCCAAGCTCGTCGCGATAGGCATCGACGCCCAGCGCGCCGTGCCGCTTGGACAGCTTGGCCCCGTCGTGCCCATGGATAAGCGGGACATGGGCGTAGACCGGTTCCGGCCAGCCCATGTGGCGGATGATCGCGAGCTGGCGGAAGGCATTGTTGAGGTGGTCGTCGCCGCGGATGACGTGGGTTACGCCCATGTCATGATCGTCGACCACCACGGCCAGCATGTAAGTCGGCGTACCGTCTGAACGGAGCAGGACGAAATCGTCGAGCTCGGCATTGTTCACTGCGACCCGGCCCTGGACCTGGTCCTCGATCACCGTCTCGCCCGCGCGCGGAGACTTGATCCGGACAACATAGGGTTTGTCGGCGGGCCAGGTGGCTGGTGCGGCGTCCCGCCACTCGCTGTCGATGCGGAAAGTGCGGCGTTCGGTCTGGGCTGCCTCGCGGCGCGCCGATAGCTCTTCCGGCGTCAGATAGCAGCGATAGGCATTGCCGGCCTTCAGCAGTTGATGCGCCACGTCGGCGTGGCGATCAGAGCGAGCGAACTGGAACGTGGCGGGTTGATCGCCGGCCAGACCAAGCCATTCAAGCCCGTCAAAGATCGCGGCAATCGCCGGCTCGGTTGAGCGGGCGCGGTCGGTATCCTCGATCCGCAGCAGGTAAGTGCCGCCGTGATGGCGAGCATAGAGCCAGTTGAACAGCGCGGTGCGCGCACCGCCGATATGGAGATAGCCGGTCGGCGAGGGGGCAAAGCGCGTGACCACCTTGCGGCCCATCGCTGCTCCATCACTTGCCATCGCCCGTTCCATCCTGTCTTGTCCGGTCATGGCCCGCGAAGCCTTGCCCGAAATTCCCTTTGGCAGCCCGCCTGACGGCAACGCTGCAATGCAGCATGGCCATTGGCGCAAGCGCATCGACTTGGCAAGCGGACTTACGTCTATCGAGCGCTTCCTGGCCAGTGCTGGGTTTGATCGCGCACCATGGCTGGTCGTAGGCTTTGCAGCCGGGATCGGGGCCTGGTTCGGGCTGCCCTACCAGTGGCACTGGCTGGTGCTGATTGCGATCTGCGTGATGATCGGGGCAAGCGCGCTTGGCCTGCTGCGGCCTGACGGGCGGTGGCCCTGGACCCGGCAGGCCGTGGCGGCTCTGACCCTAGCTGTCGCATTGGGTTGCGGCCACGTCTGGCTCAAGTCTGAACTGGTTGGCGCGGCCCCGATCGCGCGGCCACAGGTGGCGGAAATAACTGGCGCTGTCCTCAGTCGGCAGGAACAGCCGGCTGAAGACAGGGTCAGGCTGTTGTTGGCAACGCGCGATCCTGAAACCAGACGGGCAATCCGTGTCCGGATAAACGTGCCGCTCGCAGCGGACCGGCCAGACTTGCGGGCCGGCGCCGAAGTACGCTTGCGCGTGCGGCTGGTGCCGCCGGCGCCGCCGATGCTGCCGGGCGGCTATGAATTCGCCCGGGCCGCCTGGTTCCAGGGAATTGCCGCGACGGGCAGTGCGCTGGGACCCGTTGAAACCGTGCGCGCCGCGCCCGGTGGACAGCGGCTGGAGGACGTGCAGCGTGCTCTCTCAGCCCATGTGCGAGCGCAAGTGCCCGGCACGGCGGGGGCCATCGCCGCAGCCTATGCCAGCGGGGACCGCGGCGCCATTCCCGAGGCAGATGAAGAGGCCATGCGCAATTCTGGCCTTGCCCACTTGCTGTCGATTAGCGGGCTGCATGTCACTGCGGTGATCGCCGCGGCCTATCTACTTGTGCTCAAACTGGGAGCACTGTGGCCTTGGCTGGCGCTGCGGGTGCGGTTGCCATTGGTGGCGGCAGCGGGCGGGGCGTTGACCGGGATTGGCTATACCTTGCTGACCGGGGCAGAGGTGCCAACCGTGCGGTCCTGCGTGGCGGCTTTGCTGGTGCTGGTGGCGCTGGCACTGGGGCGAGAGGCCCTGTCGATGCGGATGGTCGCAGTCGCGGCATTTGTGGTGCTGGTGGTCTGGCCCGAGGCGCTGGCCGGGCCAAGCTTCCAGATGAGCTTTGCTGCCGTAATTGCGATTGTTGCCTTGAGCGGAACCGAGCGGGTGCGCGCGTTTCTGGCCCCGCGTGAGGAGGGCTGGTTGGCCCGCGCCGGTCGCAACCTGGTCATGCTGCTATTGACCGGGGTGGTGATTGAACTCGTGCTGATGCCGATTGGGCTGTTCCATTTCCATCAGTCCGGTGTTTACGGCGCACTGGCCAATGTGGTGGCGATCCCGCTGACCACTTTCGTTTCGATGCCGCTGATCGCGCTGGCTCTGCTGCTGGATACGCTGGGGCTCGGTGCGCCGGTCTGGTGGCTGGTCGGCAAGTCGCTCGATGCCTTACTGTGGCTTGCCCATTTCACCGCTGGCCAGCCGGGGGCGGTGACGACCATGCCGGCAATGGGGCGCGGTGCCTTTGCGCTGTTTGTCGCAGGAGGGCTTTGGCTGGCCTTGTGGCGGGGGCGGATAAGGCTGGTGGGACTGGTGCCGGCGGCAGTAGGCGCGATGCTGCTGGCAACGCTGCACCCGCCTGACTTGCTGGTGTCGGGTGATGGCCGTCATGTTGGCTTGACGGGGGCAATTCCGGGCGAGCTGTTGGTGCTGCGCGAGGGGCGGGATGGGTTTGCGCGCGACACCTTGCTGGAACTGGCAGGAATGAGCGGCACCCCGCGCAATCTCGAAGACTGGCCTGGCGCGCGTTGCAATGCCGATGTCTGTCTGGTCACGCTTGATCGCGGCGGGCGGCGGTGGACCTTGCTCTTGACCCGCAGCCGCGAACGGCTGCCGGAGCGAGAAATGGCTGCAGCCTGCGAGCGGGTTGATATTGTCGTGTCAGACCGCTGGCTGCCCCGCTCTTGCCAGCCGCGTTGGCTCAAGGCTGACCGGCGCTATCTTAGCCGAAGTGGCGGACTGGCGATTGACTTGGGTAAAGGTTCCGTCTGGCGGGTGGCTGACAGCCAGGGCCAACACGGCTGGTGGCCGGAACCTGCGCCCCGGCCACCCCGTATCAAACCATCGATGGCTGCACCGGCTGGTG
>JBIIDJ010000009.1:0-46543 GCA_044238415.1 Novosphingobium sp.
AGACCTTCCTGATCCACAACGAATTGCCCGACAGCTTCGTTGCCTGGAAACAAGCCATGGGCCTGCCCGATCTGGAACCGGCGGCGATCGACCATTACGATTCGGGTCAGTTGATCCTCGAAGCGGCAGCCCAGGGCCTGGGCATCGCGATCATGCACGATGCTCACTTCGACCGTGCCCATGACGGCCGCCTGGCCCGGCTTTACGACATCGAGGTCAAGAGCCCCTATTCCTACTGGTTCATTTGCAAGCCGCATGCGCTGGAAACGCGCTCGGTGCGGATCTTCCACGATTGGGTGGTGAAGACCGGGCTGTGAGACCGAGGCGTTCGCTGCCGCTGCTGGCTTGCGCGCTGCTGTTGGCAGCTTGCTCCGATGTATCCGAGCATCAACCTCCACAACCCGCAACGGGGAGCGCGCCGGCAATGACCAATCCCGTGTTTCATTTCGAAATTCCGGTGAGCGACATCGACCGGGCCATTACCTTTTATCAGACCGTTTTCGGCTATCGGCTCACCCGCCAGACCGTAGATGGCTACGCCATGGCGTTCTTCCCGCGCGCGGACGGACAACCGGGGGCCAGCGGGGCCTTGGCCCAGGGCGATGTCTATGTACCGACCCGGAACGGAGCCATCATCTACTTTGACGTGCCGGATATCGACCCCGTTCTGACCAAAGCGAAATCCGGTGGTGGCAGGGTACTGTTCGACAAGAAGCACATCGGTGCGGCCGGCTGGGTGGCCGAAATCGAAGACAGCGAAGGTAACCGAATTGGCTTGAGCGCCGTAGCCGACTAGTGCCGGGGCCTTTTCAGGCAACCGAACGATGCCATGATGGACAGATGACCCGCCGATTCGTCCTGCTCGCACTGCCGGTGCTGGCCGCTTTCGCCGCCGCGCCGCTATCCGCCAAGGCCAAGCCCAAACCGCGTCCGGTTCCTGCCGCCCCGGCCCCGCCGCTGGGCGATGTGGTGCGGATTGCGATGGTGACGGAGAAGGGCACGATCGAGCTTGAACTCGATCACAAGCGCGCGCCGATCACGGTGCAGAACTTTGTCCGCTATGTCGATCTGAAGCGGTTTGACGGGATGGCGTTCTACCGGACGATGAAGCTGGCCTGGGGCACCCCGCCCAACGGCCTGATCCAGACCGGGCTGCAGGGCAATCCACTGAAAGTGCTGAAGCCCATCGCCCATGAGCCAACCACGCTGACCGGCCTGTCACACACGGCTGGCGCGCTCTCCATGGCCCGCAACGCGCCGGGCACGGCCACGGCCGATTTTTCGATCATGGTGTCCGACCTGACCGGGCTCGATGCCGACCCCCGCTCGGCCAACCCGGAACTGCAGGCTGGTTATGCCGTGTTCGGGCGCGTCACCGCCGGCATGGACGTGGCCCGCGCGATCTGGGACGCGCCGACCTCACCCACCAAGGGTGAGGGGGCGATGAAGGGTCAGATGCTGGAACCACCGGTCAGGGTGCTGACCGTGCGGCGGATGCCGTAAGGCCCCTCCCGCGCGCGGGAGGGGGGGACGTTACGCAACAGTCGCCTTGCGGATCACGCCGGGGTTGGCCGGCGGCTCACCCTTGGGCAGGGCATCGACGTGTTCCATGCCTTCGATAACCTCGCCCCAGACGGTGTACTGGCGATCAAGGAAAGTGGCATCGTCAAAGCAGATGAAGAACTGGCTGTTGGCCGAGTGCGGATAGCTGGTGCGGGCCATCGAGCAGACGCCGCGCACGTGCGGTTCGTTGCTGAATTCGGCCTGGAGGTCAGGCTTGTCCGAGCCGCCCATGCCGGTGCCCTGCGGGCAGCCGCCCTGGGCCATGAAGCCCGGGATCACGCGGTGGAACTTCACCCCGTCATAAAAGCCTTCATTGGCCAGCTCGACGATCCGGGCAACGTGGCCAGGAGCCAGGTCCGGACGCAGCTTGATCACGACATCGCCGCTATCGAGCGACAGGGTAAGGGTTTCAGCCATGGGAATCTCCTCTGAATTGCGCGCCGATATAAAGCGGCCACGCACAAAGTCACCTGCCCCCGGTTGCTTTTGTTTCCGACCGGCCTAGACCGACCCGCATGACCGCCGACAAGCTCGACCCAGACCTGCTCGAAAGCGCCGCTTCGGCGGTTGAGCCGGTCGTGGAGAGCGAGAGCCTCGACGCGGAAAACACGCTCAAGCCTGAATTTGTCCGCCGTGTCCGCGATAGCCTGGAAGCCGGCGAAAACGACGCGGTCTATAACCTGGTGGAGGGCCTGCACCCGGCCGACATCGCCGACCTGTTCGAGCTGCTCACGACAGACGAGCGGCCGCTGCTGGCCCGCGCCATCAGCGACCTGATGGGCAGCGAGGTCTATGCCGAGCTGAACGACTACGTCCGCGAAGTCATCGTCGAATCGCTGCCCGCCGAAGCCGTGGCCGATATCGCCGAACAGCTCGATACTGACGACGCGGTCGCCATGCTGGAAGACCTCGACGAGGAAGACCAGCAGGCCGTCCTCGCCGAGATGGAGCCCGAGGACCGCGCGGTCATCGAGGCGGCACTGTCCTATCCGGAAGAGTCCGCCGGGCGCCTGATGAGCCGCGATTTCGTGGCCGTGCCCGAGCATATGACCGTGGGCGACCTGATCGACTTCCTGCGCGAATCGGGTGAACTGGCCAACGAGTTCTGGGAAGTGTTCATCGTCGATCACCGCTTCCACCCGGTCGGCACCTGTGCGCTGAGCTGGATCCTGCGCACCCCGCGCGGAATCGCACTGTCCGATGTGATGCAGCGTGACCAGACGCTGATCCCGGTGACGATGGACCAGGAAGAAGTAGCGCTGCGGTTCCAGAAATATGCGCTGATTTCCGCCGCTGTGGTCGATGCCGATGGGCGTCTGGTCGGCCAGATCACCGTCGACGACGTGGTTCACATCATCCAGGAAGAGGCCGGCGAGGACGTGCTGCTGCTGTCCGGCGCGGGTGAAGGCGATATCAACGAGCCGATCCGCGATTCCTATGTCGCGCGGGTTCGCTGGCTGATCGCCAACCTCGGCACGGCCCTGCTCAGCGCCACGATCATCAGCAGTTTCGGCGGCGCGATCGAAAAGTTGGTGGCGCTGGCTGCGCTCTCCCCGATGGTTGCCTCGATCGGCGGCAATGCCGGCACCCAGACCATGGCTGTGGCGGTCCGCGCACTCGCCACCAACCAGCTGACCCGCGCCAACACCGGGCGCATCCTGTGGCGCGAAATCCGGGTCGCGCTGCTTAATGGCATAACCGTGGCGACGCTGATCGGTGTTGCCACGGCTCTGGTTTTTGGCAATCCGCTGCTGGGCGCCGTGATCGGCACGGCAGTGGTGGTCAACATCATCACGGCTGGCCTGGCCGGCGTGGTGGTGCCGGTGGCACTGGACCGGCTGGGACAGGACCCGGCCGTGGCCAGTTCCGTCTTCGTGACGATGATCACCGATTCAATGGGCTTCTTCGCCTTCCTCGGCCTCGCGGTTGCTTCGGGGCTGGTGGGCTGATCCCATGCCGCTGCACCTGACCAAGGTGGCCTACGGGGCCCAGTCGCTCGATGAAATGCGCAGCTGGTTCGCCACGCGCGGGGCCGAGGCCCGGCTTACCACTCGCTACCTGCCCAAGCGGCACGAAGAGATTGTGCCTCCGGATGGTTCCCTGGGCGGATCGCTGTTCTGGATCTTCAAGCACCAGCTGGTCATGCGCAGCCCGATCCTGCGCTTCGAAGAAGCCGATGGCGGGCGCACCAATATCGTGATTGCAGCACAGCTGATCGACTTGGTCCCCCGGCCCAAGCGCGCGCATCAGGGCTGGCGCTATCTCGAAGCTGCCGACGCTCCGCGCGACCTGGGTGCGGGCGAGGAAGCCGGCGAAGTCCTGCCCGGCCATCTGGCGGCAGACCTTGCCAGACTGGGCCTCGTCTGATTGGATTGCCCCAACGCGAAAAACGGGCGGGGCAGGACATGAAGCGGTGGCAGAAATGGACGCTCGGGCTGGCCCTGCCCGCGATCGCGCTCGGCGCGGTCGGCTATGCCAAGCGAACCGACCTCGTTCTCGCGCTCGCCGCCCGCAGCATGTCCAACGAGATCGGACCGAACCAGCCGATTGCCTGGCAGCAAGGCCCCTCGACTGCCGCGACACCGCTCGACCAGCGCCCGCCCAACGTGGTTTTCATTCTGCTCGATGACCTGGGCATCAATGACCTTGCGGTGACTGGTCAAGGCACCATCGGAGGGGTGGTCCCAACACCCAACATTGACCGTCTGGCCGCGAGCGGGGCCATGTTCAAACAAGCCTATTCGGGCAGCGCGACCTGCGCGGTGTCCCGCGCCCAGATCATGACCGGGCGCTATCCCACCCGTACCGGCTTCGAATACACGCCCACGCCGCCGCGCATGGGGCGGATTGTGGAGATGGTAGCCAGCGACATCCGGCCCGATCTGCCTCCCGGCTCTTACCATGCAGACGCCGACGCAGCCAATCCGGACTTCAGCGGGCAGGGCCTGCCGGGCAGCGAGGTGACGCTGGCCGAAGTGCTGAAGGCCCGCGGCTATCATACGGTCCACATCGGCAAGTGGCACCTTGGCAATGCCAAGGGCTTTCACCCCAATAACCAGGGGTTTGACGAAAGCCTGATGATGGAAAGCGGGCTGCACCTGCCGGAAGACGATCCACAGGCGGTCAATGCCAAGATCGATTTCGATCCGATCGACCGGTTCCTGTGGGCGGCGATGCGCCACGCCGCATCCTATAACAATGGCCCGTGGTTCGCGCCGCGCGGCTACCTGGCCGATTACTGGACCGACGAATCGATCAAGGTGATCCAGGCCAACCGCAACCGGCCGTTCTTCCTCTACCTGAACCATTGGGGAGTGCATACGCCGCTGCAGGCAACCCGCGCCGACTATGAGGCGGTGGGCGATATCAAGCCGCATCGCCGCCGGGTCTATGCAGCCATGCTCCGCTCGCTGGATCGCAGCGTCGCCCGGATCATGGCCGAGCTGGAGCAGCAGGGCCTCGCCGAAAACACCATGATCGTGCTGTCGAGCGACAATGGCGGCCCCGGTTACATCGGGCTGGACGCCATCAATGCGCCGTACCGCGGCTTCAAGATCACCTTCTTCGAAGGCGGGATCCGGGTGCCGCTGTTGCTGTCATGGCCAGGGCAGATCAAGCCGGGGACACGGGTCGATCAGCCGGCCCATCATATCGACCTGATGCCAACCATTGCCGCTGCCGCCGGAGCGCCGCTACCACAGGGCGTGGCGATCGACGGGCAGAACCTGCTGCCTGCGGCGGAACGGCAGATCCCCATCAGCCGGCCTGACAACGCACTGTACTGGAACAGCGGCTATTACCAGGTGGTCCGCGCCGGCAACTGGAAACTCCAGGTCAACGGCAAGCAAGGCAAGGTGTGGTTGCACGACCTTGGCACGGACCCGACCGAGCGCACCAACCTGGCAGCTGCCCGACCTGACAAGGTGACCGAGCTCAAGGCCCTGCTGGCCCGCCACCAGCAGGGCCGGAAAGCCCCGCTCTATGCCTCTACCACCGACAACGCGATCATGATCGACAAGACCATGGCCCAGCGCTTCACCGCTGGGGACGAATATATCTACTGGCCGAACTGAGCCGGATCAGCCGCCGCGCAGGCGGGCGATATAAGCGCGGACATCATGCTCGACATCGCCATCGTAGCGCGGCGCGGCACGGGCAAAGGCGGCTTCGAGCGCCGCAGTCCGTTCGGCCATTGGCACCACGTTGTAAGCATGGCTGACCACGAACCGTTCACGCGCCGCCAGTTGCGGCAGGATGATTTCGGCATAGCGTTCGGCCGGCATGGCCACATCGCGCCCGCCCTCGCTGGTCAGGCCGGACAGGACCCAGCCGGGAATGATCGTGCCGGCGTGGACATGCCGCGGCAGGTCTTCGCGGAAACTCTCCGTCAGCCCCAGCACAGCGTGCTTGGAAGCGATATAGGCTCCGTTCCGCGGCACGGCGCAGAACAATGCGTTTTCCGAAGCCACATTGTAGATCGAGCTCGGATGATCCTGTTCGATCATGCGCGGGGCAAAGGCCCGGCAGCCGTGCCAGACGCCCCAGAAATTGACCTCGAAAATGCGGCGGGCCTCGGCCGGATCGACTTTCCAGAGCCGCCCGCCCGCGCCCCCAATCCCGGCATTGTTGATCAGCAGGTCGACTCGCCCGAACCGCTCCCAGGCAAGGTCGGCCAGCGCCTCGACCTGATCGAGCTGTGCCACATCGCAGGCCACGACCCCATCGCCTGCTTCCCGGTCGGCCAGCAGCACCTCAGCACCCGCTGCCGCCAGCGCCTTGCCCAGCGCGCGGCCGATGCCGCCGGCGCCGCCGGTAATCACCGCGACCTGGCCGGAGAAATCGGCGCTCATTGCTGGCGCGCCGCCAGCTCTGCCTCGCGCGCCACCACGCGGCGCAGGGCGTTGGCATAGGTTTCCGGATCCTGCGCACCGGGGATCAGGAACTTGCCGTTGACCAGCATAGCCGGCACGCCGGTGACGTTCATATCATAGGCCATGCGCTGCTCTTCGCGGACCTGCTGGCCGAGCACGGGGCTATCAAGCGCAGCCTCGGCCCCAGTCCGGTCAATCCCGATGCTGTCCGCAATCTCAAGCAGCACGGCCGAATCGGACACGTTGCGGCGCTGCTGGAAGTGCGCATCGAACAGGGCCAGCTTCAATGCGGTCTGCTTGTCCGCGCCGTATTGGGCGAGGGTCCAGAGCAGCAGCCGGTGCGCGCGATCAGTGTTCCACAGCCGGGCTTCCGGCGCTTCGCCTGCTCCGGCATAGTCGAACGAATAACCGGCCCGCGCGCCGATTTCCTTCATTTGCCCACGTGCCGCGGCCATCTGATCGGGCGTGCGGCCATACTTGCGGGCGATGTGGGCCTGCTGCTCCTCACCTTCGGGCGGCATGTCGGGATTGAGCTGGAAAGCGTGCCAGCGCAGCTCCGCCTCGATCTCGCCCGTAAGCGTCGCCAGGCCTTGCTTTAGCTGTGAATAGCCAATGATGCACCACGGGCACATCACATCGGACCAGACGTCGATCGAGACTTTGGCAGGTGCAGTCATTGTTCCAACCACCATTTGAGCAAGTGATGCGCCACTGCGTGCGGTGGCGGCGCAATAAAGGACGCATCATCGTCCCCGGCCATCGCGGCCGCGACTTCGGCACGGGTAAACCAGCGGGCTTCCTCCAGCTCGGTGGTGTCGATGGTCAGCTCGGCGCTATCGGCATGGGCGTGGCAACCGATCATCAGGCTGGACGGGAACGGCCAGGGCTGACTGGCGACGTAGGTTACATCGCGGGCAGCCACCCCGGCTTCTTCCTGCACTTCGCGCAGTACGGCTTCCTCGATGCTTTCCCCCGGTTCGACAAAGCCGGCCAGCGCCGAAAAGCGCCGGGGCGGAAAGCGCGGCTGGCGGCCCAGCAGCAATTGCCCGTCGTATTCCACCAGCATGATCGTGACCGGATCGACCCGCGGAAAATGATCGGCCCCGCAGGCTTCGCAAGTTCGCTGCCAGCCGCCCTTGGCCAGCTTGGTCGGACCGCCGCAGCGCGCGCAGAAGCGGTGGCGGGCGTGCCAGTCCACCAGGCTGCGTGCACCGCCATAGGTTGCCAGTTCGCCCGGATCGAGCGCGGCCATCGCCGCCCACAGGCGCGGGTTGGCCGGCGCAGTTGATCCGTCGAGCTGGGCTACCACTTCCGCAAAGCAGCCCCGCCCGTCAGCCAGGCCAAGGAACACCAGCTCACTATCCGGTGCGGCATCGGCCAGGGTTCCCCAGGTCAGCGTCCCTTCAGGCGAGATCACGGGATCGAGCCCGTCCAGCCGCAGCAGCCGGGCACGCCAGTCCATCAGCGCGGCCAACCGCTCCGGATCGGCGCGGACATGGTCAGCCCGATCAACCGGCGATCCGGCAAAGGCGATCCGTGCGCTCATGCCTTCGGCGCCATCGCCGCAAGGTCAGCCAGCACCTGCTGCGGGAACTCGGCATGGATCGGCAGGGCTTCGGACGGCATATACTGGGTATAGATCCCCGCCCGCAGCCCCAGCCGGGTGTTGACGAAGCCGACCGTTCCGGCTGCACCGCCCCAGCCAAAGGTGCCGGCATCGCGGCCCAGGCCTGAGCGGCCACCGGCGCCGTGCCCGGCCCCGTCGATAAAGGTGCCCTTGGTGCTGACCCCATCGGGCAGCAAGTTGCTGGTGCCTAACGCCACGGCGGCGGCACCCATCACCCGCTTGCTGCCAACCATGCCACCATTGGCGATCATCTTGAGGAAGCGGTCATAATCGGCCGGCGAGCAAACCAGCCCGGCGCCGCCAAAAGCAAAGGCCGGTGGATCAAGGTAGACCGAGTTCGCGCCCGGATCGATCGGGATCGGGATTCCGCCAAGCAGACCATAATTGCCGGTCAGGCGATGGACTTCACTGGCGGGGACCTGGAAATAGCTGCTCTTCATCCCGATCGGATCGAACATCCGCTCTTGCAGGAAGGCCGCAAAGCTCTTTGCGCCCGAAGCCCGCTGGATCACCACCCCCAGCACGTCGAGCGACATCGAATAGTGCCAGGCCGTGCCAGGTTCGGCGACCAGTGGCACGCTCGCCGCCAGCTTGACGAACTCGTCCGGACCCGGGGTCGGCGGGCTGACCGGCATGCCCGGGATCTTCATCCGCGACAGCACCGCCGGGGTCACCCCCAACCGCAGCAGTTCGGCGCTGACCTTTTCCTTGCCAACCCCGGCATAACCCAAGCCGGCCGTGTGGGTCAGCAGATGCCGCACGGTAATCTGGCTCTGGGCCGGCTTGGCATCGAGGCTGACCTTGGGATCAACCGCCACCTTCATGCTGGCAAATTCGGGAATGAAATCTGCGATTGGCTGATCCAGCTTCAGCTTGCGATCGTCGATCAGCATCATCGCCGCGATGCCCGTGACTGGCTTGGTCTGCGAATAGGCGCGGAACAGGCTGTTCTCGCCCGCGGCATCGGGATCGTCGAAGGCTTCCTTGCCCCGGACGATGAAGCCCGGATCGCGTTCTCCCCAACCCAGCGCTGCCACCATGCCGGCCACCTTGCGCTGGCTGACATACTTTTCGAGCATGGCGGTGACCTTGGGCCAGCGGCCCTCTATCCCCGCTGCACTGGCAGCATGAGCCAGGTCGCGACCAAACGGCAGGGTACCAAGCGCGGCGCCTGCCCCCAGCAAGACGGTTGAGCGCAGCAGGTTACGGCGCGACAGCGCGACGGCGTCATGGTGGTGCAAGTTTCATTCTCCCTGATCTTATCTGGTTGCCAGCGCGAGCCGCGCCGCCTTGGCAAACAGCGTTGGCAGGCCAGCTTCCTCCAGCCGGTCAAGCCGCCACCATTCGCCATCATGTGGGTCCAGCCTATCCATTTCGGTCCCTGAATAAAGCATCAATTGCAAATCGAGATCGAAATGCGTGAAGCCGTGGCGGACCGCGCCGCCCAGCTGCCACGGTCCGGCAAGTGGCGGTGTCAGTGTGCCATCGCCGCGCGCGCTCCAGCCGTTGTCGGGCAAGGCCCGCATCGCGCCCAGCATCCCCTGCCCGGGCCGCCGTACCAGCCAGACCGCCCCGTCCCGCTCGATCCAGAACGCCTGCCCCAGGCGTTGCGGCTTGGGTGCCTTGGCCGGCTTGATCGGAAAGCGCTCTGCCCCCTCGCGCCGTCCGGCGCAGTGCCCGGCCAGCGGGCACAACAGGCAGCGGGGATTGCGCGGCGTGCAGACCGTCGCCCCAAGATCCATCATGGCCTGGGCGAAATCGCCCGGCCGAGTGGCCGGGGTCAGTTCCTCGGCACGGACGCGGATCGGCTTGCGCGCAGCGGGCAATGGCTCGGCAATGGCGAAGAGTCGGGCGATCACCCGCTCGACATTGGCATCAACGACAGCGGCGCGTTCGCCAAAAGCGATCGCGGCGACGGCCGCAGCGGTATAGGCCCCCAGCCCGGGCAGCGCGCGCAGCTCAGCCTCGGTGGAGGGAAAGCGCCCGCCAAGCGCCGCCACGGCCCGTGCACAGGCCAGCAGATTGCGCGCGCGGGCATAGTAACCCAGCCCTGCCCAGGCAGCCATCACTTCGGCATCGTCAGCCGCCGCCAGGTCCTGAACCTGTGGCCAGCGCGCGAGAAACTTCGCAAAGTAGGGCCCGACCGCCGCCACGGTGGTCTGCTGCAACATCACTTCCGACAGCCACACGCGATAAGGCTCCGGCGGCGGCGCGCCCGGCGGGCTGCGCCACGGCAGGCTGCGGGCATTGGTATCGTACCAGCCGAGCAGGGCAGTCTGTAATGCGTCAGCGCTGGCGTCCATCCCCGCGCTATGGCATTGCCGGACGGACAATGGAACGGGACCAAAAGGGCAGTGGGAAAAGCACCGCGGGCAAGCAGCCGCGCCGCTTTGAGCGGCAACGCGGCGGCGCGCCGCGCCCGATTGCCGAACTGATGCCCGAAGTGGGCCGCACGGCCTTCCGCCGGTTCGGTTTCATCCAGTCAAGCGTGGTAACGCGCTGGCCGGAAATCGTCGGTCCGGCCCATGCCCGCGTCTGCGCGCCCGAATCGATCCGCTTCCCGCCGGGCGAGAAGAGCGATGGCATCCTGCAACTGGTCGTGGTCCCGGCCCATGCACCGCTGATTAGCCACGTCATCCCCGAGATCATCGAGCGGGTGAACCGCTTCTTCGGCTACAGCGCCGTGGCCCGGGTCAAGCTGCGTCAGGGTGCGGTCAAGGCGCCGCCCGCAGATGCCAGGCCAGTCGCCCCGCCCTCGCTCAAGCCGATTCCGGTGGAACTGGGTGACAGCTTGCGCGATATCGGCGATCCCGAACTGCGCGCCGTGCTCGAATCGCTGGCCCGCAGCCTGGGCACGAAGGAAGAGGAACCGAAATCTTGAAGCCTGTGCTCCGTTCCGCTCTGTTGGTTGCTGCCGCGGCCCTGACGCTCGCCGCTGGGCCGGCCACCAACTGGAACACCACGGTAACGCGGACCGCCGCGCCCAGCCACGTTATCGGCAACCCGGCCGCCAAGGTGAAGCTGACCAAGTGGATCAGCTACACTTGCCCGGCCTGCGCCCGTTTCGAGTTGGAATCGGACGCCGCACTGAAGCTGCAATATATCCGTTCGGGCCAGGTCTCGGTCGAGGTGCGCCACTTCGTGCGCGATCCGATTGACCTGACCGTAGCGATGCTGACCAATTGCGGCCCGAAGGAAAAGTTCTCGCTCAACCATTCGGCCTTCATCCGCAGCCAGTCGGTCTGGCTGGCGACGGCCGGGCGGGCCACCCAGGCGCAGCAAGCGCGCTGGACCACTGGCGATCTGCCCAGCCGCGGCCGCGCCATCGCTTCTGATTTCCGCTTCTACCAGATCATGGCCACGCGCGGTTATGACCGGATTGCGGTCGATCGCTGTCTGGCGGATGTCGGGCTGGCCAAGCGGTTGGCCGACGGGACCGAGGCTGGGAACAAGCTGGGGATCGACCACACGCCCTCGTTCCAGCTCGACGGCATCCTGCTCGCCGGCACCAACGGCTGGAGCTCGCTGGAGCCGCAGATCCAGGCGCGGATGTAGCCATGCGGCGGCGGGGGCTCGTCACAGGTGCTCTGGCGCTGGCAGCCGTGCTGCTGGCCGGTGCAGGCAAGCCGAAGGAAAAGGACTGGTCGGCCACGGTGACGATCAGTCGGGATGGCTACCACGTCCGCGGCAATCCGCAGGCGCCGATCCGGCTGATCGAATATGTTTCCTATTCCTGCCCGCACTGCGGCATTTTCGAGATGGAAGGCGGCGAAGAACTGACCGAGCGTTTTATCAAGCCCGGTTCGGTTGCTTACGAAATCCGCCCGTTCTTCCTCAACGAGATCGACAAGACCCTGTCGCTGATCGCCTATTGCGGGCCGCCGGCCAAGTTCTTCGGCAACACGACCCAGCTGCTCAAGTTTCAGCACCACTGGCTGCGCAATCCCACCCGCGCCCAGGTTGAACGCTGGTCCGTGCCGGACTGGCATGACCGCGCGCGGGCCATGACCGAGGACCTCGGACTCTACACCATGATGGAAAAGCGCGGCTATAACCGCACCGAGCTGGACAAGTGCCTGGCTGACGAGGCCCTGGTGGCCAGCCTCCAGAAGGGCACAGAGGACGCCTTCTATAACCAGGGGGTCAAGGGCACTCCGGCGTTCAAGCTTAACGGCGAACTGCTGCCCGTGAACACCTGGCCGGCCTTGCGCCAGGTGCTGGCCGGCATCATGAAGGGTTTCGTCTGAGACTCCTGTGGAGAAGCCTGTGCGGTAGACAGGCGCTCCTTCCCGCTCTCCCGCCGCAGGGTTAGTCTTTGCGGCTCAAATTCAGAGGATTCGCGCGAATCATGACTGCATCGAAGACCCGCCTCGCCCTGACTGCCGTGCTTGCCCTGGCGCTTGCCGCCTGCGGTGACAAGGAAGAAGGCACCGCCGCCAGCCTCAGCGGTGAGCCGATCGCCAAGATCGCTCCGCCCGCCGGGCAAAACTGGGCCGAAACCTATTCGGTCACGCCGGAAGGTGGCTATCTGATGGGCAACCCCAATGCGCCGATCAAACTGGTCGAATTCGGCGCGCTGTCGTGCTCACACTGTGCCGATTTCTCCGAAGCCAGCGCCACCGAACTGCGCGACAATTTCGTTGCCAGCGGCCGCGTCAGCTTTGAGCTGCGCTTCTTCATGCTGAATGCCCTGGACGTGCCAGCAACCCTGCTGGCCACTTGCAGCGCGCCCGAGGCGGCACTGCCGCTGGCCAAGCAGTTCTGGGGCTGGCAGCGCGACATGTTCACCAACCTGCAGAACAATCAGGCGGCGCTCCAGGCAGCCAGCGCGCTGCCACCGGAACAGCGCTTTGGCGCGATCGCCAAGGCCGGCGGAATGGACGCCTTCTTCGCCTCGCGCGGAGTGGCGGCTGATCAGGCCAGCGCTTGCCTGGCCAATACCGAAAAGGCCACGGCGCTGGTCAACGCCACGCAGCAGGCCGGCAAGGACTTCAACATTACCGGCACACCCACATTCCTGCTCAACGGCAAGCTGATCGAAGGCAACACCTGGGACGTGGTCAAGGTGGCGCTGGAGAAGGCCGGCGCCCGCTAAGCGCCGACCGGCGGAGGGGGAACAGGCACCGCGATGCGGATCAAGCGGCTCAAACTGTCAGGCTTCAAGAGCTTTGTGGAGCCGGCTGAGCTGCGGATCGAGCCGGGGCTGACCGGGGTCGTTGGCCCCAATGGCTGCGGCAAGTCGAACCTGCTCGAAGCGATCCGCTGGGTGATGGGCGAATCCAGCCCCAAGTCGATGCGCGGCGGGGGCATGGAAGACGTGATCTTCGCCGGCACGGCCCAGCGCCCGCCGCGCGACTTCGCCGAAGTCGTGCTCCATGCTGATGCGGGTGACAATGACAGCGAGCTCGAAGTTGTCCGCCGGATCGAGCGCGGCGCGGGCAGCGCCTATCGCGTCAATGGCCGCGATGTCCGGGCCAAGGACGTGGCCTTGGTCTTCGCCGATGCAGCCACCGGCGCCCACTCCCCCGCGCTCGTCAGCCAGGGCAAGATCGCTGCGGTAATTGCCGCCAAGCCGGCCGAACGGCGGATGATGCTGGAAGAGGCGGCGGGGATCGCGGGCCTCCACGTGCGCCGCAAGGATGCCGAGCAGAAGCTGCGCGCGACCGAGGCGAACCTGGCCCGGCTCGAAGACCTGATGGGCCAGCTCGACAGCCAGATCGGCTCGCTGCGCCGCCAGGCCCGCGCAGCGGAACGCTACAAGTCGCTGTCCGACAAGATCCGACTGGCCGAGGCCCGACTGGTCTTTGCCCGCTGGCGTGATGCCGCCGCCGCCGCCGATGCCGCCCGCGCCGAGGCTCAGGCTGCCGAGGTTCGGGTTAGCGCGGCTCAGACCGCCATGGCCGAAGCGCAGAAGGCTCAGTACGAAGCAGCCTCAGCCCTGGCCGAAGCGCGCGACGAACTGGCCGACCGGCGCGACGATGCCAGCGCCCACGGTCACCGCATGGCGGCGCTGACCAGCCAGCTCGAAGCGGCTGAGGAGCGGCTCAAGGACCTCGACCGGCAAGCCGCGCGGCTCGATGCCGACAAGGGCGACGCCGACCGGCTGACCCGCGACGCAGCCGAGGCGCTGGCCCGGCTGGAGCGTGAATTGGCCGAGGGCGAGGAACGCCTGATCGACGAGGAAAAGCGCCGTCCGGTGGTTGCCGCCGCGCTCGACGATGCGGACCGCAACCTGCGCCAGGCCGAACTGGCGCTGGCCAAGGCCACGGCTGATCAGGCCGGCGTCGAGGCCGAATGGCGTGTCGCCGAAGCGGAAGTGACCGCTGCCCGCCAGCGGCTTGATCGGCTCGATGCCGAGGCCCGCCGACATGAAGAGCTCAAGGCCGCGTTGGCCCGCGAGGGCGACCCGCTGGCTGCCCTGGCCGAGGCCGAAGCCGCTCGCGATGCCGCTACGCAAAGCCTCGCTGCGGCCCGCGCCGCACTCGAAGGCCAGCAGGCCCGCAAGGCCGAGCTGCAGGGCGCGCGTGATGCCGCTTCCTCAACACTGGCCTCGGCCAAGGCGGAACTCGCCGGGGTGGAGCGCGAATGGCAGGCGCTGGTGCGTGACCGCGAGGCTCGGGCCAAGCAGGCCAGCGGCAAGCACGGCCTGCCGGTGGCGCTTGACCAGGTCCGCGCTGCGCCCGGTTACGAACGCGCCCTCGCCGCCGTGCTGGGCCGCGATGCCAAGGCGCCGGTGGGTGCCGCCCCCGCCGGCGAAGACGGCCGGTTCTGGACCGGCGCTGCTGCGCCAAAGCCGGTGGCGGACTGCCTGGCCGCGCACGTCAATCAGTGTCCTGATGAGCTGAAGGCCCGGCTGGCACTGGTCCATGTTGCCGAGAGCGACGATGGCCGCCCGCTCGGCCCGGGCGAGTGGCTGGTGACGCGCGCAGGCCGTATCCGGCGCTGGGATGGCTTTGTCAGCCAGGGTGAAGGCGCCGCCGAAGCCGCGCGGCTTGAGGCCGAGAACCGCCTGACCGCGCTGGAGGCCGAACTGCCCGGCAAGCGCGCCGTGGTTGCAGCGGCTGAGGCCGAAGCGGCCCAGGTCCAGACCGAGCTCTCGGAACTGCAGGTCGCGGTGATCGCCTCGGAGCGCGCCGTGGCCCAGGCCTCCGACGCCGAACGCGCCGCGCTGCGGTCCGTTGACCAGGCCGAAGCGGCCAAGGCCCGGCTTGAAGCCCGCCGGGCCGAGCTAGCCGCCGCGGGCGGCGATCTGGCCGAACAGCGTCAGGTGGCCGAGACCGAACATGCCGCTGCGCAGGACCGCCGCGCCGCCCTGCCCGATCCGGAAAGCGGCCGTGCCCAGCTGGCCGCCGCTCAGGCCCGCCACGATGCCGCGCGGCAGGGGCTGCAATCGGCCACGGCCGCCCTCGCCTCCCACGATCAGGGCCTCGCCGTCGCGCGCGAGCGCTGCAATGCCCAGCGCGCCGACATCAAGGGCTGGCAGGCCCGCGCCGGGGACGCCGCCAGCCGCCTTGCCGAAATGAGCCGCCGCGCCGCCGAGATCGCCGAGGAGCGTGCCGTCATCGCCGCCAAGCCGGCCAGCCTGATGCGCGAGATCGAGGCCGGGGACGAGGTGCGCGCCCGCCTGACCGCCGAACTGGCCGCTGCCGAAGCCAAAGTGACCGAACTCGGCGATGCCGCCCGCGCAGTCGAAACCCGCTTTGCCGAGGCGAACGAAGCTCTGGCTTCCTCGCGCGAAGCCCGGGCTGGCGCTGCCGCCCGTGCCGAGAACGAGGAAGGGCGCCGTGCCGAAATGGCGGCGATCTCCGGCGAGCGCTTCCAGTGCCCGCCACCGCTGCTGGCCGAGCGGTTCGAATTCGTCGCCGCCGAAGTTGGCCCTTCCGGTCAGGAAAGCGCCGAGCATGACAAATTGTTGGCTGACCGCGAGCGGCTTGGCCCGGTCAATCTGGTCGCGGCCGAGGAACTGGCCGAAATCGAAGGGCGCCACGCCAGCAGTCTGGCCGAACAGGCCGAACTGACCGAGGCGGTGCACCGCCTGCGGGGCTCGATCGGCAACCTCAACCGGGAAGGCCGCGAGCGGCTGCGCGCCGCCTTCGAGGCGGTGAACGAGCATTTCCAGCGGCTGTTCACCAAGCTGTTCGAAGGCGGGCAAGCCCACCTCGCGCTGGTTGACAGCGACGACCCGCTGGAAGCGGGGCTTGAGATCTACGCCCAGCCACCCGGCAAGCGCCTCACCTCGCTGACCCTGCTGTCGGGCGGCGAACAGGCGCTGACCGCAGTCGCGCTGATCTTCGCCCTGTTCCTCACCAACCCCGCGCCGATCTGCGTGCTCGACGAAGTCGATGCCCCGCTCGACGATGCCAATATCGAGCGTTTCTGCGACCTGCTCGACGCCATGGTCAAGGAAACGCAGACCCGTTACCTGATTGTCACCCACAACGCCGTGACGATGAGCCGCATGCACCGCCTTTTCGGCGTGACCATGGTGGAGCGCGGCGTCTCGCGGCTGGTCAGCGTCGACCTTGAGGGGGCGGAAGAACTGCTGGCGGCGGAGTGATCAATCCAGCACGAACCGCGGGCCCGTTCCCGCCGTGCCCGCCCGGTCATCGCGGTTGTAGAGGCGGCAACGTTCGAGGCTGAGGCAGCCGCACCCGATGCACTCATCCAGCTTGGTGCGGGTCAGGGTCAGCAGGCGGATCTTCTCATCAATCGCGCTGCGCATCGATCGGCTGATCCGCTGCCAGTCCGATAGCGAGGGCGTGCGGCCCTGCGGCAGCTTGGATAGCTCCGCCTCGATCTCGGTCAGGCCCAGGCCGAGCTTTTGCGCGATCAGGATGAAGGACAGACGGCGCACGTCGCTGCGCAGGAAACGGCGCTGGTTGCCCAGGGTGCGGAATGCCTGGATCAGGCCCTTGTCCTCGTAAAAGCGGATGGCCGAAACCGCGAGGCCGGTGCGCCGGGCAAGTTCGCCGATCGGCAGCAGGTCATTCTTGTCCATTCGCACCCCCAAGCGGTCGAATTTGCTTGACCTCAAGTTAGCTTGAGGTTGCATCAGGGTAAAGCGCAATTTGCGAAATGCGCCTTAACCAACTGAAAGAAATATGAATCATGACAAGCGGATTTCTCGAACACGCCAACATCACAGTCAGCGATCCCGAACGCTCCGCCGCCCTGCTCCAGCACCTGTGCGGCTGGCACGAACGCTGGCGCGGACCATCGCAGCTGGGTGGCTGGACCATTCACGTTGGCAACGCGCGTGACTACATCGCCGTCTACACCAAAGGCGAACCTGTAGGACAGCGCTTCGCCAAGGGCGCGCCGCTCAACCACATCGGGCTGGTGGTGGACGACCTTGATGCCGCCGAGGCGGTGGTGGTGGAGGCCGGCCTCGTCCCCTTCAACCACATGGACTACAAACCCGGCCGCCGGTTCTACTTCCTCGACTGGGACGGAATCGAGTTCGAGATCGTCAGCTATCCACGCGCTGCACCCGCCCGCAGCTTCTTCCGATTGCTGGCCGAAGCGCTCTCCGGCGGGAGGTGGCGAGAGGCGGCCACTTTTGCCCCCGAGGTCAACCAACCAGCGACCAAGCCGCTGGCCTAAAGCAGTGCTTCCTGGCGCGGCGGGAGTTTGCCAGCTGCCCACGGCTGGTCGGTGCGATCGACGCTGATCGGATCTTCCCAGGTCCGGCACAGCGCCAGCGCCTCCTCCGGGCTGCCGTCCAGCCAGTAACGCTGGGCGGCATGGCTGAGGATCAGCGGAATCCGGTCATGCACCTCAGCCATCTGCGGGTGGCCATCGACCATGACCAGGGTGAAGACATCGCCCCATTCGGCGCTGGGCCGCCACAGCCCGGCGACGGCGAAGACCTCATGATCGGGAAGGCCGTACCAGGTGCGGGTCATCCGCCCCTTCTCCCCTTCCGCTTCGGCCCACTGGCTGACGGGGACAAGGCAGCGGCGCTGCACGAAGCTGTCCCGCCAAAAGCCGGTGAGCAGCTTGTCCTCGCGGGCATTCGTCACGGGCTTGGGCTTCAACTTCTTGCCCTGCTTGCCGGTGAGGGCCAGCGGGAAGCCCCAGTGCATCACCCGCGCCCGTCCCTCTGCCACGACCAGTCCGGGCAGGCCGGGATAGACCTCGTGGGCGTAATTGGCAGCGAGATCGCCCGCCACCTCGAACAGTTTGGCGACTTCCGCCGTGCCCTTGGTCATGCGGTAGAGGTTACACATCGGGCACTATACTCCCGCGTTGCCCACCACCCAGCAGGCCAGCGCCACCAGCAGCCCGGTGGTGCGGTTAGCGCGGAACCGGGCGAGGGCATTGTCCGCATCGCGATGGTCCAACGTCAGCACCTGCCAGGCCAGGTGCAGCGCCGCCGGGACCAGCGCGAGCAGGGCCAGCCAGTCCGGCCGCAGCAGCCAGAAGGCCAGCGCCCACAGCGTGACAGCCCCGCCATAGAACGTGGCGACGCCCGAGCGAACATGTCGGCCCAGCGTCAGCGCGCTCGATCCGATCCCGACCGAGGCATCATCCTCGCGGTCCTGACAGGCATAGATCGTGTCATAGCCCACGCACCACAGCACCGCCCCGGCATAGAGCGCGGCCATGGCCCAGAGGTTCCACTCGCTGACCGCGATCCAGCCGACCGGCACGCCCCAGGTGAAGACCAGCCCCAGCCAGGCCTGCGGGAAGCGGGTAATCCGCTTCATGAAGGGATAGGCCGCGACCAGCGCCAGGCTGCCCAGTGCCACCAGCTGGGCGATCACACGCAATTGCAGCAGCACGATCAGGCCGATGCCGCAGAGCACCAGCAGCCAGGCCCAGGCCGCGCGCTTGCTGACCCGCCCACTCGCCACGGGACGCAGCGCGGTGCGGGCGACGCGCGCATCCAGATCGGCATCGACGATATCGTTGTAAACGCAGCCCGCCCCGCGCATCGCGATCGAGCCGAGCAGGAACCACAGCAGCAGGTCCCAGCGCCCCGCCCCGCCCGCCAGCAGCAAGCCCCAGGCGCAGGGCCAGAACAGCAGCCACCAGCCGATCGGCCGGTCCAGCCGGGCGAGCTGGGCATAGTCCCGCAAGCGCGGCGGCAGGGCGGCCACGAGGCCGCGATGCTCGGTATCGGGGACGATTTCGGCGGTCATGCTTACCCTGTAGCCAATCGGCCGAAATCCGCTAGAGCTTCGCCATGCCCGCCACCCCCGCCTGGCCGCCCAAGTCCGCTCCGCGCCTGTTCGTGCCGCAGCCGTTGGCACAGGGCGCACAGGTCGTGCTGGATGGGCCGCAAGCCCATTACCTGGCGCGGGTGATGCGGGTGGCGCCGGGCGACGCCGTGATCCTGTGCGATAACGTCACCGGCGAATGGGCCGCGCGGGTGATCGCAGCGGGCAAGCGCGATGTGGTGCTGGTGGCCGAAACCCGGCTGCGCCCGCGCGAGGATGTGCCCGATTTCACGCTCTGCGCCGCGCTGCTCAAGAAGGACCGGTTCGACCTGGTGCTGGAAAAGGCCACCGAACTGGGTGTGGCCCGAATCCAGCCGGTGTTGACCCGGCGCTGCGTGGCCGACAAGCTAAACCTGGAGCGCGCAGCCGCAATCCTGACCGAGGCGGCGGAGCAATGCGCCCGCACCGCCCTGCCCGAACTGCTGCCGCCGGTGAAGCTGGAAGCCTTGCTGAAAGGCTGGGATCCCGCCCGCGCCCTGTTCTTTGCCGATGAGAATGGCGGCGATCCGGCGGCCGCCGCATTTGCCGCGCATGCCGGCCCGGGCGCATTGCTGACCGGTCCAGAAGGCGGCTTTGACGAGGCCGAGCGCGGCGCTATCCGTGCGCTGCCCCAGGCCCACGCCATCACGCTCGGCCCCCGCATCCTGCGCGGTGAAACGGCAGCGATTGCGGCAACCGCGCTGTGGATGGGCACGATTGGCGATTGGCGGTCCAGTACATGAATTTGCTGGCGCAGGGCGATTCTTCGCACTAACTCCGCGCCATGAGCACCAGACAGGTTTCGGATCGCAACGATCCTGTGATCGAAAGCCGCGAGCAATTGCTGGCCCCGATGATCAAGGGCGAAAAACCGCGCGAACGCTGGCGGATCGGCACCGAGCACGAAAAGCTGGTCTACTGCGTCAAGGATCGCCACGCCCCGTCCTATGACGAGCCGGGCGGCATCCGTGACCTGCTGGTCGCGCTGCAGGACTATGGCTGGGAACCGGTCATCGAAGGCGGCAACATCATTGCCCTGTCCGGCAGTGATGGCGCAGTCAGCCTTGAACCGGCGGGCCAGCTGGAACTTTCGGGCGCACCGCTGGAAACGCTGCACCAGACCTGCGCCGAAACCGGACGCCACCTTGATCAGGTCAAGTCAATCGGCAGCAAGACCGGCAAGGGCTTCCTGGGCCTGGGCATGTGGCCGGACAAGACCCGCGCCGAGCTGCCGATCATGCCCAAGGGACGCTATGAAATCATGCTGCGGCACATGCCGCGGGTGGGCAACCTTGGCCTCGACATGATGCTGCGGACCTGCACGATCCAGGTCAACCTCGACTATTCGAGCGAGGCGGACATGGTGCAGAAGTTCCGCACCTCGCTCGCCCTGCAACCGCTGGCGACCGCGCTGTTCGCCAATTCGCCCTTCACCGAGGGCAAGCCAAACGGCTTCCTGTCCTATCGCAGCCACATCTGGACCGATACCGATCCCGCGCGCACCGGCATGGCCAGCTTCGTGTTCGAGGACGGCTTCGGCTATGATCGCTATGTCGAATACATGCTCGACGTGCCGATGTACTTCGTCTTCCGCGACGGGAAATACATCGACGCCGCCGGCCTTTCGTTCCGCGATTTTCTCGACGGCAAGCTCTCGGTCCTGCCCGGTGAGCGGCCGCTCGCCAGCGACTGGACCGATCACCTCTCCACCGCTTTCCCCGAAGTGCGGCTGAAGAGCTTCCTTGAAATGCGCGGTGCCGATGGCGGGCCGTGGAACAAGATCTGCGCCCTGCCGGCCTTCTGGGTGGGCCTGCTCTATGATCAGGGCGCACTCGATGCCGCCTGGGACCTGGTCAAGGATTGGGACATGGAAGGCCGCGAACGGCTGCGCGCCGAAGTGCCCAAGCTGGGCCTCGATGCGCCGCTGCCCAGTTCAGCTTTTGGGAGCGGCGGCAAGCTCAAGGACATTGCCGCCGAAGTGTTGGCGATCAGCCGGGCCGGGCTTAACGCGCGCAACCGGCTCAATTCGATGGGCGATAACGAAAGCGGCTTCCTCAATCCGCTCGACGATATTGTTGCCAGCGGCAAGGTCCCGGCCCAGCGGCTGCTGGACCTCTACCATGGCGAATGGGGCGGCAATATCGACCGGGTTTACGAGCTGAGCTTCTGATGCCTGTCGCGATCGTCGGCCAGTTCCGCATTCCGCCTGAAAACCTTGCCGCGGCGCGTCCGCTGATGATCGCGGTGATGGAAGCCAGCCGGGCCGAGGACGGCTGCATCGAATATAACTATGCCGAGGATCTGCTGGAGCCGGGCCTGATCCGGGTCAGCGAGGTCTGGGACAGCCGCGAGCACCTGACCGCCCATTTCAAGTCGTCCCACATGCAGCGCTGGATTGCCGAGCGGGCGGCGCTGGGTCTGACCGGACGGCAGGTTACGGGGTTCACGGCGGAGCGCGGCGAACCGCTCTAGTCATTCCGCCGGTTGCAGCACCTGCCGCCGTGCGCGCAGGGCCTGACCGGCCTGGTGGAACAACCGGGTAATCAGCCCGTGCTGCGCCATCCAGGCGGCATAGGCGCGGTACTTGGGGTCTTCGGCCAGCAGATGCGCTTCCTCAGTCTTGGCGCGCCAGAAATAAATCGCGCTGACGCAGGCCAGGAAGAAGGTATTGCGGACCATATCGGTGAGCGATTGGCTAACGACCAGGAACGGCAGTGTCTCCAGCCACCAGAAGGCATTCTTGGAAAGATAGGCCGGGTGTTTGGTAAAGCGGTAGGGGCCATTGGTCAGCACGCCGCGGTACGTCAGGTTGGAGAACCGCAGGCCAAAGGCCACGGTAGCCCAGGCATAGATCGCGGCCAGGAACACCAGAATCCCGGCCCAGACCCACAGCAGGGCATCGTAACCGGCAAACCAGTGTGCCCAATCGCGGGTGTTGGTCTGGTAGAAGAGCGGGCCGTTGCCCTGCATCAGCTGGAACGGCGGATAGCAGACCAACGCCGCCAACCAGCCCGCCAGGAACGGATTGGCGCTGCGGATCTGCGCATCGAGCGGCTTCATCGTCATGATGTAGCCAACCGTGCCGATCTGCGCGTCGAGCACGAACATGGCGGTGATCAGCATTCCGGCCAGCATCACCGGATCGCCCAGCACCGGAGCCCAGTTATTCGCGACCAGCATGGCAAAGCCGCCGGGCACGATCGAAATCATGAAGGCGGTGAAGAACCCTTTCACGGCCCAGGCCCGGGCATGATGCCAGACCTGCTCCGGATCGAAGGGTTCGCGGCCGATCAGCATGGCACCAAAGTGCCAGGCCCCGTCGCGCGGCTCGACCAGTACCCGGTCGAGCCAGATCACATAGGGGATCGAGGCAACGAACAGCGGCACCGCCAGCGTGCCGAGCACGTTCATCGACAGCAGGTAGGGTCCGTCCCAGTACCACCGGGCAACACAGTAAAGGAAGCCGATCACGGCCCAGGTGGCCCACAGGCCCGCCAGCTTGGTGATCGAGATATCGATAATGGCCGACACCGGACGGGGCCGGGTCCAGTCGATCCCGGTAGAGGGGCGGCGGTGGACCTTGTCCTTCCACAGCGACCAGACCACCATCGGTAAGGCCGCGGCGACCAGGCCGGTCAACGCGGCATAGGGGCCGGAGAGGCGCCCTTGCGGCTCGGCAAAGCCCAGCGCGAGGGCGATTTCGGGCCAGAAGTGGCACACGCAGATCCACAGCACGAGCCCGGCCACACCCCACAGCCCGACGGCTGCGGAGACATCGCTTTCCGGCCGCTGGGGCACGACAGACGGAGCCTCACTCATCCTTCCGCCCTAGCGCGGAAGGGTTAAAGTGCCGGTAACGCCGGAAGATCAGCGGAAGGCAGTGATCCGGCCGCTGTCGTCAAGGATGTAGAGGGTGGAACCCGCGACGACCGGGGCCAGGGTAACCTGCTCCTTCAGGTCGCTGCTGAGTACGGGTGCCCCGTCTTCCACGGCTGCCGAATAGACCTGGCCCAGCGAGTTGGCGAACCAGAGCCGGCTGCCGGCCAGCACGGGGCCAGTCCAGAAGATCGGGTCCTTCTTCTTTTCCTCGTTCTCGAACCGGGCCAGCTGGGTCAGCCAGCGGACCTTGCCGGTGGCGCGCTGGATGCACAGCAGCTTGCCATCGTCGGTCAGGGTGAAGATCCAGTCACCGGCAACGGCCGGGGTGGAAATGCCCGCAAGATTGAGTTCCCAGATGCGCTGGCCGGTGACCAGCTCATAGGCCGCCATGCGCCCGCCCTGACCCAGCGCGAAGACGCGGCCGCGATCGATGATCGGATCGGCATCGATGTCGGTCAGCACGCCCACGGTGGTGGCCAGCGAAGTCCGCGCCAGGGCATCGGACCACAGCTGGCGGCCGTTTTCGTAACGGTAGGCCACCAGTTCGCCAGTGCTGAAACCCGACACGATTGTGCCTTGCCCGGCCGCCGGAGCCGCAACGCCGAACACGCCGGTCTGTCCGCTCGAGGCGGTCTCGTTCCACAGCTGCGCACCATCGGCCGCGTTAAGCGAGATGACCTGGTTGTCCATCGTCATCACGAAGATCTGGCTGAAGGCGATGGTCGGCGATCCACGCAGCGGGCCGGCCGGCTTGACCTTCCAGACCACCGAGCCGTTGGCGGCATCCAACGCGGCCACTTCGCCCAGGCCAGTGGTGATGTAGACCTTGCCATCGGCGAAGGCGGCGCCGCCGCCATAGACCGAGCTCTGCCCGTCACCCTTGATCTGGAACGGTGTGCTCCAGCGCCTGGCACCGGTCTGGGCGTCGAAGGCGTGAACCGTGCCTTCGGTATCCATCACGAACAGCTGGCCGCCGCCGATCACCGGCGAGGCGGCCAGGCGCTGCTTGTTGGTCGACCCGGCGACCTGCGCGCTCCACGAGCGGGCCGGGTTGGCGGCGAGTTCAAGGTTGCCGTAGGACTTGCTGGCCGTGCCGCCGGCCTGGGGCCAGTCCGGGTTTGCCGTCGCGGGCGGGACAATCACGCTTACGCTGGCCAGCAGCGGATCGACCCGCGCCCCGGTATCGACCCGCGACAGGATCGGGATGCGGTTGCCCACGGTCGGCGTCTTGGGCTTGTCCTGGCCGCCGAACACGCCGCAACCGGCGACGGCCAGCGCCAGGACCACGGCCATCGGGGCAGCCAGGCGCCGGGAAACCGTGGGGCGGGTTTGAGAGGTCGCTTGCATCATCGGATCCTTGGCTATCACGGCTGCGCGGCGGCCGGGGTGGTAACATCGTCGGTGCCGGCATCATAACCCAGCTGACCGGCGACCTGGCGCATGCGCGAACGCAGCGAACTGGGCACTTCGGTGTTCTTGCCGATCGCGGCAAACAATGGGCCGGCCAGTTCGGGCTTGCCCTGCTTGAGATAGGCCATGCCGACCAGTTCGCCGGCACTGCCGAACCAGGCATTGCCCGGCACGGCCAGCGGCTTCAGCCGGTCGATCACCTGCTGCGGGGGCAGGCTGTCAAACCGGATCGACACTTCGCGGATCGTCGCCATATCACGGAAGGCCTGCGGGGCGCTGTCATCGGCGGCAATCGCGGCAAAAGCCTTGGCGCCTTCCTCGGTCTTACCCTGCTGGACCAGGATCGCGGCGCGGGTCAGCGCCGCAGTGGTGCGGGTACCGTCGCTGCCGTCCTTGGCCAGGGCATCGAGATCGGCGAGGGTCCCGGCGGCATTACCGGCTTCCAGCTTGTCGAGCGCGATGATCGCCTTCTCGCTCTGCTCGGCGGCCTTCTGCTGGGCCGAATTGTCCCACCACAGCCAGCCTGCCAGAGCGAGCAGGCCCACACCGATGACCGCGCCAATCGGCTTGCCATAGCGGTTGAGGATGGTCTTGAGCTGGTCTTCGCGCAGCGCATCGTCCACTTCGCGCAGGAATACGTCCTGCTGGGCGGCGGCGCGTTCTTCGGCCTTGGAGGGGGCGGCGGGCTTTTCGGAAGGTGGCAAGGCCAAGGCTGAGACTTTCACTTCTGCAATCAGGTAATTCGTGCGGGCTGTTTAGCCGATGGGCGGGCCTTTTCAACGCCCCATTCCTGCCCTGTCCCCGGTGAAGCGCTGGTGAACGGCCAGCCCGGTCCTCCGCAGCCGGGCATTCAGGGGAAACTGGGCCTTCCCAGCGCCGCAGCATAGACCCGGGCATAGGCCGAAACCATCGCTGCCTCGTCATATTCCGCCTCGGCCCGGGCCCGGTTGGCAAAGCCCAGGGCGGCGCGCTCTTCCTCGTCATCGGCGAGGCGGGCGAGTGCCGCAGCCAGGGCCGGCTCATCCCCCGGCGGGGTCAGATACTGGCGGTTTTCGGTGGCCACCATGCTCGCAACATCGCCAACCGCGGGTGACACCACGGCGAGGCGCGAGGCCATGGCTTCCAGCACCGAGATCGGGAACTGCTCACTGTCGGACGACAGCGCAAACAGGTCAAACAGGCCCATTACCTCGGCCGGGCGGGGGATATGGCCGGGCAAGTGGACCCGGTGCGATATGCCCAGCCGCTGCGCTTCGGCCCGGATCGCGTCGCGCTCCGGACCTTCGCCAAGGATGACGAGCTGCCAGGGCTCGGGCAGCGGCGCAAAGGCGCGCACCAGCCGGGGCAGGTTCTTGACCGCGCGGAGCCCGGCCAATGTCCCCAGCCAGAGTTCACCCGGGCGCTTGATCAGACGCGGCAAGGCATCGGGACGAGTCTTGCGGCCATAGGCAAAGACCGGAATGCCGTTGACGATCCGATGCACGCGGTCCGTCGGCTGGCGCCAGGCACCTTGCGCAATCGCCTCCAGCCGCTGCGAGGGCACTACCATGGCCTGCGCACGCGAAAGCGCCAGCCGCCGAAAGGCGTTGCGATGCCACTTAAGGCGCTGCGCCTCATCCTGATTGAAGCCATCCTCATGATGGACCAGCGGCGGCAGACCCAGCACCTGGGCGAAAGCGGACCGTGCCAATACGGCATCCATCGCCCCCCAGTTGTAGGTCAGCACCAGGTCATAAGGCAGCATGGCGAGGGCCAGGCTTTGCAGCCGGCGCGGGAACGGGCGACCCGACAGCGCCGGGAAGCTGTCCGGAAAATCGACCGGGATTGCCGGATCGATCGCCTGCGCCGCCCCGAGCGCCCCGGGCACGGCCGAAGCCACGCTATGGGCCACGGTCGGGCCAAAGGCGTTCATCAACTGGACGGCGCGCAGTTCCTTGCCGCCCGGATCGAAGCTGGAATGCAGATGCAGCACACGCAGCCGGGGAACAGGCGCACGGCGGCTCATCAGATCCGCGCCAGCAGCCGATCGATTGCGGCCACCGCCGCCGGCTCGGACAGGATTGGGGCATGGCCGACCCGCGGCACGATGACGGCTTCCGCATCGGGGATCGCGTGCTGCATCCGGGTGAAGGTTTCTGCGGTCAGCACGTCGGACAGATCGCCACGCAGCAAGGTCACCGGCCGCCCGGCCAGCGCACCGAAAGCGGGCCAGAGATCCACCCCGGTCGCCCCATCGGCATTGGCAAAGGGCTCGGCAATCTTCATGTCGTAATCGAAGTGGATCCGGCCATTGCCGCCAACGACCAGGCAGCGCTTGGCCATGGCCAGCCAGTCCGTCAGCGCGAAATCGGGAAAGTTTTCGCCCTGTCCCTCGGCCAGCGCGCGCGCCGCATGCATCCAGGTGGGGAAGCTGCGCGCCTGCCCAACATAGCCGCGGATCCGCTCTATCCCGGCCGGGTTCACCTCCGGCCCGACATCGTTAAGCAGCGCACCAGCCAGCCGCTGCGGCGCGGTAGCGGCGATCATCATGGTCAACAGCCCACCCAGCGAAGTGCCGATCGCAACCACGCTGTCGAGTTGCGCCTGATCGAACAGCTCGCCCAGGTCCTCAAGGTATTGCAACGGGTTGTAGCTGGCCGAATCCTTGGCATAGGCGCTATCCCCGCGCCCCCGCAGATCGACGCAGATCACGCGCCAGTCCCCGGCGAGGCGGGCGGCCAGATCCTCAAAATCGCGGGCGTTGCGGGTCAGGCCGGGCAGGCACAGCACCGCCGGGCGGTCACTGCGTCCGGCGTAATCGCGATAGTGCAATTGCAGGCCGTCGCGGCTGGTCCAGTAGCCGTCCGAGTAAGCGTTCATGATTTAATTCGGACCCTTCGCTGGTTCTGCATTGTGCCGCGGTGCAGGCATCCCCACTATTGCCCGATGCGCGCCGAACCGCAAGCTTCGCCCTTTCGTTCCGACACCCCGATCACGGCGCTGGCGCCATGGCTGGGCGATCCGGTCGAATCCGCCCCTTTTCCGCAGACCGTGCTGCGGTTTCGCAATCACCGCTGGGACCGTGCTGTTGGCCTGGACAGCCTGTCCGACGCGGACTGGGTGCGGCATTTCGGCCGGTTCCAGCCGCTGCCGGACAACCTGCCCCACCCGCTGGCGCTGCGTTATCACGGCCACCAGTTCCGCGTTTACAACCCGGAACTGGGTGACGGACGTGGCTTCCTGTTTGCCCAGCTGCGCGATGGCGCAGGCCGGCTGCTCGATCTGGGCACCAAGGGTTCCGGCCAGACGCCGTGGAGCCGCGAAGGCGACGGACGGCTGACCCTCAAAGGTGCCGTGCGCGAAATTTTGGCGACCGAAATGCTCGAGGCACTGGGCGTCAATACCAGCAAGACCTTCTCGGTGATCGAGACCGGCGAAGACCTCTACCGCTCGGACGAACCTTCCCCAACCCGGTCAGCGGTACTGGTCCGGCTGAGCCACGGCCACATCCGCATCGGCACGTTCCAGCGGCTGGCCTATCTTGAGCAGGCGGACGAGATGCAGGCGCTGATCGCCTATTGCCTGGAGCAATTCCCCGGACCGCCCCCGCCCGAGGACGCGCCAGGGCGTGACGAGCCCGCCGCGGTGCTGCTGCATCAGGTGGTCGAGCGGCTGGCCCGGCTGGCGGCAGAGTGGATGGCGGCGGGGTTTGTCCACGGCGTGCTCAACACCGACAACATGAATGTTTCGGGCGAAAGCTTCGACTATGGCCCGTGGCGATGGCTGCCGACCTGGGACCCCAGCTTCACGGCCGCCTATTTCGATCATGGCGGGCTTTACGCCTTCGGGCGCCAGCCGGAGGCGCTGCACTGGAACTGCGGCCAACTAGCCGTGGCGCTGCGGCTGGTCTGTGAGGCACCGCCGCTGATCGCCGCGCTCGAGCGATTCGGACCGTTGTACCAAGCCGCACTGGCGCGGCAGTTCCTTTGGCGGCTGGGCGTGCAGTCGCGCGGTTTCGAGGCCGACTATGCCGTGATCGCCGCCGCCGAAAAGGCGATGCGTGAGAGCGGCCAATCACCCGATGCCTTCTTCCATCGCCACCGCTTCGGACGCCACGCCGAAGGCGACTTTGCCGAGGCGCTGGCTGGCCACTCTCCGGTCGGAACCGAGCATGACCTGTGGAACGAGGATCGCCTGCCCAGCCTGGTGGTTGACCGGGTCGAGGCAGTCTGGGCGGCGATCAGCGAGAATGATGACTGGGGCCCACTTGGCGAAACCGTCGCCGCGATCCGCCAGCTGGGCGAAGCGCTTGGCCCACCTCCGGGATGAGTGCATTAACTTACGGTAATAGCGTGGAATCCAATGCTTTCACTCGCGTAACGGCTCGGCTAAAGGGTTAGCGGGTCAGTGATACTGACAGGGATGGATGAATTACGTGAGCACGCCTGAACTGATTTCCTATGAGCCTGCAACCGGTGCCGAAATCTGGCGCGCCAAGCATGGCAATGTGGACGAAATCGTCGGGCGCGCCCGGCGTGCCTGGCCAGCCTGGGCCGCCCAGCCCCTGTCCACCCGCATGGAACTGGTGCGCCGGTTTGCCAATGAAGTGCGCAAGGATGCCGAAAAGCTGGCGACGATGATCGCCCGCGAAACCGGCAAGCCGATGTGGGAAGCCCGCACTGAAGTTGAAAGCGTGGTCAACAAGGTCGAGATTTCGATCCGCGCCTATGCCGACCGCACCAGCCAGCGCAAGCTGGACAATGCGCTTCAGGGGACGGCTGCGCTGCGCCATAAGCCGCATGGCGTAATGGCCGTGCTTGGCCCCTACAATTTCCCGGCCCATCTGCCCAACGGACATATCGTCCCGGCCCTGATTGCGGGCAATGCGGTGGTTTTCAAGCCGAGCGAAAAGACCCCGGCGACCGGTGAATTGCTGCTGCACTGCTTTCACCGCGCGGGCATTTCGGCCGCCGTGGTGCAATTGCTGGTCGGCGGGCCACAAGAGGGCCAGGCGCTCGTCGCGCATGACGGGATCGATGGCGTCCTGTTCACCGGCTCGGCCCACACCGGCATTGCCATCAACCGCAAGCTGGCGACCCGCCCCGACAAGATCCTGGCACTCGAAATGGGCGGCAACAACCCGATCGTGGTCTGGGATACGCCCAAGATTTCCGATGCCGCCGCGCTTGTCGTCCAATCGGCCTTCACCTCGGCCGGGCAACGCTGCACCGCAGCGCGGCGGCTGATCGTCAAGACTACGCTGTACGATGCACTGATCGGCGAGGTGAAGCGGCTGGCTGACCGGATCATCGTCGGCGCCCCGTTTGACGATCCTCAGCCGTTCATGGGCCCGGTCATCGACAATCGCGCGGCTGACGGGTTGACCGAAAGCTTCCTCTATCTGCTCAGCCACGGCGGCAAGGCGATCAAGCACCTGCTGCGCCCGCGCGACGATCTGCCGTTCCTGTCCCCCGCGATCATCGATGTCAGCGGCGTGAAGGAACGCCCCGATGTCGAACTGTTCGGGCCGATGCTGCAGGTGACTATGGCCAGCGATTTCGATGAAGCCATTGCCGAGGCGAACAACACCCGCTTTGGCCTCTCCGCCTCGCTGATTGGCGGCACGCCGCAGGAATACAACCGCTTCTGGGCCAATGTCCGCGCCGGGGTGATCAACTGGAACCGCCCGACCAACGGGGCCAGCTCGGCCGCACCGTTTGGCGGGGTCGGCCTGTCTGGCAACCATCGCCCGAGCGCCTATTACGCGGCGGACTATTGCGCCTATCCGGTTGCATCCAACGAGATGGAGCAGCCCCGGGCCATGATCGGCGTCGGCCTGCGCGAGAGTTAAGCCCTATTCGCGGGTGATCAGGTCGGCCTCGGTCGTGCCATCAGCCATGGTCCGGATATGGACTGCGAATGCCAAGGTGCCCTTGTTCCCACTGACGACGGCATCGCTGCCCGCCTTCGTGTGGCGCGGAGCCAAGCCCGCGCGTGCGGCGCTGGCAAAATAGAAATCGACCAGATCGGCCGGACTGGCGGCACTGCGGAAGTTAACCACCCGCAGCTTGCAGCCAGGCTTGTCGCTGCCACCGGCCTCCTGCGTGGCAGCGCGGGGATAGACCGGCAGGGCGGCCGGCAGGCGCGCCGCCCAGGCGAAGGAATAGTCCAGCGCTGGCGCGCAGGGGCGCGCAAAGGGGATGGCAGCGGCAATCGCCTCGGCGGTCAAGGCGCGCGCCAGCGGTGACTGGTCTGGTCCGGATGTTGCTGGAGGGGCAGGCGAAAGGGCACCGCCAACCAGGCCGCGCGCCAGTTCGCGGGCGCGCTCGGCCTCGTCATCGCGGGGCCGGATCAGCGGTATTCCGCCATCGGCAGGCCCGCCGCCAGTCAGGGTGGTGCCGGCCAGGCTTGAGGCGACAAGGTCGCGATCACTGAACAGCGGCTGAGCCAGGGCAGCAGCCACGGCCGGATCGCGCTCGGCCGGAGCAGCCGGCGGCTCTGCTTCGCTGCAGGCCGCCAGCAACAGGACAAGGGACAAAGGCAGGAACCGGACCATCGTGCGACCTGATTAGCCGAACGATGGTTAAGGCCCGCTTTAGCGGCAACGATAGCCGTTGTTGCTCACCGAACGGTCAACCGCACGGCCCAGCAGCGCACCGCCCGCCGCACCCAGGATCGCACCTAGCGTGCGGTCGCCGCGGCGTCCGGCCACTTCGCGGCCGATCAGGGCCCCGGCCGCACCGCCGATAATCAGGCCGGTAGTCCCGTCGCTGCGGCGGCAATAGTAGCGGCCATCATCGCCGCGCCAGGTGCGGGTGTTGGCGTAACCCGGTTCGCCATAATAGCCCCGGTTGCGGTAATCCTGGCGATAGTCATCGCGGCGGTAATCGTCGCGGTAATCACGGCCATAGTAGTCTCCGCCCCGGTACTGATCGTAGCGGTCGTCAGCGAGCGCGGGGGAGGCGGTCAGCACCATGACAGGTGCGAGCAACGCGAGGGCGGTGGTCTTGAAGGTCTGCATGGTCAAACTCCTGATCCGATGCGTTCATCAATAAGGGCTTTAAGCTGAACGGTCCGCAACCGCTCTGTCAGGATCGCAATTATTTCGCGACCCTTCGCGCTTGCCCGGGCCCAAACGACGGCCTAGCGCGACAAAGCGATGCACAGCCCCGCCCCTCCACCGCGTTCCGGCGGCCTGCCCCTGGCCTTGGCGGCACACCTGATCTGGGGCCTGCTACCGCTCTATCTGTGGTTCGTGGCGCATATTCCGGCGTTCGAATTTGTCGGCTGGCGTGTCATCACTTCGCTGCCCTTGTGCCTGGCGATCCTCGCTTTGCTCGGCCAGCTTGGAACCATTGCCGCAACACTGGCCAACCGGCGCGCGCTCTTGATGCTGCTCGCATCGTCAGTGCTCGTCGGGATCAACTGGCTGGTCTACGTGGCTGCGATTCAAGCGGGCGAGGTCTATGCCGCCAGCGTCGGCTACTACGTTTCGCCGCTGCTCAGTGTGCTGGCCGGTACGGTCTTTCTCGGCGAGCGATTGAGCCAGCGGCAATGGATTGCGGTGGTCGTGGCAGCGCTGGGCGTGGTGGTGCTGGCCTGGGAAGCGGCGGCGACCCTCTGGATCAGCCTGGTCCTGGCCTTATCGTGGACCACCTACGGCCTGGTCCGCAAAATCGCCGCAGTACCGGCACTGACCGGGCTGACGATCGAGGTGATCGTGCTGTTCCTGCCCGCGCTGGCGATTGTCAGCAGCTATGTCGACACACCCGCCGGCAGCGCCATACTCAACGGCTGGCAGGATGCGGCACTGATCGTGCTGTCCGGCGTGGTCACGGCGGTGCCGCTGCTGCTGTTCACCCTCGCTGCGCAGCGGCTGGCCTATTCGACCATGGGGATGATCCAGTTCAGTTCACCCTCGATGGTCTTCCTGATCGGCTTGCTGCTGTTCGCCAAGCCGCTTGACGGCGCGCAGCTGGTTAGCTTCGCGCTGATCTGGAGCGCGATTGCCCTGTTCGTCTGGGACCTGTTCGCCCGAAGCCGCCGCGCTTAGCCGACGAACCGCCAGGCCAGGGTCTCACCCGCATGGAACGGTACGATCGGCGTGCCATTGGCATCGATCAGCTCGGGCACTTCGGCGCCGCTGCGCTCCAGCGTGACGGTATCTTCATTGACCGGCAGGCGATAGAATGCCGGGCCATGCAGGCTGGCAAAGCCTTCGAACCGGTCGATCGCCCCTTCTTCCTCGAACACGGCAAGATAGCTCTCCAACGCAAAGGGCGCGTTGTAGATGCCGGCGCAGCCGCAGGACGATTCCTTCGCGCCAACCGCATGGGGTGCGCTGTCGGTACCAAGGAAGAACTTCGGATTGCCCGATGTTGCCGCCTTGCGCAGCGCCAGCCGGTGCACTTCGCGCTTGGCCACCGGCAGGCAGTACATGTGCGGCCGGATTCCGCCGGCGAACATCGCATTGCGGTTGATGTGGAGGTGCTGCGGCGTAATCGTCGCGCCTACGTTCGGCCCAGCGCTCTCCACGAAGTCCACCGCATCCTTGGTGGTGATGTGTTCAAACACGATCCGCAGGCCCGGCAGGTCCCGCACCAGACCGGAGAGGGTGCGTTCGATGAACACGGCCTCACGGTCGAAAATGTCGACATGGCTATCGGTCACTTCGCCATGGATCAGCAACGGCATGCCGATCGCTTCCATCCGTTCCAGCACGCCGCGGATATTGGCGACATCGGTCACGCCGTGGGCAGAACCCGTGGTGGCGTGGGCGGGATAGAGCTTGGCCGCGGTAAACACACCTTCGGCAAAGCCGCGTGCAATCTCGTCCGCCGCAATCGTATCGGTAAGATAGGCGGTCATCAGCGGGGTGAACCCCGGACCGGCGGCGGCAACGATCCGTGTCCGATAGGCCGCCGCCGCTGCCACTGTGGTGATCGGTGGCGAGAGATTGGGCATGACGATCGCCCGGGCAAACTGGCGTGCGGTGTCCGGTGCCACGCCTTCCAGCACGGCCCCGTCGCGCAGGTGAACGTGCCAATCGTCAGGGCGGCGGATGGTCAGGCGATTCGGGGTGCTGGTCATGACTTCCCCTTAAGCAGGACGCCCCCTATCTGTCATCCATGACTGCAACCCTGCTGACCGACCGCGCCGTGATCCGCCTGACCGCAACCGAAGCGGGCGAGGACCTGCGAGGATTTCTCAATGGCCTGGTGACCAGCGACGTATTTGGCGTCCTGCCGGTCTGGGCCGGCCTGCTGACCCCGCAGGGCAAGGTTATTGCCGATTTTCTGGTCTGGGCGGACGGTGACGATGTGCTGCTTGATTGCGAGGCGGCAGGGGCGGACGCTTTGGTGAAACGACTGTCGATGTACCGGCTGCGGCGCAAGATCGCGATTGCACGGGATCCCGCGATGGGCGTCCATTGGCAGTTGGGTGATGGCCCCGCGCCCGATCCGCGCCTCGCCGCGCTTGGTCAGCGCTGGCTGGGTGAGGCGGCGGGCGGCGATGCATCCGAAGCCTGGCGCCAGCACCGCCTCTCGCTTGGCGTCACTGAAGGCGCGGCGGAACTGGCCGACCTGCTCTGGCTGGAATGCAACGCTGCCGAGCTGAATGGCGTGTCCTTTACCAAGGGCTGCTATGTCGGGCAGGAAAACACCGCGCGGATGAACTGGCGCCAGAAGATCAACCGCCGGCTGGTGGTGGTTCCGCTGGCCGAAAGCGATCCGGCCCGGCAGCGCACGGTCTATTCCGAGCTCGATCTGGCGGTCGATCACCGCCGGGTGGAGGACATTCCGGCGGAGCGCATGCCTGCCTGGCTTCAGCCTGCCTGAGGCCGTACCAGCCCTTCCTTCACGGCTTCCTCGATCAGCATCTTCTCGGCAATGTCACGGCTGGCCGTGCGCGGCAGCCCCAGGGAATGGGCCAGGGCGCCACCCATCAGCGCATCGCCCAGCGCCATCATGCAGAGGGCGTGCGTGACCTGGTGCATCTGGCCCGATTCGTGTTCGCCCAGGTCATCAACCAGATCATGAACTGCCTGAATCAGGGGGTCGAGCGCATCCTCGTTGCCGTTCATCAGCATCCAGGTGGCCAGCGCCCCGCCGCCTTCCTTGTCAAAGGCATCGAAAGTCAGGTCGACCACATCGCGGGCCGTGCCTTCACCGGAACGGCTGGCGAGCACGGCTTCCTCGATCGTCGCGCAGATGGTGATGGCCAAATGTTCGGCCAGGGCTTTCTGCAAACCGGCCGCCGAACCGAAATGGTGAAGCAGATTGGCATGAGTCCGCCCGATTCGCGCCGCCACGGCTTTCAACGTCACGGACTGCGGACCCAGCTCGATCAGCAGCGCACGCGCGGCTTCCAGGGCCACCGTCCGGCTCTCTTCCTGGCTCAGGCGCTTCCTTATTGACATGGGTGTAAGTTAATCCTATTTGGAGCGCATGAACGCCCCCACCAAGTTCCCCCTCGACGTAGAACCCGCCGCCGCCTTGAGCAAGGCCGGTCCTACCCCCGCCGACCTCACGATCACCGTGCGCGACGAGCGCTTCGGGCGCGACAAGCGGCCCGGCCGCTGGTGGCTGAACAACGATCCGATCGCGACCGCATGGCACAATGCCCTGTCCGCCACCTTCCCGCGCGGCGAGGCCTTCTTCATCGAAGCGGTCAAGGCCCACCGCGAAGGTGCCGGTCCCAAGCTGGAGGCCGAGATCCGCGCCTTCATCAAACAGGAAATCAATCACACCCGCGAGCATATCGCTTTCAACCGCGCTGCCGTTGACGCCGGTTACGATCTGGATGCGATCGACCGCCGCGTGGCCGAAAACCTGGAACTGACCAAGGATCGCCCGGCCATCCTGAACCTCGCCGTCACTATGGCGCTGGAACACTACACCGCGATGATGGCGCAGGAATTCCTCGCCAATCCGCAGCACTTTGCCGGGGCAGAGCCGGAAACCGCCGCGATGTGGCGCTGGCACGCGATCGAGGAGATCGAGCACAAGGGCGTTGCCTATGACACCTGGCTGCACGCGACCAAGGACTGGACGCGCTACAAGCGGTGGAAGGTGAAGAGCCTGATGATGCTGATCGTCACCACCAACTTCATCCGCAACCGCTGGCAGGATACGCTGGAACTGTTGAAGCAGGACGGGCTGAGCGGCTGGAAGGTCAAGGCCAAGCTGGCCTGGTACCTGGTCGGCACGCCGGGTGTGCTGCGCCGGATCTTCCCGGCCTGGCTGAGCTATTTCATGCCCGGCTTCCACCCCTGGAACCACGACGACCGGGCGCTGATCAGCAAGCACGACAGCGAATTCAAGGACGCAGTGCTGGCCTGATTTTAAAAGGCTCAAGCGAAGAAACCTCCCCGGGTCTGGCCCGGGGAGGTTTTTTCTTGTCTGCTTGCGGTTAAGCGGCGCGCATCAACGGCGGGTCATCGTCACAGTCATGCGGACAGCTCAACTCCAGCGTGTATTCGACCGCCTCCGCCGAACCGCCGCGCCCCTTGCTGTGCCGCATCGCAGTACGCCCGGTCGGCTGGAAGCCCAGTTTGCGCAGTACCCGGCCAGACGCAGGATTATCGCCGAAGTGGCTGGCGGTAACTCGTTGATGGCCAAGCATTCCGGCCAGTTCCAGCACGGCTCGTGCCGCCTCGCTGGCATAGCCCCGGCCCCAGTGCTCGCGCGCGATCCAGTAACCCAGATCGACCGCATCGCCGACCGGGTCGAGTCCGATGCAACCGATGATCCGCGCCGGCTCGGCCGCCGTCGGCAGGGTGATGAAGAAGTGCGGATAGCGCTGGTCCTGTGCCCGCGCGGCAAAGCCGCGGGCGTCTTCGGCACCATAGGGCCAGGGTGCGCTCGCCAGGTTGCGGACGATCGCCTCATCGGCGATCCCGTCATGGATTTCCTGCCAGTCCTCCGGCCAGCCGGGCCGCAGGAACAGCCGTTCGCTGCGCATGAACATTGCAACTCTCCACTCGTCCGGCCCCGCTGAGACGGCCCTAGAGCCGCTCAATGACGAAGCGATTACAATTGCGTCCGGGTGTTTTCCCCGTTCGCTCGGCAGAGGGAGAAATGAAAAGAGGGAGACGGGCGGGCCCCTCTCCCTCATTCGGCCGAAGTCTGCTTCGGCGGGGCTGCCCGTCAGGACAGCCCGTGATCGACTGTCCGATTATTCGGCGGCTAGTGCCATGTCGACCGACACGTACTTACGGCCCAGTTTGCCATCGTGGAATCGCACGCGGCCTTCGGTCAGCGCGAACAGGGTATGATCCTTGCCCATGCCGACGTTGGCGCCCGGGTATACGCGGGTGCCGCGCTGGCGAATGATGATGTTGCCGCCGACCACTTCCTGGCCGCCGAACTTCTTCACCCCAAGGCGACGGCCGGCCGAATCACGACCGTTACGCGACGAACCGCCTGCTTTCTTGTGTGCCATCTCGATCTACTCCGAATTCTTATTCAGCGGCCGCAGAGGCCTTGGGCGCGGCCTTCTTGGCCGGGGCCTTCTTCGCCGGGGCGGCAGCGGCTTCGGCTTCGGCCGGAGCAGCTTCCTTCTTCGCGGCAGCCTTCTTGCCTTCCGCGCCGACGGCGACGATGCGCAGCAGGGTCATCTGCTGGCGGTGACCATTCTTGCGGCGATAGTTGTGGCGGCGGCGCTTCTTGAACACCACGACCTTTTCGCTCTTAGCCTGGGCAATGATCTCGGCCGAAACGACGACGCCCTTGGCATCCTTCACTTCGCCGCCGTCACCCGCCAGCAGGACATCGCCCAGCGTGATGGTTTCGCCAGCTTCACCAGCCAGCTTCTCAACCGCGATCTTGTCTCCGGCGGCAACCCGGTATTGCTTGCCGCCCGTGCGCACTACAGCGAACATCGTACCCATTCCGTATCAAAAGGCCTGACCGATTCCCTGCGAAGAAACTCCGAGAAGACCGGCATAGCGGCCGCCCCACAGCATTGCGGGGTGCCACAAGAAGGTGCGCCCCTAGTCCAACGCCCCTGCGCTGTCAACCAATCGGGCCAAGGAATCTTGCCCGCTGGCGTCGCTTTCTGCCCGTGCTACAGCAGTTCCATGAATCGTGCCCCGCTTGTCCTGATCCCCGCCTTGCTATTGGCCGCCTGCGCCTCGACACCGGCTGAGTACCCTTCGCTGGCCAAGCGCCCGGCGGAGCGGGTGAGCGGCGAAGCGATGCCGGTTCCGGCTCCCGTCCCGCCGCCGCCGATCGATCCGGCAGTGGAGCGCCAGATCGATTCGCTGCTAGCCCGGGCCCGTGCTGCCGACGCAAAGTTCCGCGACCGGGAGGGGCCGGTCCGGCAGAAGGTGATCGCAGCGGCGGGCGCCGCCAAGGCGAGCGAAGCATGGTCGGTGGCGATGGTGGCGCTGGCCGATCTCGATGCCGCGCGCAGCGAAGGCCTGGTCGCCCTGGCCGATATCGATGCGATCTATGCCGCCGCCCGGATCGAAGGCGCACCTGCGATCGAAGCGAAAGCCGCGCGCGATGCCGCTTCCGCGCTGCTTGAGCGGCAGGATGGCGTTATCGGCGATCTGGCCGGACGGTTGGCCGGTTAGCGCGGCGCGGCCGCGCCAGTGGGATCAAGCCCCAGCACTTGCCCGGTCAACCCGGGGGCATTCGCCAGATAGGTCGCCGCCGCGGCAATCGCAGCCTCGCTATCGCTGGCAACCGCATTGATTCGGCGCGGGGCAAGTCGGCGCGCCAGCATCTGGACCGCAGCCAGCCGCCACCCGTGATGCGCATGATCGGCCACCGGAAAGATCAGCAGCAAATCGCCTTCGCCCGGAGCCGCGGCGAGCCGGGCAGACCATTCATCAAGAAACGTGGCCGCCGCGGCAAGCGGGTCTCCGCTCAGCCCGGCAATCCGTACCAGCTCCATCAGCGCCGCTCACGCGTCAGGGTAATGCCGATCTTCTCACCTGCTTCGCTGATCGCCAGCTTGACGATCTTCACCGTCACCGCCTCAACCCGCTCGTCCTGGACGAACAGGGTGTCGCAGATGTGATCCGCCACGGCCTCGATCAGGGTGAAGTGCACCCCCGGCGGCAGCGCCCCTGAGGCGGCAAACTTCAGATCCATGTAGTTCTTGGAGGCGCTGAGCGGGGTATCCGGCGCATAGTGGCCCGCCGGCTTCATCCGCACCTGAATGGTGAAACGCAGCGGCTGCGGACGGCCGGTTTCCTCCGAATAGATGCCGGTCAGGACATCGTGTTCGAATTCGGCAACTTCCAGGATCAGCGAATCGGCCATGGCGCCCCTTAGCCGGGATTCGTCCAGCGCGCGAAGATCGCGGTGGGCAGCAAGCGGCCATCAGCGCCCGTCTCGCGCACGGCCAGGTCGCCATGCTCGATCGTGCCGGGCAGGTCAGCAAAGACCTCGTCCAGCAAGCCTGCAAGCGCCAGCGAACTCATCCGCACGGCATAGACCGTCAGGAACAGGAACCGGCTGTCGGCATCCAGTAGCTGGCGGCAATCGGCAACCAGCCCCGGCAAGTGCTCTTCCAGCCGCCAGACCTCCCCTTCGGGTCCGCGGCCGAATTTGGGCGGATCGAGGATGATCCCGTCATAGCGCCGCCCGCGTCGCACCTCGCGCGCGGTGAACTTGGCGGCATCATCGATGATCCAGCGCACCGGACGCTCGGCCATGCCGGACAACGCGGCATTTTCGCGGGCCTGGGCCACCGACTTCTTGCTGGCATCAACGTGCGTCACCGGGCCAAACCGCGAAAGCGAAAGGGTGCCGACCCCGGTGTAGCCGAACAGGTTCATCGTCTGGGCATCGCTGCGCCCGGCGAGCTGCTCGCCCATCCAGTCCCATACCGGGGCCATGTCCGGGAAGAAGCCGAGATGACGGAACGGCGTGCATTGGGCGGTGAAGTTCACGTCATCGCGCGCCAGGGGCCAGCCTTCGCGCGGGACAGGCTGGTCATAGACCCAGCGCCCCCCACCGTCCTCGTCCGATCCGGGCACGAACTCGCCGTGCGCTGACCACTCGGGGAGCCGCGGCGTCCACATTGCCTGGGGTTCAGGGCGGATGAAGCGATAGGGCCCGTAATGCTCAAGCTTGCGGCCGTGCCCGCTGTCGAGCAGGCCGTAATCGGCCCAGCCCTCGCCGGTCATCACGACCGGCGCCTCTATCAGCTCAGCCATTGGGCAACTCAGCCACGCGGCACCGCATGCGTGGCCACAAAGTCGGCCACTGCAGCATAATCACCAGGTAGATCGGCCAATCGCTCCTCGCGCTCGAACAGATCGCCAACCCGCGCAGGCAGCGTCGGACGGTGGCCGGTTGCCCGCTCCACCGCATCGCCGAACTTGGCCGGATGGGCAGTCGCCAGTGTCACAACCGGGATGGCAGGATCGATCCCTGCGTGCTGCGCGGCATGGAGGCCGATGGCCGTATGCGGATCGAGCAACTCACCGCACTGTTCGCAGCCCCAACGCAGTGCGCGGGCCATGTCGGTCGCATCGGCCCGGGCACTGGTGAACAGCGCCGCCGCGCCTTCACGCTGGGCGTTGGTCAGTTGCATCGCCCTGGTTGCCTCAAACCCGGCCATCTGCGCGGCCAGCGCCGCGCCATCGCGCCCCCCCAGATCGAACAGCAAGCGCTCGAAATTGGACGAGACCTGGATATCCATCGAAGGGGCAGCAGTCGGCGTGACAGTGCCAGCCGAATAGTCTCCGGTGGTCAGCGCGCGGTGGAGGATGTCGTTGACGTTGGTCGCCACGATCAGCCGCTCGATCGGCAGCCCCATCTGCGCTGCGACATAGCCGGCAAAGACATCGCCGAAATTGCCCGTCGGCACGGCGAAGGCCACCTTGCGCTGCGGTCCACCCAGCTGGAGCGCGGCAGCGAAATAATAGACCACTTGCGCCATCAGCCGCGCCCAGTTGATCGAATTGACCGCGCCGATGGCAAAGCGATCGGTCATCGCCCGATCATTGAACATCCGCTTCACCATCGCCTGGGCGTCATCGAAAGTGCCCTCGATCGCGATGTTGTGGACGTTGGGCGCCAGCACCGTGGTCATCTGCCGGCGCTGGACTTCGCTGACCCGGCCCTTGGGGTGGAGCATGAATATTTCGACGCGGGCACGACCGGCCACAGCGTCAATCGCGGCCGAACCGGTATCGCCAGAAGTGGCCCCGACGATGGTCAGCGGATCGCCACCGCGCGCGAGGAACTCCTCGAACAGCAGGCCCAGCAATTGCAGCGCAACGTCCTTGAAGGCCAGGGTCGGCCCGTGGAACAGTTCCAGCAGCCAGTGTTGCTCGTCCAATTGCTTGAGCGGGGTCACCGCCTTGTGCGCAAACCGGCCATAGGCCTGCGCAGTCAATTCCCGCAGCCGTTCCGGCGACAGACTGTCACCCACGAACGGCTGCATGACCCGTGCGGCCAGCTCGGCATAAGGCAGCCCAGCCATTGCCGCGATCTCATCCACGGTGAAGCGCGGCCACGTGCGGGGCACATAGAGCCCGCCATCGCTGGCGAGGCCGGCCAGGGTCGCACCGGCGAAATCGAGCGCAGGCGCGCTGCCACGGGTCGAAATGAAGTCCATCACGGAGGGCCGTTAGCCCTCGCTGCCCCGCGCGGCAAGGCGCTTGCGCAGCGCCAGGCCATAGATCAGCAGCGCCACCCCGGCGAACAGGAACCACTGGATCGCATAGGACCAGTGGTTGTTGGGGATCGATTGCGGATCGGGGGCGGCCATGGCCTCCAGCCCGGCAAGCGGCGGATCGGCAATCAGGCGCACGGCATCACCGGCGCCCGGCGCGATCAGACCCTGGACCCGGCCGCCGCTCCAGTTACGCGGGGCCAGATCGCGTGACCAGCCCAGCACCACCTCGGCCCGGCTGCCTTCGGGCGGAACGCAGGTCACGGTGTGGGCCCAGCCGAGCCTACCGGCGCGGTTGTGCCCGGCAATCGGGGCGTCCTTGCCCTCCGTCCGGCAATCGATCGTAGTGCGGCGGAACAGAGCCGCGCGCTGATCGGCGGGCTTGGCCGGCCACGGCACCTCGGCACTGAGCGTCCGGGCCACAGCATAGCGCTCCAGCAGCGCTTCCTTTTGTGCCCGGCGATCAAGCTGCCACAGGCCCAGCCCGATCATCGTCGCGACTGCGGCCAGGACGATGATTGTCGCAATCAGAGGCAGGCCACGCTTCACTTGATATCAGCCCCGGTCGCCTCGCGCGCGCGGCGCTGGTATTCTGTGGCGAGCAGCGCGGCCTTGGTGGCACGCAGGCCGAGCAGGGTCAGCCCGATCACCAGGGGCAGCCACAGCAGCCCGTGGACCCACAGTGGCGGTTCCCAGCCGAATTCGACCCACAGCGCCAGGCCCACCACCAGTCCACCGATGACCATGGTCAGGAACGCGGCCGGACCATCGCCAACATTGAACTGCTCATAATCCAGCCCGCAGGACCGGCAGCGCGGGGCAAAGCGCGCCACGCCATCGAACAGCCCCTTGGCCCCGCAGCGCGGGCAAAGTGCGAAAAGGGCAGCCGCGGGTATCCCGGGCTGCCCCTTTTCGTTTTGGCTTGCGCCGCCGGGCATCAGTGGACCGGGTGGCCCCAACCGCCCCAGACATAAATGGCGACGAACAGGAACAGCCAGACCACGTCAACGAAGTGCCAATACCAGGCCGCCGCTTCGAAGCCGAAGTGCTGCTTCGGCGTGAAATCACCATTGTAGACGCGGCGCAGGCAGACGATCAGGAAGATCGTGCCGACCAGCACATGGAAGCCGTGGAAGCCGGTCGCCATGTAGAAGGCCGAACCGTAGGTGTTCTGGCCGAACGGGAACGGCGCAACCGCATATTCGAAGGCCTGGATTGCGGTGAACAGAGCGCCCAGCGCGATCGTGGCCCACAGGCCCTTCTTGAGGCCATCGCGATCACCGTGGATCAACGCATGGTGCGCCCAGGTGACAGTGGTGCCCGAGCAGAGCAGGATCAGCGTGTTGAGCAGCGGCAGGTCGAAGGCATCAAGCACTTCGGTGATCGCCTTGGGCGGCCACTGGCCACCAACCACTTCGGCCAGTTCGCTGGGATGCAGCGCAAAATCGAAATAGGCCCAGAACCAGCCAACGAAGAACATCACTTCCGAGGCAATGAAAGTAATCATGCCATAGCGCAGGTGCAGCTGCACCACCGGGGTGTGATGACCCTCGTGGGCTTCCTTGATGACCTTGGCCCACCACTGCCACATCGTGAACAGCAGGCCGAACACGCCGACCAGCAGCAGGTACTTGCCGGCCGCCATGTCATGCATGGTCAGCACGCCGCCGCTGGTCGCCAGCAGGGCCGAAACCGAGCCGAGGAACGGCAGGATATCCGGTTCGAGAATGTGATAATCGTGGTTCTTGGTGCCGGCCATGTCCGTGGTCCCCAATTGATCCCCAGATGGCAGGCGGAGCCAGGCTCCGCCGCCGTGAATTAAGACGCCCTTATCGCGCCGCCTGCGCCGGGTCCAGAGTGTTTGCCGCCAATTTTTGGACAGGCTGCTCTGCCGCCTTATGGAAGGTGTAGCTGAGCGTGATCTGCTCGATGTCCTTGGTTTCCGGATCCTCGAGGATCGCGGGATCGACATAGTAGATCACCGGCATGTTTACCGACTGCCCGGACTGAAGCGTCTGGTTGTTGAAGCAGAAGCACTGGATCTTGTGGAAGTACTTGCCTGCCAGTTCGGGCTCGACATTGTAGCTGGCGATCCCCGTGATCGCCTGCGTCGAGAGGTTCTCAGCCGAATAGTAGGCCATCTTGCGTGCGCCGATCCGCAGATCCTGTGTGGTCTGTTCCATCTGGAACTTCCACGGCAGTTCGCGGTCAACATTGGCATCGAAACGTACCGAGATGATCTTGTCGGTGATCTTGACCTGGGCAGCCTCGGCCTCGGTGGCCTTCATGGTGGTGCCGCCAAAGCCAGTGACCTGACAGAAGATGCGGTAGAGCGGAACGGAGGCAAAACCGAGCGCGAGCATGGCGGCGGCGCCAAGCAGAGCGAGGATGCCGGTGCGGGCGTTCTGGTCCTTGGGGAGTGAAAGTACAGCCATGACCTTACCCTCCCAGCCGGGCGATGGTGATGAAGTAAAACAGCACCGCCATACCGACGAGCAGGCCGCCCAGTATCCAGTTACGCTGTTTGATAATGCGTTTGCGGTCTGCTTCAGGGTCAGGGAATTTGGTCATGCTTGCAATCCCATGGTCCAACGGTCCGCCACCAGCGCGGCGAACAGGGCGAACAGGTAGAAGACCGAAAAGGCGAACAGCCGCTTCTCGGGCTTCATGTCGGATTCCCCCACCCCATTTCGAAACACCGCGACCCGCAGCGACAGGACCAGAAACAGGCCTGACAGCACGAGCGCGGCAATACCATAGACCAACCCCGCCCCGGCGATCCAGAACGGCAGCATCGCCAGCGGCAGTAACAGCACCGCATAGATCAGGATCTGGCGACGGGTTGAATGGCGGCCGGCCACCACCGGCATCATCGGGATCCCTGCCTTGGCGTAGTCCGTCTCCACAAACAGCGCGAGCGCCCAGAAGTGCGGCGGGGTCCAGAAGAAGATAATCGCAAACAGCAGGATCGGCATCAGCGTGATCTCGCCGGTTGCGGCGATCCAGCCAATCATCGGCGGGAAGGCCCCCGCCCCGCCGCCGATCACGATGTTCTGCGGCGTGCGCGGTTTCAGCCACATGGTGTAAATCACCGCGTAGTAGAAAATCGAAAAGGCCAGGATCGCGGCAGCCAGATAGCCGACGCCGACGCCCATGATCAGCACCGAGATCAGTGACAGCACCAGCCCGAAATCGCGGGCCGATTCGCGCGACATCCGCCCGGCTGGCAGCGGCCGCGCGGCAGTGCGCTTCATCTGCGCATCGAGATCGGCTTCCCACCACATATTGAGCGCGGCCGATCCGCCGGCGCCCAGCGCGATGCACAGGATTGCGGTGAAGCCCAGCACCGGGTTTACCGGCACCGGCGCGGCCAGCAATCCGCACAGGCCGGTGAAGATCACCAGACTCATCACACGCGGCTTGGTCAGCGCGAAAAAGTCGCGCCAATCGGCGGGTAACGGCGCCGGTTGGGCGGGTGCGGGTGATGTGGCGGCGGTCATGCTGGGCGCGCTATAGTCGCGGCTCAGATTCGCTTCAACCAATCGATGAGCAGCGCGTTCACTTCCTCGGGGCGCTCCTGCTGAGTCCAGTGCCCGACGCCGTCCAGGACATGTCCTTCGACCTTGGGCGCGAACATCCGCATCATCGCCACCGGATCGGCCACGGCGCCGAACAGGCTGGTGGCCGGATCGCGGGTGCCGCCGATGAATAGGCAGGGCTGTTCAAGCGGCTTGCCCTGCCAGGCCTTCAGCCATTCGTAGTCGCGCTCATGGTTGCGGTAGCGATTGAGCGGCCCGCGAAAGCCCGACGCGCGGAACTCGCCCTCGTAGTAATCGAGATCGGCTTCGCTCAGCCATGGCACTGGCTGCGGATCGGGCAGGCCTTCCAGGAAGGTCGCGCCCAGCGGCTTTGACCAATAATCGCCCGGTGGCACATCGCCTGAAATCGAATACATCATCCGTGCCACGAAATCGCGGGGGTCTGCTTCTGCTTCGACCTCGGCCACCCCGGGTTCCTGGAAAAACTCCTGGTAGAAAAATCGGCCCTGGCTGGTGAAGTGTTCGCGGAACACCTCGGTAAAGGGCCGCAACGGCGCTCCGGCAAACGGCACGGACAGGCCGGCCACGGCATGAATACGCTGCGGGTTGGTAAAGGCCGTGTTCCAGACAATCGGCGCACCCCAGTCGTGCCCGATCAGCACCACCCGCTGCTCCGGGGCAAGGGCATCGGCCAGACCGATCAGGTCTGCCGCGATTTTCTGCAAGGTATAGGCTTCAACCGGATGGGGCTTGTCCGATCCACCATAGCCGCGCACGTCGATCGCGCAGGCAGTATAACCGGCCGCTGCTACCGGGGCGAGTTGATGCCGCCAGGAATACCAGCTTTCGGGAAAGCCGTGGACCATGATCGCCAGCGGCGCGCTGCCCGGCGCGGGTCCTTCGATGGCGCAGCGCAGCGTGACTTCGCCGGTATCGATGTGCTGGAAATCCATAGTCACTCCTCGTCATCGCGCGTGCAGCGAAGCAATCAAGGGCGGGCTCCGCAACGTTGGATTGCCGCGCGGCTGCGCCGCCCGCAATGACGCAGTGAAGGCCGCAAAGAAAACGCCCCGGACCTTGCGGGCCGGGGCGGATTCTGTCCAGTCGGTTCGGACGGTCAGGCCTCAGTGTTTGGCCTTGTCGTCGATCACCGGCAGGGTTTCGAACTGGTGGAACGGCGGCGGGCTGGACAGGGTCCATTCCAGCGTCGTCGCACCTTCGCCCCAGTAGTTGGCTTCCGCCTTCTTGCCCATGGTGTAGGCGTAGATGATGTTCACGAACCAGATCACCAGCGAGCTGGCCATCACCACGTAACCGATCGACGAGATCTCGTTCCAGTAGGCATAGGCCTCGGTGTAGTCCGGATAGCGGCGCGGCATCCCCTGCAGCCCCAGGAAGTGCTGCGGGAAGAAGATCAGATTCACGCCGATGAAGAACACCCAGAAGTGCAGGTGCGAGAGGAACTCGCTGTGCATCCGGCCGCTCATCTTCGGGAACCAGTAATAGAACCCGGCGAAGAGCGCGGTCACCGCACCCAGCGACAGCACGTAGTGGAAGTGCGCCACCACGTAGTAGGTATCATGCAGCACGTCGTCCACGCCGCCATTGGCCAGGACCACGCCGGTCACGCCGCCAACGGTGAACAGGAAGATGAAGCCCATCGCCCAGACCAGCGGCGACTTGAATTCGATGCTGCCGCCCCACATCGTCGCGATCCACGAGAAGATCTTGATGCCGGTCGGCACCGCGATGACCATCGTGGCGAGCGTGAAGTACAGCTTCGTGTTCACGCTCATGCCGCTGGTGTACATGTGGTGCGCCCAGACGACGAACCCG
>JBIIDJ010000142.1:0-4333 GCA_044238415.1 Novosphingobium sp.
AGAATCCGATCGCCGGGCCAGCACCATGGCCATGCAGACCGATCGGATGCGAATAGATTGACGGATCGAGCCCGGCTGCCACGGCTTCTGCTCGGGCAAGGGCTAGAACCTGATTGCCGCTGCGGCCAACCGCGAAGTGGCGGGTGACTATATCCTGCACCCGGTTGCTGTTCGCCAGACCACGACGTAGCCCGGCGGGCGCTTCTGTTTCCCCGGGCTTCAGGACATAGGCCAGATGCTGGGTATCGGTGTTGAGCCGCAAGTAAGTTATTCCGAAATCGGTCCACAGCAGATCGCCGGGCTGGATCACTTCGGTCCCTTCGAGCATGCCTTTCGCGCCCTGCCGCTGGATCGCTACAGAAGGATGGAACCACGGGGTGAGGCCCAGCTGCAGCAACCGGTCGCGATACCACCACTGCACTTGCTCAGCCGTGGTGATGCCAGGGGTGATAACCGCCCGCGAGAACGCTTCGGCGATTACCGCATGGGCCGTGCGGACGATTGCCGGGTACAGTGCCATTTCTGACGGGGTGCGCGTTTCCAGCCAGCGGATCGCCAGTCCTTCACCGCTGACCAACCGGTTCCGTAAGCCGGGGGGAAGGGCTGCTGTGAACTTGTCATACTGGCTGACTGTCATGCCGTCGGCGAACTGGGACAGGTCCGAAGTGTTCACCGCAATTCTCGTCGGGTTGCGGGCGGCAATGAGCTCAGCTGCCGCCTGCCACTGGTCGGGCTGCTTCGCGGGATCCCAGGCCGGGGTGAACAGGCCGCCCAGTCCATAGCGGCTCACCGTCAGCCGCTCGACCGGCTTGCCATTGCCCGGATCATGGAAAATCAGGATTGTCCGGCGCCGCGCATGCATGTTGTTGGCATCGAGCATCGAGGCCACCACCGGCTCTTCGAAATACTCGCGGGCTACCAGCAGCCACAAGTCGATGCCCTCTGCGCGCATGATGGCTGGAATTACTAAATCGAGCCGTTCGGCGAGAATGCGGTTCTCGGTTGCCGCCCGTTCGCGTGCATTGAGCAGCGGCGGCAAAGCGGGCGCCAGCTGTTCTATCTCGCTCATTGCGATGGGGACGGGGCTGGCATGGGCAGCCTGCGCCAACAGTGAGACTAACAGTGCCGTTCCCGCTGCCGGAAATTTTACCATTGCCAACTCCCCAGGTCATTCAATTGCAGGGTTCAGGTACAACATTATCGGCAGCTTGCATTGGGCAATCTGTGCTTTGTCAATCATCTGCCGCGGTGCTGCCTGCCACTGGCAGCTCCGCCACTCCTGTACCCGGAACTAGCGGTTTTCCCCTGTCCTGATGGTTAAGGCCGCTTAACCACACAGGCGTTACTCCGCTGGCAACAGGGGCAGGAGTTACAAAATGTATTACGCCAAATCGCTGCACAGCTATCATGCGATCTGCGAGGTGCTGGACGAAGCCGTCGAGCCCAGCCTCCGGCCGCTGGCCTGGCGCAAGCCGCTCTACACGGCGATCGACGAGATGTACGAGACCGACGCACCCGATGACATGATCACCGTGGCCGAGCGGATTTCGATTGCCCTGCTTAAGCTGGACTGGGCAATCCTGCGCGGCCAGACCGAAAAGGCCGCCGCCGCGCGCAAGCAGCTGGCAGAACTGAGCGAAGCCTGGTGCGGGCTGGATGAGGCTGACGCGCTTGATCTGGATGCGCTTGATCTGGATGCGCTTGATCTGGACGAATTCGCTTTGAGTGAAGAGGCCCCGGCCGAGCCAGAATCCTTGGATAAACTTGGGCCTGTCCATGTGCGGATTGGCCCCAATGCCAGCAAGCCGTTGTTTGCGGAACCCAGCCCGGTGCCTGAAACCATCGACGAACTCACTCACGGGCTGCATTCTCTGCGCAACCATCCGGGCACTTTCCCTGCCGATGAGGTCGCGGAGGACGATCTTCGGACCGCTTTTGATCGACAGGACGTCGACAGCATGACCGTGGCGCTTGAGCGGATTACCCGCGGGGGCCCGCTCCACGCCTAGTGGATCGGGCGGGTGGCTGGTCCGCCATGATTACAAAGGACGGACGAAACCTGTTCAGGCCGCCTTCGATTTCCTGTTCTGAATCATGACAGCCAGCTCTACCCGGCCGGCAATGCCGAGTTTGCGATAGACGTTATGAAGGTAGACTTTGACCGTCCCCTCGGTCATGTCGAGCCGCTGCCCGATCTCGCGATTGCGCAGACCGGTAGCGGCAAGTTCGACAATCGCCTTTTCGCGTGACGTAAGTGTCGCCAGTGCTTCATAGCCCGCGCCCTCGCCGCGTGACACGAGCTCGAAGGCCTTTTCCATCAAGCCGCTATCGATATAACGACGACCGGCGGCGACTTCGGCAATGGCTTCAAACAGCTCGGTCTCTCTGCCGTGTTTGAAGACTATACCGTCGACCTTCTGCCGGATCAGCGCCACCAACGCATTATCGCCCAACTCGGCAGTCAGAACAATAATCCGGGCTAGCGGGTCCTTTGCGCGCAACGCGTCAACCGTTGCCACCCCATCCATTCCGGCCATGCGGATATCCATCAGCACCAACTCCGGCCGGGAGGCGACAAACTGTGCCAGGGCATCCTCGCCATTGCTGGCTTCGCCGCAGATGGTGTGACCGGCCGTGGTCAGTGCCGCCCGGACCCCGGCGCGTAAAAACGCGTGGTCGTCGACGATCAGGATTCGCATGTTCGGTTGCTCCGGCAGGGTATAGTCATTTCGATGCGCGTGCCGACGGCAGGCGCGGCAAGGTTGAGCTCGCCACCCAACTGTCCGAGCCGGGTGGCGATCGACCAAGGCTGCTGTGCTTCTTCAAGGGAGGCAAAGCCGCGGCCATTGTCTGTCACGGCGATCGACAGCACATCTGCGGCCCAGCCAAGCTCGATATCGATCCGGCTGGCCTGGCCGTGGCGAACCGCATTGGCGATTGCTTCACGCAGCAGATGCTTGATTTCATGGCTATCGGTGACTGGCAGCGTCACAAGGTCGTCAGCCATGACCAGGCCGATGCTCACTTGCCAACGGGCTGCCAGCTTGTCGATCAGTTCGGGCAGTTCCTGGCGAAGGTCGGTCAGGGCCTGATTGTCCTCGCCCTCGCGCAGTCGGGCAATAATGTCATGCACGTGGGCTTGCTCGAACGCGATCGTTTCGTTCAGTGTTCCGATCCGTTCGCCAATATCCGTTGCCAGTGCACTCGTGGGGGCCTCGGCAATGCTCCGGGCAATGCCATTGAGCCAGAAGCGGGTTCCGGTAAGTGTCTGGGCTACGCTGTCGTGAAGATCCATTGCAACAGACTGGCGCAACGTGAACAGATCCGCTTCCCGCTGGGCCCGGCTAAGCACGTGTCGATCGATGGCATATGTGATGGAGCAAGCCATTTCTGCAACAGCTTCAAGCGAAATTGAGTGAATGGCCGGGGCGGCACTTGCTAGCAGCAGGCCTTCACCGGTGGCGCCCCGCATGGGTGCGGCGATAATGGCCGACCCCAATGAACTGTAGCTGGATCTGTTGGATTCGTCGGCAGGACAACGGCTGAAGCCTTGCGTGCGTCCGTCACGAAAGAGCACAACAGTCCGGGCACGATCGAAATCGTGCAAAAGTGCCGCGACATTGGCTCGATCTATCGAGGGAAGGGGCCAGATCAGCGGCTGACGAGCTAAATTTTCCGTGCCCGCATGGTCGATCCGGACAGCTGACCGCGTAGTTCGGCTTTGCCAGTCGATCGTGGTCTGGCGATGTTGAAGCGCGGCTTTGACCGCGCCGGTTGCCGCAGCCAGATAGCTCGAAAGCGGCAGGTTATCGAGCGATGGCGCGCTAACGATGCCAGCAACCGAGCGGTTCGACATGACCAATGACAGCACCGCCGCGATCAGACCGACCAGGGCCAGGATTCTGAGCACCAGAAAATCCGGGGGCAGATCAGGGTGCAGCCTGACAGGTCCGATTACCAGCAAGAGAAACAGTGCCACATAGCCGGCAAACAACAGCTGCATGGCGCGCACGCCTTCAACAATGCCGATCCTTGTCCCCACCATGGCTATAGCCAGCACTCCGATGCCATGCTTGCCAAGTGCAGTTGCATCGAAAGTGAACAGGATCGCCACAACCAGGGTTATATCGAGCGCCGTTTCCACATGGCGCAGCCGGTGCTGCCACCACCATGATCGATAGCAGACAGCCAAAAGGACAAGGCTGGCCGCAATTGCCGCCAGCGCTACGATGTCGTCAGGTTCAAACCGCAATCCCACGCCCTGGGGGTCGCTGATTGCGACTATGAGCGTGGTAAATGCCAGTGCGACCCGGCCAATCGATAAATAGCGACC
>JBIIDJ010000010.1:0-46539 GCA_044238415.1 Novosphingobium sp.
GTTCAACCAGGTGACCGAGACCTTCCTGTACCAGATCGACTGGCAGGACATGCAGAACCCGAAGAAGACCTCGGTCGAATATGACGGCACCTGGACCCGTACCACGCCTTGGCTGCCGTGGATGCTGATGGGGCCGACCCCGGGGCACTGCGCATATCAGTGCTTCATGGGCGCGCATGACAATATCGAGGTGGTCGACCGCAAGGTGCTGGACTACACCGAAAAGCACTTCCCCAAGTACATGCAGGCACCGGACGCCTGGTCGGATGTCTCGCTGTCCAGTCTCGAAAACTACGCCCGTACGGAAAAGCCCGCCCCAGTCGGCCCTGAAGGCCCGCCGCGCGCCAAGGATCCGGAATTGCCGGCCTGGTTCCGGGCCATGCAGGCTGGTGGACCGCCCAAGACCTGAACCCAATCAAGCAGTAAGGCACAGGGGAGATCGATTTGAACGATAGCACAGCGGCGGGGCCGGGACTTCCGGCACAGGTGGCCTATGGCTTTGGCCAGATCGCCGGGCAGGTCTTTCGGGACGTGCCATCGCTGCTCCTGCTGTTCTTCATGACCAGCGTGCTGGGGGTCTCCCCCGCCCTTGCTGGAACCGCAATCTTCGTGCCCAAACTGGTGGGCGGCATCGTCTTTGATGTCTCCGCCGGCCTCCTCTCCGATCGTGTGCAGAGCCGGTTTGCCCGACGCCACTGGCTGCTGATCGGCGCGCTGGCCGCACCCGCGGCAATGATCGCATTGTTCCATGTGCCAAGAGGAACCGAGGCCGAGATGGCGGCCTATGTTGCCACCGCCTTTGCGCTGTACATGGCAGTCTTCGCCTGCCTGTCCGTGCCCTATCTCGCAATCGCCGGGGATCTGCAGCTCAGCCCGCATCAACGGACCGTGCTGATGGCCTGGCGGCTGGCCTTCACCGCAATCGGCGTGCTGATCGCCGGAGCGGTTGCGCCGGCCTATGCCGCTGCCGCCGGTGGCGGACAGCCGGGTTACGAGGCAATGGCGCAGATGCTGGCAGCGCTCTGCGCGGTTTCGCTGCTGATCGGCTGGTGGGGTGCAGGCGCCGCAGCAAAGCGCGTTGGCTTGCGGCCTGCCTCACAGGAAGTGGTCACCCTGCGCGCGGCCCTGACCGCGCTGGCCGACCGGCGCTTTTCGGTCCTGGCGCTGGTCAACCTGCTGCAGCTGGTTGCCGCCGGCATGGCCTATGCCGGGCTGATGTACTTCATCACTTACAACCTCGGCATCGCCGACGCGCTTAACCGGGTCGGACCAGTAGTGCTCATCGCTTCGGTCGGGATCATCATTGCCCAGCCGATGTGGGTGAAGGTGGCGGCCCGGATCGGTAAGCGCCGCGCCTATGTCGTTGCTGCGCTTATTCACGCCGTCGCCCACCTCGGCTGGGCGGCTTCGTCTATTGGCGGCTTGCCGCTGCTCTATGGCTTTGCCCTGGTCCTGGGGATCGGCAATTCGGGCTGGGCCATGCTGGGCTTCTCGATGGTCGGTGACATCGCCGGAGAGGGCAAGGCCGGGCTCTATTCATCGGTGTTCATCGCGCTGGACAAGATCGCCTTTGCGCTGGGCGGCGCGCTGATCACTGGGCTGATCCTGTCAGCCTTCGGCTTCGATGCTGCTGCGGCCGCGCAAGGCGGGCCGCAGCCAGCCTCGGCCTTGACGGGGATTCTGATTGTCTTTGCGCTGGCGCCCGCCGCCTGCAACATCATTGCTGCGGCGACCTTCGCGAAGTGGGGCCGCGACTAGAAGCCTTTGGCTTCCAGCGTGCCTGCCTTGGGCTTGAACCGGGCCGCCTGACGCGGGGCCTTCAGAAAGGCCAGCGTCAGCGGCACCAGATCGGCAAAGGCTGCCTCTGCCTTGGGGCCCGGCAGTTCCGGACGGCCATAGATCCCGCCAAAATAGTGGTCGGCATCGGTTCCGACATAGGCCAGCGCCGGCCCTTTCGCCTGATTGTAGGCGGTCAGGTGATCCTGCCACTTCGGTGCGATCATCGGGAAGGAGTCCTTGGTCCCCGTTACCACCAGCAGCGGCTTGTCCTCGGGCGGCATCGGCAGGCCCGGAAGCGGGCCGGGCGGGGAGATGGCAATGACCGAACGCAGCGCCGGGTCATCCCAGAGAATCGCAATCAGCGCGCCAAAGCTGTGGCCAGTGGCGAAGAGCGGCACGGTGCCCAGTTTCACCCCTGCCCGTTTTGCCAGCAACGGCAGTTGCGCCCGGACCAGCGCCATGTCGGCCATGCGCCAGGGGAGTTGGTCGGCCTGCTGCGGCCTGGGACCAGTCCAGTCGGTGCTATCGCCATGAAGCGGGGCCACCACCAAGTAGCCCGCTGCCGCCCAGCGCTCGGTCAGCGCGGTGTACTTGGCCGGGTTAGACAGCGCCCCATGCGAAAAGAACAGCACCCCCCGCAGCCGGCCTTGCGGCTTGACCAGGGTGACCGGAACTGTTCGCCCAGCCCCGTTGTCGAGCGATACGACCTCGCTGACCGGACGCGCCGAAGCGGGTGTGGCAACGAACGCGAGCAGCGCGACAAGCAGGGCCAGAATCCTCATGCCGCCAGCATAGCCTGGCCGTTACCGGCACGCACCCCGGGCTGCGCTTTGCTCGACAACCGGATAATCCGCAGGCAAGCTGTACGCCTGTCAGGAAGCTGGGGCAGAAAGAGCCAATGCTGCGCCACCTTGTCACGGGCCTAAGCCTGTTGCTTGCCCCCACCGCGGTTTCCGCCGCGCCCAGTCCGCTGGCAACAGCCAATATGGCCAAGCTGGTGGGCAAGTCGGTCACCCAGGTCGATCACCTGACCCCGGCTGAAACCGTTAGTGGCTGTGGCGCCGCCGCCCTACCCGTCGCCCAGACCGGTATCCTTGCTCCCGGTACTTTCGAGGCGATGCGGCAGTGGTCGGATGCCAACGGTGGTGTGGGGCTGATCGTGCTGGTGAACGGCAAGCTGGCGGGGCAGGCCTATGCCCCCGGCATTACCGGGGCCACGCCGATCCAGACCAATTCGATGCACAAGTCGGTTGTCGCCCTGTTGATGGGCGCGGCCATGGCCGACGGACTGGTCAAATCTGTGGACGACCCGGTCAGGCGCTATATCCCGGAGTGGACGAACGATCCGCGCGGCAAGATCACGCTGCGCCAGCTGCTGTCGATGGCAAGCGGGCTGAAGAACCCGGCACTGGCCAAGGGGGATCAGACGGCAATCGAACTGATGATGGGCAATGTCAGCGCGGCGGCAATGTCGCTGCCCGGCGCGGGGTCGGCAGGTACCTTCAACTACAACAATGCAGATTACCAACTCGTCGGCACTGCGCTCGCCAAGGCAATCGAGCGCGGCGGCAAGGGACGCTATGCCGAGTACCTCTCACGCCGGCTGTGGTGCCCGCTTGGCAATGGACCGGCCAGCCTGTGGCTTGAGTTCGATGGTGGCCAGCCGCGTTATTACGCTTTCCTCAACGCCGGCCTCCATGACTGGGCACGGCTTGGCGAGCTAATCCGGCTCAAGGGCAAGTGGAACGGAAAGCAGGTGCTCCCCGCCAGATGGATTGCGGCAATCACCGCGCCTTCGGCCGGCAATCCCGGCTACGGCATGGGGATGTGGCGCGGCTCGCCTTACGTGCAGGAGCGCCGTTACTCGAAGGAATCACCGACCACGATCCGGCAGGAGAAACCCTTTCTTGCCGACGACGTGGTCTATTTCGACGGGTTCGGGGGCCAGCGGGTCTATGCCGTGCCATCTGCCGGCCTCGTGATTGCCCGCGCCGGTGCGCCTGGTCCGGGCTGGGATGAAGGCGTACTGGTCAACCTCGCGCTGAAGGGGCTGAAACGATGATCTTGCAGGGATTGCGCGTTGCCGTCTCGGCGCTGGCATTGTGCGCCTCGACCCTTACCCTGGCTGATGATGACGCGATCTACAAGGAGCGCTGGGATGCCTTCCTCAAGGCTCCCGGCCAGGTCTCGTTCGGCCCGCTCGAGGCGGTTTCCGGAGCGAAAGGCAAGGCCCTGCCCCGCCTTGGCCAGCCGACCATTCCGGCCGCCGCCCTGGCCGAAGCCGATGCCTATGCCGCAGCCAGCAAGTCCTCCACGCTGATCGTCTGGCGCAAGGGCAAGATCGAGTACGAGCGCTATTACGGGAACCGGAACGCCGACAGCCTGCTGGTTTCCAAATCGATGGCCAAGCCGATTACCGCGATCGCCGTCGGCCGCGCGATCAAGCTCGGCTACATCAAGTCGCTCGACCAGTCGGTGGCCGATTTCGTGACCGAATGGCGCGGCACACCCAAGGCGGCGATCAAGGTCCGCTATCTGCTCGACATGCGCTCGGGCATGCTTGAGCAGGGCTTCAGCCTCGATCCCGATCACCCGCTCAACCGTGCCTATCTCGATACCGATCACGGCCGACACATCGTTGAGAACTATCCGCTGACCAGCACCCCCGGCACGGCCTATGGCTATGCCAATGCGCCGAGCGAGCTGGTCGCTTTGGTGATCGAGCGGGCGACGAAAATGCGCTATGCCGATTTTGTCGGCCGCCACGTCCTCCAGCCGATCGGTGCCAGGGGCGGCAAGGTCTGGGTCAACCGGCCGGGTGGTCTCGCCCATTCGGGTTGCTGCATGCATTTGCCGGCGGAAAGCTGGCTGCGGCTGGGCCTGCTGCTGCTTAACGACGGCAAGGTCGGCGGCAAGGCGCTGCTGCCCAAGGGCTATGTCACCGAGATGCGCACCGGGACGCCGCAGAACCCGCACTTTGGCCTGGGCATCTGGATCGGCAGCCCCTGGCAGGAACGACGCGGCTTCGGTGCGCCGGGGCGGCCCGGTCCGCAGGTGCTGCACAGCGAGCCTTACCTCGATCCGGACCTGTTCCTGTTCGATGGCAACAGCAACCAGGTGCTGTATCTCTCGCCCAAGCACGATCTCGCGATCCTGCGGATGGGCGATACGCCGCCGGCCAGGCCCGAGTGGGACAATGCCAAGCTGGCGAACCTGATCATGCGGGCAATCAAGTAAGGGCTTACTGCCCTGCCGGCGCCGGCACGGTATCAATCGCGCCCGGCATCGTATCGCGCTTCAGCATGTTGATCACCGCGCGACGGACCTTTGGATCGGTGACCGGGCCGGACGAGATGATCATCGTCGTTCCGGGCGCGAACTTGTCCGGATCGGCCAGCAACGCGTCCAGCGTGGCATCATCCCACACCGCGTCGCGCTTGGCGGCAAGCGCCGGCGAATAGTGGAAGTTCGGCACCGAGGCGATCCGCTGACCAAAAATGGCATAGAGGTTCGGCCCGGCCTTGGTCTTTCCGCCCTTCTCATAGGTATGGCAGAAGCCACACCACTTGTAGGTGTCCATCGCCACCGTCCGTTCGTACTCGGTCTCGGCCCAGGCCTGGACCCGCATGACCGGTGCCTGGTGCGAAGTAACCCCAGCAGGGCCCGCGATCACATCGCCCATTGGCCAGGGCGAGACGCGGAACATGGCATAGGGGCCATAGGATCCGAGCGCGATGATCCCGAAGGCGACCACAGCCGCCAGAACACGGCCCTTGCCGGCTGGTTCGGGCGCCCGCTCCCCCGCCTTGCGCCAGCGGGCGATCAGCGCGCCAACTGCCCAGATAACGACGATGATCGCCACATAACGCGCTACGGCCGCCGGCCCGGGCGCGCTCGATTTGAACGTCGCCAAGGCATAGCTGGTCGTGCCCAGCGCCAGCAGCGATTGCACCCCGAATCCGGGCGGAAAGGCGGCCAAAAGACCTTTGCCATAGCGCAGCCAGGCATAGGCTGCAGTCAGCAGCGTCGCCAGGTTGAGCAGCATCATCATGAAGCCGGCGCCGGAATGGAAATAGCCGGCGAACAGCCACAGCCGGTAGCTTTCCGGCAGCAGCACCGGCAGGCTGAACAACGGGCCGAGCGCAACGCTGGTTCCGCCGCCCCAGGCGAACAGGAAGCCGAACACGGGGATCGACAGCATCAGCAGGTAGTTCGCCAGCGCTAGGGTGCGGCCCCAGTTGAACAGGCCGGGGCGCAGACCATTGACCGGCTCCATGCCGCGCTCCTCGCGCCACCATAACCACAGCCGCCAGACCACCAGCGCCAGCAGGAGTACGCCAACCAGCACATGCCAGTTGCGCAGTTCCTCGCGCAGGGGCAGCGTCTTCTCGGTACGCGGCAGGGCGATCGTCAGCAGCGACTGGAGGAAACAGACCAGGGCCAGCGCCCAGCCCGCCCGCACCGCATTGGTGGAATAGCCCTTGCCCCCGACAGCCATGGTCAATGTTCCTCCAGCAGGCGGCCCACTCCGCTGATCTTGTCGTTGATCCCGATTGCCCGCAAGGCGTGCCAATAGGTTGCCGTGTTGATCGCGATCACCGGCTTGCCCAGTTCGCGCTCCTTCTCGGCGGCCAGCTGGACCATCGACAGGTTGGTTCCGACCTGGACGATCGCATCGACATCTGGCCCGTCGAGATAGGCAATCACCTCGGTCAGCCGTTCCGGCGTGACCTTGGCGATATCGGTCCAGCACTTGCATTCCAGCGGCACGTCGCGGACCGTTTCGAAGCCGCTTTCGGAGAGGTAACGGCGCACCTCGGCATTGGCGACCGGATAATAGGGCGAGACGAAGCTGACCCGCTTGATCCCCCCGAAAGCCCTGAGCGCGGCGACAGTGGATTCCGACCCGGTCGAGGCCCCCACCCCGGCCAGGCCTTCAACCTCTGCCTTGAACTTCGCGCCGCCGGCAATGCCGCCATAGAAGGTGATCGCCGACATCCCCAGCACCAGGTAATCGGGCTTGCAGGTCATCGCTTCGCGCACGGCGGCCATGGTATTCTCGGAAATCGCGGTGGTCCCGGCGAGGAAATCCTCGTTAGACAGGGCCACCGGATCGGTCACAAAGATCCCGCGATAGTGGTTGGTGACGCCCGGGGGGCGCATCCGCTCCATGTCGGGCTGGACCACGGTGTTGGTCGACGGGCCGATTACGCCCAGTACCGCGCGATAACCTTGAACATCGGTCATATCGGCCTGCTTTCCTACTGGATGGCCGCAGCCTGTTCGAGGCTCTCGAACATCGCTTGCCGCAGGAGATAGGCGCGGCGCTGCTGATCATCCTGCTTGATCGCCAGCATCTCCTGCCGCCGGCGCTCGTGCGCCTGGTCTGATCCGCCCTGGATGAACTCCATGTTCTTGATCGTCTGAGCCTGAGTGAAGGCATGGGTAACGATGCGGCGTTGGCGGTCGTAAAGCGCCAGGCTGCCGTTGGGCTTGCCCGCAGCAATCGCCGGAAGGAGCTTTTCCGCCAGATTGAAGGCATCGTGGACGCCCGAATTCATCCCGAACCCGCCGAGTGGATTGTTGAGGTGGCAGGCATCGCCGACCAGCATGACCCGGCCATTGAGGAAGCTCTTCGCAACCCGCTGATGCACCCGGTAGACCGTGCGGTGGTAGGTCTCAACCGCAGCGCCATCGCCGGTCAGCCGGTCAAACACCGCGTTCTTCATGGCATCGGAGCGCAGCTCATCGTCGCTCGCCTCAGGTGCGGCGGGGAGCAGCACGCGCCACAACTTGGGCACGCGCAGTAGCACCAGCCACTCTTGCGGATCGGAGACATAGTTCACGTGGGCCAAGCCCGGCAGGTAGTCGCCCAATTCGGTTGCGGTCGAGAGGCACAGGAACTTTTCGGGGTAAGTAAACCCATCAAACTCCGTGCCCAGCCACTTGCGGACCAGACTGTTCGCACCGTCCGCGCCAATCAGCCAGTCTGCCCGGAAATGCGCGACCGAGAACGGCGTTTCTGCCGCAATCGAGACGCCCTGCTCATCCTGCTCAAACGACAACAGGCGATGGCCAAAACGAACCGAGGCGTTGGGATACTGCTCCAGCCCCGAGGCCAGCGCGCGGCTGAGGTGGTACTGCTCGCACTGGATGCGGAAGGGATAGCGGGTCCGATCACCGATTTCCGTCAGATCGAACTCGATCACCTCGCCCGAGCGGCGATCGCGCCAGTGATAGACCGGGGCCTTGAGCCCGCGCTCGAGCAGCATCGGGGTGATCCCGATCTCGTCGAGCATTTCCAGCGTCGGCGGGTGAAAGGTCGATGCGCGCATATCCTGCGCACAGTCCTCACCGGCTTCCAGCACGATCACATCGATGCCGGCGCGGGCCAGCAGCGTCGCCATGACCGTGCCGACCGGCCCGGCCCCGGCGATCATGACCTGGCATCGCTCAACGCTTGCCATAGTTCCTGCCCACTCCCGCGTAACTGCGTCCTCGGACCTCCCTATGGGCGCACAATTCCCGGCGAGATCGGGCAAGGCCAAATGTATCCGTCTGGCGAAGAGCGGCCCCGGCTGGCATGTAACGGTGGGCGCAACGCGCGAAGGGGTTGGCGTCATGCCCCGGGGAGAGGCCTATGGAATACGATTATGTGCCGATCAGCCAGCGCCAGCCGCTGCATTGGCCCGGCGGCGCGCGGGTCGCGCTGATCCTGACCTTCAACCTGGAAACCTGGGACCTGACCAAGGATACCGACAAGCCCTATTACGCGGGCGGACCGGCAATCCTGCCAGACGTGCTCCCCGGCAACGTGCCCGATTTCCCCAACTACACCTGGCGCGAATATGGCCAGCGGGTCGGCATCTGGCGGCTCTATGACCTGTTCGACGAACTGGGCGCCAAGGCCAGCTGCACCACCAATGCCGTCACCTTCGAACGCCGCGCGGCGATGGTCGATGCCTGCCTGGAGCGTGGCTGGGAGCTGCTGGCCCACAACTGGGAACAGGGCGAACTGCTCAGCAACTTCGCCCACCAGCCCGACAAGGAGCGCGAAATCGTAATGCGCACCCTGGCCCAGTATGAGAAGTATACCGGACGCAAGGCCAAGGGCTGGCTCTCCTCATCCTTGCGCGGCACGCTGCAGACGGCGGACATCCTCGCCGAACATGGCTGCACCTTTTACTGCGACATCATGAATGACGATCAGCCCTATCTGCTGCGCACCCCGCACGGACCGATCGTGGCAACGCCCTATTCGAACGAAATCAACGATTTTACCTTCATCACGCGCAAGAATTATACCACCGACCAGTTCCGCGATGCGCTGATCGAGGAGCTGGACGTACTCTATGCCGAGGGTGCCCGGACCGGGCGGATCATGAATGTCGGCCTGCACCCGCACGTTTCGGGCCGGGCGCACCGGATCCGGGCGATCCGCGAATTCATCCAGCACGCCCAGTCCTTGCCGGGCGTCTGGTGGGCCACCCGCGAGGAGATCGCGGACTGGTATCTGGCGAATCACGAAAGCCACATCCCCGGTCAGCTCAAGGCTTGATGGACTGTCACGCCGCCCTCGCCGCTGCCGTGCCCGGCTATGCGCGGGGGCAGGTGCTATCGCTGCCGGGGGTCTGGGATGGGCTGTCGATCAAGCTGGTCGAGCAGGCCGGCTTTCCCGCCGCCTTCCTCTCCGGCGGGGCGCTGTCGATGGCGCGGCACGGGCGACGCGACATGGGCCTGGTCACCATGAGCGAGCTGGCCCAGGCAGTGCAACTGATCCGCGAAGTGTCAGACCTGCCGCTGTTCGTTGATGCCGATACCGGCTTCGGCAATGACGATAACGCCGTCCGCACGATCCGCGTACTCGAAGCGGCCGGGGCCACCGCAATCCAGCTCGAGGACCAGGTCTTCCCTAAGCGCTGCGGGTTCCTGGCTGGCAAGGCGGTGATCCCGGCGGAGGAATATCTGGGCAAGCTCAAGGCCGTGCTCGATGCGCGGCGCGGGCCGACGCTGGTCATCGCGCGGACCGACGCCCGCTCGATCGAAGGCTTTGCCGCCGCGCTGGACCGGGCCTGTGCCTATGCCGAGGCAGGGGCCGACCTGGTCTTCCTCGAAGGGCCGGAAACCGTGGCCGAGATGCAGACCATCGCCGCCGCCCTGCCCGAGGTCCCGCTGGTCCATAACCTGGTCGAAGGCGGGGTCAGTCCGGTCTCCACTGCTGCTGAGCTTCAGGCGCTGGGTTATGCCGTCGCATTACACCCACTGGTCCTGCTGCACGGCTTCATCCGCCAGGGTCCAGCGCATCTGGCTGTGCTGCGCCAGACCGGCTCGACCGAAAGCCTGCGCGATCAACTGGCCGATCTGCATGAATTCGGCACCCTGCTGACGCAGGACACCCCCTCAACCTAAATGTTGTCTGGACAACTTTGCACCATCCGGCAAAGGTGCGCGCGAACAGGAGCCTCCCCATGACTATCCCCGTCCGCAACCCCCGCACCGGCGAAATCGACTATGCGATTGAGGCCGCAGCTGCCGAGGAGATCGCCGCGATTGCCGGCCGCCTGCGTCAGGCCCAGCCCACCTGGTTGGCTATGGGTGCCGAGGCGCGCGCCGCCATCCTGCTCAAGTGGGCCGATGCGATTGAAGCCCGCGCTGGCGATCTGGTCGCCAAGCTCAGCGTCGATACCGGGCGCATCGCCATCGCCAATGTCGAGGTGTTCAGCATCGCCGGCACGCTGCGCCGCTGGGCCGCGACGGGCCCGGCCATGATCGCTGCGATGGATCTCAAGGACGTGGCTTCGGCAACGCCGGGCGTAACTATCAGCAACCGCCACGTCCCCTACCAGTTGCTGGGCGTTATCGCGCCATGGAACTTCCCCTTGCTGCTGGGGCTGATCGATGCGATCCCGGCGCTGCTGGCGGGCTGCGCTGCGCTGATCAAGCCGAGCGAGATCACCCCCCGGTTTATCCCGGTGTTGCGCGAAACGGTCGTCGCCGTGCCGGAACTCGCCAAGGTCCTCGCCATCGTCGAAGGTGATGCCGATACCGGTCGCGCGATCGTCGGCAACGTCGATTACGTCTGTTTCACCGGTTCGGTCGCAACCGGACGCAAGGTGGCCGAAGCGGCCGCGGCTGCCTTCATCCCGGCCAATCTTGAGCTCGGCGGCAAGGACCCGATGATCGTCCTGCCCTCGGCCGATCCGGCCAAGGCGGCCAGCATCGCGCTGCGCTCCAGCGTGGCGGCCAATGGCCAGGCCTGCCAGTCGATCGAGCGGCTCTACGTCCACCGCAGCTTGGCCGATGCTTTCCTGTCATCGCTGGTCGAGCAGGCCAAGGGCGTCGAATTCAATTATCCGGACATCAGCAAGGGGCATATCGGCCCCTTCATCTTCCCGCCCCAGGCGGACAAGGTCCAGGCCCAGATCGACGCGGCCGTGGCCCAGGGCGCCAAGATCCTCCATGGCGGCAAGGTCGAAACACTGGGCGGCGGCAAGTACCTGCGCCCGACAGTGCTGACCGATGTCACCCCCGACATGGCAATCATCGCCGAGGAGACCTTCGGCCCGGTCATCCCGGTGACGATCTATGACGATGTCGAAGATGCGATCCGCCTGGCCAACGATACCATCTATGGTCTTTCCGCCGCCGTGATCGGCGATCCGGCCGAGGCCGAGAAGGTCGGCGAGCGGCTTGAGGCCGGGGCGATCTCGATCAACGATGGCTCGCTCACCGCAGGGGTCTGGGATGCGGAGAACTGCTCGTTCAAGCAATCGGGCATGGGCCCCAGCCGGATGGGCGATGCCGGTCTGTACCGCTATTTCCGGGTCAAGGCGATAATGAGGCAGAACGGCGAAGCTGCCCCTATTGCCGCCTATGCGGAACAGCCCCCACTCGGCTAAGGCAGCTGCATGCCAAAGAAGGAATCGCGGGCCGAACTGGTCCGCACACTGGAAACCATCGACCAGCGGCTGCGCTGGCTGTCATCGTGGATCATCCACAACGCCAACCACCTGCGCGACAGCCGCGACGGGCTGAAAGTGGGCGGGCATCAGGCCAGCTGTGCCTCGATGACCGCGATAATGGCCGCGCTCTATTTCCACGCCCTGCGCCCGCAGGACAAGGTGGCGGTCAAGCCCCACGCCGGGCCGGTGCTGCATGCAATCCATTACCTGCTGGGCAACCAGAGCCTTGAGCAATTGCAGGCCTTCCGTGGCCTTGGCGGGGCGCAGAGCTATCCCAGCCGGACCAAGGACAAGATCCCGGTCGATTTCTCCACCGGCTCGGTCGGCCTTGGGGTCGCGGTCACCGCCTTTGCCAGCCTGGTGCAGGATTACCTGATCGCTCACGGCCAGTTACCGGAAGGCGAAGCCGGGCGGATGATCGCCCTGATGGGCGATGCCGAGCTCGACGAAGGCAACATCTATGAATGCCTGATCGAGGGCTACAAGCACGACATCCGCAACTGCTGGTGGATCGTCGATTACAACCGCCAGTCGCTCGACAGCACGACCGCCGATCGAATGTTCCGCCGTTTCGACGATATCTTCGAGACCTGTGGCTGGCGGGTCATCACGATCAAGCATGGCAAGCTGCAGCGCGAGGTATTCAAGCGCCCTGGGGGCAAGGCGATCGACCAGTGGATCGACGATTGCCCCAATGCCGAATATGCCGCCCTCACCTATCAGGGCGGGGCTGCCTGGCGGGCGCGGCTGAATGCCGACCTCGCAGGCGATCAGGCCGCGCTCGACCTTGTCGCCAGCTTCGATGACGAGGCGCTTTCCGCGCTCATGCTCAACCTGGGCGGGCACTGCATCGAAACCCTGCTCGATGCCTTCGAACGAGCGCAGGATGAGCGGCCGACCTTGTTCATCGCTTATACTGTCAAGGGCTATGGCCTGCCGTTCCAGGGCCACAAGGACAACCATGCGGGGCTGATGAACCCCACCCAGATGGCCGATTACCGCACGAGCCTGGGCATTGCCGAGGGGACCGAGTGGGAACCCTTCGCGGGTCTTGGCGATAACAGCGCCGCCGCGCTCAAGGCCTTCCTTGAACCCTTCCGCGCCAAGCTGACCCATCCCGCCCGCACCGCGCCGGCGATTGCCGCGCCGGAGCGCCTGCCAGTGCCCGACGGGGCCGAGCAATCGACCCAGGCCGCGTTTGGCCGCATTCTGCTCGACCTGGCCAAGTCGGGCCATTCACTGGCCGACCGGATCGTCACCACCTCGCCCGATGTGACCGTTTCGACCAACCTCGGTGCCTTTGTTAACCAGCGCGGGCTGTTCCGGCGCCAGGAGCTGAAAGACGTCTTCGCGGGTCACAAGATCCCCAGCCCGCAGAAGTGGGCCGGGCACGAGGCCGGGCAGCACATCGAGCTGGGCATTGCCGAGAACAACCTGTTCCTGATGCTTGCCGCGCTGGGCCTGTCCGCGCCGCTGTTCGGGGAACGGCTGTTGCCAATTGGCACGGTCTACGATCCGTTCATCGCCCGCGGCCTCGATGCGCTGAACTATGCCTGTTACCAGGACGCGCGGTTCCTGCTGGTGGCGACGCCTTCTGGCCTGACCCTGGGGCCGGAAGGCGGGGCGCACCAGTCGATCAACACCCCGCTGATCGGCATGGGCCAGCCCGGCCTGACCCATTACGAACCAGCCTTTGCGGATGAACTCGCGCTGTTCATGCACCGCGCCTTTGCTGAGATTCAGGCACCGGACGGCGGTTCGACTTACTTACGTCTGTCGACCCGGGTGATCGACCAGCAGCCGCGCGCCGATGCGACGTGGGAGGCTGATGCCCTGGCCGGCGGATATTGGCTGCGCGCGCCCGCGGCCGGTTCACGTGCGGCGATCGCCTTCTCTGGGGCCATCGCCCCCGAAGCGATCGCGGCCTGGGAGCAACTGGCTGACGACCTTCCCGGCCTGGGCCTGCTTAATGTCACCTCGCCTGACCTGCTCCATCGCGGCTGGTCGGCGGCGCAAGCGGCGCGCTGGCAAGGCGGCACGCGCGCACCCAGCCATGTCGAAACGCTCCTGGCCCCATTGGCGCCGGATGCCGGGATCGTCACCCTGCTCGACGGTTCACCGGCCGCGCTGTCGTGGCTGGGCGGGGTCCGCGGGCAGCGGGTCAGCCCGCTTGGCATCGACCGCTTTGGCCAGACCGGCGACTTGCCAGACCTTTACCACACCTATCGGCTCGATGCCGATGCGGTGGTGGAAGCCATGGCCGAGTTGCTGCTGCCCTGAGGAAATTCTCCGCTTCACAAGTTGTCCGGACAAATCTATACTTCACTCCATAATCGATCATTACCGATAAGGAGCGGATCATGCGGGCAATCAAGTGGATGATGACGGTAGCAGCGCTGACATTAACGGCCAGCCCGACCCTGGCAGCTGGCAAGGCGCGGATGCTGGATCTCAGCAAGCCCGAAGATGCGCTGGAAGTCGCCAAACGCGCCCAGTGCGGTGAGGCCGATGGCAAGCCGGCGGTTTATCACTGGGCTGGCAAGGTCTATTCGCGCGTCACCGGCGAGCCCGACCGGCTGCTGTTCACGGGTGAAGGCATGAACGTGCGCACTTGTGTAAGCATCGAGGACCCCAAGCGCGGCAAAGGCTGGCGCATGGTCAGCCGCGAAATCATGATCTACCTCGATCCAAAGACCGGCGAAGTGGTGCGCAAGTGGACCAATCCGTGGACCAACGAAGTGGTCGACGTGATGCACATCGCCAACGATCCGGTGAACCAGCGCCCGCAGTTCCCCTATGCCGCCGATGGCACGCCCTACAAGTTCACTGGCCGGCGCGAGGGCCGCTGGATCTTCGCGCCATTCGAGGCCCCATTGTTCTATCACAATGTCCTGGCCGGCGATTACCAGGACTATATCGGCGGCAAGTACCACGCGATGGAGATCTTCGATTTCGCCTATGATGCGGAGGAGATCCTCAACACCAAGAACCCCACCGCCTATCCGATCGTCTCGTGGGTGCGGATTTCGGACTGGATGCCGTGGATGAAGATGCGCGGCCGCCAGGGGCAGATCGTGTTCAACGCTATGGGCAACAAGCTCAAGAGCTTTGACGAGCTGCCCAAGGTGCTGAAGGACGAGATCGCGCTCAACTACCCGACCTACACCGCCCCGCCCCCGACCAACGATACCCGGCCCAATGAAACCACCTGGACCGTGTTCAAGAAGTGGGTGGCCGAAAAGGACGGGGGCAAGAAGCCGGCCCCGACTGTCGGCCACTGAACCGTGGGACAGATCGCCGCTGCCATGCCCCTCGTCGCCAGCCAGGCGGGGGTATGGCAGGGCGAATATGTCCACCTTGATGCCAATCATCGCGAGATTGACCGGCACAAGTCCACCCTGGTCTGCCGCCTGTTCGATGGCCCGTATGGGACGGCCCGCCTGGCCCAGACCAACATCTATGACTGGCCCGACGGCACCCGCGAGATCCGCTATTTCGATGGTATCTTGCAAGGCGACCGGATCAACATTTCCAACGTCAATATCGATGGCTGGGTCGCGCCGCTGGCCATGGACGAAACCCAGCGCACGATCATGGTGCTGTGGACCCGCACCGGAGCGCCCGATTTCCGCTATTATGAAATGATCACCGTGGCCGAGGATGGCCGCGCCAAGAACCGCACCTGGCACTGGTACGACAAAGGCCGCCTGTTCCAGCGCACACTGATCAACGAGGATTATGTGACAGCCGACTGGCAGACGTATGATGATCCTGCGTTCTACGCATTCCGGCCGAGGGCTCCGCGATGAGCCAGACGGTGCTGCTCGCGGTCCATACCGTCGTGCTGGGTTACTGGCTCGGCTCGGATCTGGTCATCAACAGCGAATATCGCTTCATCGTCCATCGCCATGACCTACCGGTCGCAGCGCGGCAGGAGATGACCGACCACCTGATGAAAGTCGATCAGCACGTCCGCTATGCGCTGGTCTTGCAGGCCATGCTGGGCACCATGTTGCTCGCCGGGCTTGGGCTTTTGCCCGCAAGCCTTGGCGGGATTGCACTCGCCGCTGGCTTGGCCTGGCTTGGACTGGTCGAGGCGACCCACCGCACCCGCAAGACGCCGCTCGGGCTAAGGCTGGCCCTGCTCGACCGCGTGGTTCGCTATGGCCTCGCCCTGGCGCTGCTGACCCTGGCATTCATGCAAGTCGACTGGCCGCTGTGGCTGCGGCTGAAGCTTGGGCTGTTCGTCGGGGTAATCGGCTGCGGCCTGTTGATCCGGTTCCAGTTGATCCGGCACTTCACCGTCTGGGGCGAAGTCCTGGCGCAGGGCTCCTCGCCCGAACGCGAGGCCAGTCTGCGCAAGACCTATCGCCATGCCACATCGATCCTCGCCGGCCTCTGGCTGCAGGTCTTTGCGATCACGGTGCTGGCCGTGCTTCGCCCCTTTTAAGGCCAAAGGAAAAGGGCGGCAGCCAGGCTGGCCACCGCCCCTTGCTGGCATTCGACCGGCGTCAGAAGTTGACGCTGGCTTCCACACCGAATGTGCGCCCCTTGCGGAGCGGCGCGAAGAAGCCGCGCGGGGTGCCGGTTTCGATCTGCGCGGGACGGCCATCGAAGGTTACCGATGCGGCTGGCGGCAGACCGGTGGTACCCGCACCATAGCGCAGGTCGAACCAGCGGGTTGCCAGCGGAATCGAATCCTCGTTGGTCAGGTTGCGGCCGAACACGGCGATGCTGTACCGCTCGGTCTTGATGCCAAGGCGCGCATTGAGCAGGAAGGCATCGCCGGTCTTGGCCAGGTTGTCGACCTGGACATACTTCGCATCTTCATAACTGAAGTTGGAATTGGCGAAGAATTCCATTCCGTTCGAACCGATTTCCTTCGACCAGCTGACCGACCCGTTGACGATCAGCGGGCTGCCCAGTGGCAGCTTGCGTCCACTGATATTGCAAAGTGCCCGCCCTGCCGCGGTTGGGTTGCGGGTATCGAAGTTCGGCCGCAAGCCGCCCGAATTGAGGATGAACTCATCCGCATCGCAGCCTTCGGTGAACTTGGCATCGACATAGGACAGGCCCAGGTTGATCAGCAGGTTATCCGCCGGTGCAGCGGTGACCTCCAGTTCCAGGCCTTTGGTCTGCGCTTTACCCGCGTTGGACACGATCGAGGTGACCGCGCCCGTGCCGGCCGGGTTGGGGATCGCCGTGGTCAGCTGATAATCGGTCAGCTCGTTATAGAACCCGGTGATGTTGACCCGCAGGCGCCGATCGAGGGCATCGAACTTCACGCCCAGTTCCCCGCCCTTCGACTTTTCGGGCAGGTAGTTGACGAACTGCGATCCGGGGTACTGCGCTTCCGCAGTCAGGCCAGCCGTGCCGTTGAATCCTCCCGGCTTGCGGCCTGTCGCGAACACGGCATAGATCAGTGTCCCGCCCGGCGTGGTGTAATTCACCGTGATACGTGGATCTGTTCCCGAGAATGAACCCGCCGGACGGCAAGTGCCGGCAAAGCCAAACACTGCAGCGCGTCCCGCTTCTCCGGCACAGAAGATCGAAGCCGCCGAAGCGCGGTCGATCAGGGTCTTGCTTTCCTTAGCGTGGCGCAGTTCCGCCGTGACCGACAGGGCATCGGTGATGTCCCATTCAACCATGCCGAAGATCGCCTTGTTCTCGACCGTGGCATATTGCGAAAGGTCCGTTCCCAGCGCCAAACCGCCCTTGCCGCTGACAAAGGTGATGTCAGTCGTCTGGAAATTCTGCTTGTAGTAGAACCCGCCGACCATTGCCCGGATCGGCTGGTCTTCGGGCGAACTAATCCGCAGCTCCGCGCTCACGTCTTTCTGGACATCGCGATTGGTGTTGGCGAAGGCCGGTTCGGTCCCCAAGGTCGACGCTGCCGTGCCGGCGAAATAGGCGAACCCATCCGAGTGATCGGAATCGGTTCCGAAATAGTTGTAGTTCTTGCGCCAGCCGCCCGAGGCGTGAACCACCCAGCCCGAACCGCCCAGATCCCAATCGAGTATGCTGGTAACCAGCACCTGCTTGTTCTCGATCCCGTCAAAGGCCGTGCCATCGCGCACGCCGAAGGTGGGATTGATCAGCAGCGGATCGGTGTTCAGCCGGACATTGTTCGGCTGCGGCTGGATCGTGCCGCAGAAATACTGGTTGGTATTGGTTGAGGTCAGCACGGCCGGGGCCAGCGGGACGAACGGCGAACCGGCGCGGAAGCGGGCCGAGCGGAAGCCGGGCTTGCAGTTGTTATCGGCAGCACCCTGGAGGAAGATCGCCAGCGGACCATCCTCGTCGTGCTGCCAGTTGACGCGGGTGCGCCACTTGATGTCGCTCGAAGGTTCGACCTGCAGCAGCCAGTAGGCTGACTTGGTGCGCTCCTGGCCCACCTTCTTGCCGGTCAGCTGGTTGGTGTACTGGCCATCGTAGTTGAAGTAGCGGCCACCCATGCGGAACCCAATGATGTCATCGATGATCTGGCCACTGACCGAGCCGGCAATCTCATGCTCGCCGTATTCAGCAAGGCGCGCCCGCGCCGAAACGGTCAGGTCCTTGCTGGGATCCTTGGTGATATAGTTGATCGCCCCGGCATAGGTGTTGCGGCCATACAGTGCCGACTGCGGGCCCTTGATCACCTCGACCCGCTCAATCGACTGCGGATCGAAGCCCTGGATATCACCCTGGTAATAGACCCCATCGACGAAATAGGCCGCGCCCGTTTCCACGCCCGCCTGCACTCCGGCCAACACGTTCGACTGGCCGCGGATCACCGGACGATCGGTGCTGCGCCCGAAGGCCTGGCTGAAGCTGATGCCCGTCGACTGCTTTGCGAAATCGTCGATCGAGGTGAGCCCCAGTTCGTTGATCTTCTCCGAAGTGACAACCGAAACCGCGACGGGCGCGTCGGACAGCGTTTCGGCCGTCTTGCGAGCCGTAACAACGATATCCTTGATCGCGCCATCATCTTCGGCCGGGGCATCCTGGGCCATGGCCAGGCTCGGCGTGAACACCGTGGCCGCCAGCAGCATCACGCGCAGCGAACGCTTCATAAAATCCACCTCCCTTTTGGCGGGCGATTCCCGCCGATGGGAAAGCTTCGCCAGGTGGACAAAAGTTGTCCAGACAATTCAGACAGCAACGATAACTTGTCCGGACAAGTGTGGCACGTCAGCAACTACAGTTTGGAACAGGATCAGGGGGTCGGTTTGACCGCCCCCAGATAGGAGGTGACCACCAGCAGCAGATAGGTCAGCCAGACCCACCAGCGGGTCTTATCCATAGTCTTGCGCAGCGGCACTTCGGTTTCATCGCTTGACCCTTCGGCCAACAGCCGGCCGAGCTGGGCACCAACTGGCTTGAAGGACACGTCGATCATGATTGCAGCGGCAAAGATCGCCCCGAACAGCAGCGCCTTCCAGGCCAGCCAGCTTGGGGCGATCGGATGGCCGGTTAGTACCGATTCCAGCCCCAGCCAGAGATACCCGGCGCAGAGCAGGTAGCGGATCCAGCCTTCGATCCGGCGGTTTCGCGCGGCCCGCGGGGTCATGTCATGGGCGTGGGCATCAAATACCAGCCACAGCCAGATCGCCGCAATGATCCAGCCGAACCAAACAATCGCGACCGGCAGGTCCCACCAGTTGCCCACGTAGGACAGGGTCAGCGACAAGGGGACCATCAGCGCCCAAGCCGCGCGCGGGGTCAAGTCAACGATCACCAGCAGCTTCAGCAGCGCGATCCGCTGGTCAAGCGTATAGAGCTCGCGCTTGCGGAAGTGTTGCCCCAGCAGGAACACGCCGACATCCGCCCCCAACCACATCACGAATAGCAGGAGGTGGACATAGACCAAGGTCGGATAGGCAAGATCGGCAAGACTCATGACTCGGCTCCCCCGCAATGTTGTCCGGACAAAACCACATTTCGCGGCTTGACAAAAGCACAAATGTCCGGACAACTTTCGTCTTGCGGGATAAACACCCCACTGCGCGACCCGGTAAAGATAACCGGGCGCTGGGATCGAGCTAACAGGGAAGGACTGACGATGACCCGTACCGCACTGCTAAGCGCCGTTTCGCTTGCCGCCATGCTGGCCACACCGACATATGCCCAAAACACCTCCACCGATGAGCAGGGGCTGGAGGACATTGTTGTTACCGCCCAGCGCCGCGCCGAAAGCGCGCAGGACGTGCCAATCGCGATTACCGCTTTCAACGCCGAAACGCTGGAAACGCGCGGCATCGCCACCGCCCTGGATGTGACCCAGTTTGTCCCGAACCTGGTGGGCCTCAACAACACCGGCCTCGGTACGGCAAATTCCTATTACCTGCGCGGCGTCGGCAACACGGAATCGATCGCGACCTTCGATCCGCCGATCGGCACCTATATCGACGACGTCTACATCAGCCGGCAGAACGCGAACAACTTCAGCTTCTTCGATGTTGAGCGGGTCGAAGTACTGCGCGGTCCGCAGGGCACCCTGTTTGGCCGCAACACCACCGGCGGCGCGATCGCCGTGGTGATGAAGGATCCGGGCGATACGATCGGCGGCTATATCGAGGCCGGCTATGGCTCCTACCAGCGCAAGCTGGCGCGCGGCTCGATCGATCTGCCGCTTTCACCGCAATTCGCGATCAAGGTCTCGGCCTATTGGCAGGATGACAACGGCTACGCCAAGAACACCACCACAGGTGAACGCACCAACGAGACCGATGGCTGGGGCGTGCGCCTGGGGCTGAAAGGCGAGCTGAGCGACACGATCACCTGGCGCGCCAGCTACATGCACACCTATGCCGACGCCTCGAACGTCGCCAACTTCGATTGCGACCCGGCCAACCCGGCCAATTGCGACGGCCGCTTCGTCACGACCGGGCTCAGGAAGGTCAACGACTTCGGCGGGCGCTTCACCGGGCGCAAGGACGATTTCGGCCTGGGTAACCAGGCTAAGATGGACATGGTCACATCGAACCTCGAGTTTGGCCTCGGCGAAGATGCCAAGCTCAACCTGATCACCGGCTATCTCGACATGCGCCAGACCTTCGCGCTCGATTTCGCCGATGGTCGTGCCCTGCCCAGCCTGGCCCTGCCTTCTCCTCCGGTGCGCGGCTATACCCTGGGGGGCTTCGTCATTGCCAACGATGGCAAGCACAAGCAGTTCACCCAGGAATTGAAGCTGTCCGGCTCGCTGGGTGACGGGCTGGTCGATTACGTCACCGGCGTCTTCTACATCAATGAGAAGAACGACACGGACTTTGCCGACCTGTTCAACCTGGGTCTTGCCCCGCCTCCGGCCGGCTTCCCGTTCCTGCTGGCCGACCGCCGGCTCAAGAACAATACGACTGCTTGGGCTGGCTATGCCCAGGTTGATGTCAACGCCACCGAAGCGCTGACCCTGACCGCCGGGATCCGCTACACGGACGAAGAAAAGACCTTCGACATCTCCGACAACCGCGCCAGCTGCAACGACGGCACGGTTGAGGCGGGCTGCCTGGTCAATGGCAACCTGCGCGCCGCCAACGGCGTTGCGATCCCGCCCAAGATCAAGACCAAGGTCTGGACCCCGCGGTTTGCGATCAACTACAAGATGAACGATGATGTCCTGCTGTTCCTCAGCGCAACCAAGGGCTTCAAGTCGGGCGGCTGGAACGCTCGCGCGACTGCCCCGTCGGAAGCCCTGCCATTCGGTCCGGAAACCGCCTGGTCCTATGAGGCCGGGGTCAAGGCGGACCTCATGGACAACCGCCTCCGGGTTAACCTGACGGGCTTCCTGCTCGATATCGAAGGACTGCAGACCCCTTCGGCCTTTACCCGCGCTAACGGCTCGATCGCGTTCATCACCCGCAACTTCGCGAACTATCGCAACAAGGGCGTGGAACTGGAAGTGACGGCGCGCCCGGCTGACGGCTTCACGGTGTTCGGCTCGATCGGCTATATGGACGACGAATACCGGCTTGATCCCAACGCCCCGGCGTTCGATCTCTACGGGGTGCAGGCTGTCGCGGGTCAGCTCGCGGCATGCGCCACGCAGCGGGCAGCTGGCCGGACCCCGGTGGGCAGCGGTACCGACAATGCCACGGCTTGCGGCGTTGGCATCGTTGCACCCGATGGGTCCCTCGCCGAACCAGTGCGGAGCCCGGCCTGGACCATGGCCTTCGGTGCCAGCTACGAAGCCCAGCTGGGCAGCGGCATGACGCTGACCCCGGCGGTCAACGCCAGCTGGCGGGCCGACAGCGAAACCGGCACCAGCCAGGTCAGCTTCTACAGCCAACCCTTCACCAGCCCCGGCGGCACAGTCTACGGCGGCAACCTGCGGGGCCTTGGCAACTTTGTCACCGGTTCGTTCAGCGAATCGCGCTGGATCGCCAATGCTTCGCTCACGCTGAAGTCCGAAGCTGGCTGGTCGCTGGTGGCGGAATGCAAGAACTGCTTCGATCAGGAAGCAGTTGAAAGCACCCTGGCCAACGTCCTCTACCTGAACCCGCCCCGCACCTGGACTCTGCGGGCCAAGTTCGACTTCTGATGAAACGCCGGGCCGCGGCGGCGGCGATCCTGCTTGCCGCTGCGGTCCATTCCCCGGTCTCTGCCGGGGTCGCCGCCGATCACGGTGTCGCTCCCTGGAGCGAGGCAGTGGTCGGCGTCGCTGCGTTTGCAACGATAACCGACCTGCTGGCGCGCGAAGGCCGCTGGACCCGCAAAGCTGCTGGCAAGGTTGAGCGATCCGAACTGGCTGCCTGGAACCTCCCCGCCAAGGCCAGCGCCACGTTCGAGCGCTGGTGCGCCCCACAGGCCAGCAGTGGCTGCATCCGCTTCGTCCGCTTTTCCGGCGTGCCCCAGCGCCCGGTTCGGCTGGCGGCGCGAACCTGGGATCCGGGCGGAATCTATTCGCTGATGGTCCGCTCCGACGATGTCCCGGCGCTGTTCGATGCGGCGATCAAGGCCGGCTGGTGGGCCGAAAGCGAGCCAGTGCGCTTTACCTTCGGCGCCTCGGACCTGCGCAACGTGGTGCTGACCGGCCCGCACGGGATCAATATCGCGGTTTACCAGCGCGTCAGCCCGCCTTTCACCGCCTTCCCGGTCGGGCGGATCAGCCACGCCTTCAATTCGATGCGGATGGTCAAGGACAAGGCCCGTGCGCGTGATTTCTACCTGAACAACCTGGGCTTCGAACTGGTCTTCGATAGTGACCGGGAGCCGCCCGAACCGGCCCGCTCCAACTTCGGCATTCCGCTAAACTACACTCCCAAAATTCCGCGCGCAGCTGCCGCACTCCAGCCCGTGCCGGGTGAAACCGGCCGGGTCGAAGTGATGGAGATGCAGGGTTTCACCGGCACTGACCAGTCAGCCCATGCCAGCCCACCCAACCTAGGCTTGCTGCTGTTGCGCTTCCCGGTACGCGATCTCGCCTCCTATCGACGCGCGGTTGAGGCCCGGGGGACAACGATAGCCTATGCCGCTCAGGGGGTTAGGATCGCCGGCCTCGGCACGGTCGATCTCTTCGCCGTGCGCGATCCCGATGGAAACCTGACCGAATTCTACCATGCGAACTGAGCTTGTTCCCCTCCCCCGCCGCCGCGGCCGCATCTCGTACCGCCATCGCAGTGACGAAGCCGAATGGGGCTTCGAGGAGTTTACGCTGACCCGCGACGCGAGCGGTGGTCGCTGCCTGTCGGTCCATTGCGAGATGGCTTTCGACGCCGAGCAGGTGGTGCGCGAAACCGTACTGAACGTCGATGCCGGGTTCCAGCCGCTCGACGCCTATGTCCGCATTATCAACCACGGCGTGCCGACCGGCTCCGGGTGGTTCCGCTTTGGCGATGATGAGGCCGAAGGAGAAAGCTTCACCCGCGATCAGGGCCGAATCAGCCAGCGCGTGTCAATCCAGAAGCCGATGCGCGGCTTTGGCGTCCATGCTTTGATGGGCGATGGCTGGCTGGCGGCCAGCTTCCCCTTCGAACGCGGCGCCGGGCACACGCATTTCCTTGGCGGACGCAATCTGCTGCACAGCCTGCACCACTTCGGCGCGACCGGGCCAAGGCTCGAAATATCCGCCAGTGGATTAACTTACATTAAGCGCGAGACAATCGCAGTGCCGGCGGGCAGCTTCGATTGCCACCGTCTGGCCTTCACCGGGATGACCAATGCCCACCCGCCCTACCACATGTGGATCAGCGCGGACGGGGATTTCCTCTACGTGCAGGGCGTGGTCGAAGGGTACATGGATTCGCTGTTCGTGCTTGAGCAGCTTGAGGGAGAACCGCTGGGATGAGCGCGCAGAAGTCCGAATTCGGGATGGGTTGGAAGGTCCTGCTGGCTGGCCTGATCGGCGTGGCCTGCGGCGCATCGCCGCTGCCGTTCAACACGATCGGCTTCGTGCTGGCGCCGCTGAAGGAGGAATACGGTTGGTCCTTCGCCCAGACTTCGCTCTCCATGTCGATTTACGGCATCACGGCTGCGCTGCTGGCGCCCTATTTCGGCTCGCTGGCCGATCGCCACGGGGTGCGCAAGGTGGCGCTGCTCTCCACCCTGGCCTTCGGGTTGATCTTTGCGGCACTCGGGGCAACCCCAGCCTCGATCTTCGCCTTCTACTTGCTGTGGTTCATGGTCGGGCTCGTCGGGATCGGTTCGACCCCGGTCACGTTCAGCCGCGCTATCAACATGTGGTTTTACAAGAACCGCGGCCTGGCACTGGGAATCCTGCTGCTTGGCACCTCGTTCGCCGCGCTGATCGTGCCGCAGGTCGCGGTCTGGGCGATCGGGCAATGGGGCTGGCGGGGAATGTATCCGGTCGTTGCCCTGTTCCCGCTCCTTGTTTCCCTGCCCATTATCTACCTTTGGTTCCGTGAACCAACGCCTGCCGAAATGCCCTCTGGCATCTCCGTAGGTGGCAGCCTGACCGGCGTGACTTTGTCCGAAGCGCTGCGTGACCGCCGCTTCTGGACGATCTGGCTTTCCATTGCCCTCGTCGCCCTCGCTTATGGCGGCGCACATATCCACATGCCCGAGATCATCAAGCAGCACGGTATGGGTGCGGCCGAAGGGGCAACCATCATGGGCATGATCGGCCTGGCGCTGATGGCAGGCCGGATCATCACCGGCTGGCTGCTTGACCGGATCTGGGCGCCAATCGTCTGCATGCCGATCCTGCTGATCCCGGCACTGGCCTGCTGGTGGCTGATGGGCACCAGCACCGATGTGCAGACGATCTACATCGCCGCCTTCATGCTGGGCTTCGCCGCCGGGGCCGAGAGCGACCTGATCGCCTACCTTGCCAGCCGCTATTTCGGCATGGCCAGCTACGGCAAGATCTATGGCATGCTCTACATGCCCTTCGGCCTCGCTTCGGCCATCTCGCCGGTGCTTTACGGCCGGGTCCGCGACGTCACCGGCAGCTATGATCAGATGCTCTACGCATCGATGTTCCTGTTCGCCGCCGGGGCTGTTCTGCTGATCACCCTCGGGCGCTATCCCACCTTCGGAGCAAAGGAAAAGGCCGCATGAACGCCATAGTCGCCAACCCGCTCACCGCGCTGGAAGGCAAGGTTGCCCCCGCCTCGCTGCTGACCGACGAGGCAACGCGCGAGCTCTATCGTCATGACGTCTATTCGGCCGGACCCGCTCCCCTCGCGGTGTTCCGCCCCGGCTCGGTCGAGGAACTGGCGGCCGGAATCGGTGCAGCCACGGCTGTCGGCATGGCCATCGTCCCGCGCGGCGGGGGCATGAGCTACACCGGCGGCTACATCTCACCCACAGCAAACTTCATCCTGATCGATACCGCCAGCCTCAACCGCGTGATTGAGGTCAACGAAACCGATATGACCGTGACGGTCGAATGCGGCATCACCTGGGAAGAGCTGCGCCGCGCGCTGCAGCCTCGCGGGCTGCGGACGAGGACCTGGGGCACGCTTTCGGGCATCAACGCCACGGTCGGCGGGGGGATGAGCCAGAACGGCGTATTCTGGGGCGCGGGCGGCGGCACGGTAGTCGATTCCGCGCTGAGCTTTGACGTGGTCCTGGCCGATGGTTCGGTCGTCTCCACTGGCTCCAGCTTCTTCCGTCCCTATGGCCCGGACCTGACCGGCTTGTTCGCCGCCGATTGCGGCGCCTTCGGCATCAAGGCCCGCGCCACGCTGCGGCTGGTGCGCGAAGGCGCAGCCTTTGCCTATGGCAGCTTCTCTTTCGACAACTCGGACCAGCTCTTTGCAGGGATGAGCGCCGTCGCGCGCGAGGGCCTTGCCAGCGAAAACTTTGGCTTCGATCCCTTCCTCCAGGCCCAACGGATGAAGCGAGATAGCCTGGCGAGCGATGCGAAAAGCCTGGTCAACATGATGAAGGCGCAAGGCTCGCTGCTGAAGGGGCTGAAGGAAGGCGCCAAGGTTGCGCTCGCCGGACGCAGCTTCCTCGATGAGGTGCCGTTCAGCCTGCACTGCATCAGCGAGCGCCGCCGGCAGAACGAGGCCGATGCCGACATGGATGAGATCACCCGGCTGATCGAGGAAGCTGGCGGCAAGGCGATCGAGAACACGATCCCCAAGATCCTGCGCGCCAACCCCTTCCCGCCGGTCAATTCGATGGTCGGGCCGGAGGGCGAGCGTTGGGTCCCGGTGCATGGCTTTCTGCCGCATTCAAAGCTGGCGGAAGGCTGGAATGCGGTCCAGGCCCTGTTCGCTGCCCGCGCTGACGAAATGGCGGCGCTGGGCGTCAATGCCGGGGCGATGCTGGCCGCGGTCAGTCCGCAGGTCTGCCTGATCGAGCCGGTATTCTTCTGGCCGGATGAACTGAACCCGCTGCACCGCCATGCAGTCGAGCCAGCCCACCTCGCCAAGCTCAAGGGTTTTCCGGCCAATGCCGCCAGTACCGCGCTGGTGGCCGAATTGCGCGCCGGTGTCATCGCCGAGTTCCAGAAGCTGGGTGCAGTCCACTTGCAGATCGCGCGCACCTATCCGCTCAAGAACAGCCATTCAGCCACCACCTGGGGCCTGCTCCGGGAGCTCAAGGCCAAGGTTGACCCGAAGGGCCTGATGAACCCCGGGAGCCTCGGGCTGTGACAGTACCCGCGCCCTATGCCGCCGTGGCAATGCAGTTGATGGCCAGGTCGGTCGAACGCTGTGCCGATGCGGCGGCGGCGCGGGCGCAGATTCTCACTCAAATTGGGGAGATCGAGGGCCGGATTCGCGGCGCGAAGATCTTCATCGAACAGTTCCAGGGGCGCCCGGTGAAGCTCGCGGTGCTTCCGGAGTACCTGTTCACCTCCTACCCAGGCCGGATTTCGATCCCGGAATTCGCCGAGCGGGCCGCCTTTGCCGCCGATGGCCCGGAATATGCCGCGCTCGGTGCGATGGCCCAGCGGCTGGGGTTGTTCGTGGCCGGCAATGCCTATGAAAGCGACCTGCACTTTCCCGGCTTCTACTTCCAGACCAGCTTCGTGATCGACCCGGCCGGCAGTGTGGTGCTGCGCTATCGCCGGCTGCTGTCGATGTTTGCGCCCAGCCCGCATGACGTGTGGGACCGCTATCTCGATCACTATGGGCTGGAGGGCGTCTTCCCGGTCGCCGATACTGAGATCGGGCGACTGGCCGCGATCGCCTCGGAAGAGATTCTCTATCCCGAGATCGCCCGCGCCCTGGCCTTCCGTGGGGCCGAGGTCTTCGTGCATTCCTCCAGCGAGATCGGCTCGCCGCTCGGCACGGCCAAGGATATCGCCAAGCGCGCCCGCGCCTGGGAGAACATGGCCTATGTCGTCTCGGCCAACACGGCGGGGATCGCTGACTGTTCGCTGCCGCTGGCCAGTGCCGATGGCAACAGCCAGGTGGTCGGCCCGAATGGCAAGCTCCTAGCCCAGTCAATGAGCGGCGAAACCTTCACCGCCTTTGCCGAGATCGACATTGCCCACTTGCGCGAAACCCGCCGCGTGCCGGCGATGACCAACAGCCTGGCCCGCCAGCGCCCCGCCCTGTTCGCCGCGGCCTATGCCGCCGCAGCCGGCCAGGATGGGAACGCCATGCTGGATGCCAATGGCGCGCCGCAAGTGCCCGAGCGCGAGCATTTCCTGCGCGCCCAGGCCGCCGTGATCGAGAAACTGTCCAAAGCCGGAGTGATCTGATGAAGCACCGCACCGTATCGGGGAAAATCCGCTACACCTCTGTCAAGCCGGGCATGGAAGGGCAGGAGCGTGGGCGCGAGTGGTTCTCGTTTACCCACCACGCCGATGGTAGCACGATCATGAATGCCCGCTGCGAGATCGAGGAACCCGATCCCACCGTGCTGCGCAACATTACCTATCACCTGGGGCCGGACATGGTGCCCCAGCACCTTCACGTGCACCTGACCGTGGGCGACAGCTTCATGGGTTCGGGCTGGATGCGCCACGATGCTGCGACCGGCACGATCGAGTGCGAAAGCTATGGCCCCTCGATCGGTCGCCTGTCGCAGCAGATGAGGGTCGGCGCGTTCGATGCCTTCGGCACACACCCGGTGGTTGCCGATGCCTACCTGGGCCGCAAGATGGACGTCAGCAAGGGCCCGCACCGCCGCAACATGCGCTGCTTCCTGCCCTCGCCCGACCATCGCGGCGCGACCCCGCCGATGATTGCCGAGGTCAATATCACGCTCGAATATGTCGGGGACGAGGAAAAGACCGTCGCTGCCGGTACCTTTGCTTGCCACCACTTCCGCTTTGTCGATGAAAGCGATCACGGCATGGGCGGCGTCAAGCACCCGGCCTATGACATCTGGGCCACCGCCGATGAAGACTGCATCCTGGTCTATGCCTCGATCGACGGATATATGATGAACCGTTACGAGCTGGTCGAACTCAGCCGCAGCTGATGGCCGAAAGCTACCGCGCGATCGAGCAGTACCGCTTTGCCGAAAGCTTTCGCGCAGCCACCCGGATCGTAACGCTGCCGCTGCCCGAGCCGGGTCCCGGCGAAGTGCTGGTGCGCAACACCTGGTGCGGGATCAACGGGATCTTCGATACCCAGCTCGCCCGCAATGCCGTCGGGACCATCCGGATGGAGCCGCCGTTCCTGACCGGGGTGGAGGCCGTCGGCACGGTTGAGGCGGTGGGCTCAGGCGTGACCGATCTGGCCCTTGGTCAGGCCGTTGCCGCCACTCGCTTTCGCGGCGGATATCGGGAGGCCAATTGCGGCCCAGCGGCGGACTTCGTGCCGCTGCCCGAAGCCAGCGCCGAGGCCCTGGCCCTTGCCTCCAGCGGGGTCGCCGCCTGGCTGGCCCTGACCCTGACCGGAGCGATGCAGCGCGGTGAAACTGTCGCGATCAGCGCGGCGGCGGGCGGCCTTGGCCACCTCGCGGTGCAGATTGCCAAGCTCCACCAATGCCATGTCATCGCGATCTGCGGCGGGGCTAAGAAAGCCGCCTTCGTCAAGGCGCTCGGCGCGGATCGGGTGATCGACTACCGCACCGAAAGCGTGGCCGAAGTGCTCGCCAGCGAGTACCATGATCGGATCGATCTGGCGCTCGATACGGTTGGGGGCGAGGTGTTCGATGCCATGGTCGATAATCTGGCCAACCACGGCCGGCTGGTGATCAGCGGCTGGGCCAGCGACATGGTCGATGACCAGCCCAGCCCGGTCACCGCACCCCGGATCGGCCACAAGCTTTACTACAAGGGCGCCTCGGTCCGCGCCTTTATGAACGCGCTGCACACCGCGCACTGGCCCGCAGCCCGCGCCGCGCTGTTCGAGCTTTATGCCAAAGGCCTGCTGAAGCCCCACGCCGAAGCGCTGGGCAACGGGCTGGATGCCGTGCCCGACGCGGTCGAGGCCCTGCTGGCTGGTCAGACCATGGGCAAGGCCGTGGTCCGGCTCTAGAGCCGGACAGTCGCCATCCCGGCCGGGCGATAGCGCGGGCCACTGGTCCCGCCGACCGGGGCGACGGCCGAGATCTCGGCCACGTCGTCCGCCGTCAGCGCCAGCTCGGCCGCCGCCATCGAATCCTCCAGTGTCGCCCGACGCTTGGCCCCGGGGATCGGCACCACGTCCGGTCCCTGCGCCAGCAGCCAGGCCAGCGCGACCTGCGCCGGGGATACGCCGCGCCGCTCTGCCACGGCCTTCACCACCCCGACGATGCGCATGTTGGCATCGTAATTGTCCTGCTGATAGCGCGGGTCGTGGCGACGATAGTCGCCCTCGGCCAGCTCCTCGGCCCGGGTCACCGTACCGGTCAGGAAGCCGCGACCGAGCGGCGAATAGGGCACCAGGCCAATGCCAAGCTCGCGGCAGGTCGGCAGGATCTCCTCCTCGATCTCGCGCTCCCAGATCGAATACTCGCTCTGCAGCGCGGCAATCGGCGCGACGGCCGCCGCGCGGCGGATCGTGCTGGCGGCGGCTTCGGACAGGCCGATGTGCTTGATCTTGCCTTGGGCCTGCAGGTCCGCCAGCACGCCGACGACATCCTCGATCGGCACTGCCGGATCGACGCGGTGCTGATAGTAGAGGTCGATGCAGTCGATCCCCAGCCGCTGGAGCGAGCCTTCGACCGCGCGGCGGATATTGGCTTCGCTGGAATCGACGCCCAGAAACTGGCCCTCGTCCGTGAACTTGAAGCCGAACTTGGTGGCAATCACCAGCCCGTCGCGCTTGCCCTTGATTGCCTTGCCGACCAGCTCTTCATTGGCGCGCGGACCATAAATTTCGGCCGTGTCAAAGAAGGTGACGCCCAGATCGATCGCGCGGTGGATCGTGCGGACTGCCTCGTCCAGGTCAGCATCCCCACCATAGTTGAAGTTACCGCCCTTGAGCATGCCCATGCAGCCAAGGCCGATGGCGGAAACTGTCAGGCCCTGGCCCAGTTGGCGGTACTGCATGGCAAATCCTTTCGTCAGATCGTGATGGCAATCTTGCCCAGATGCGCACCAGCAGCAAGGTGGCGATAGGCATCCTGCGCATCGGCAAAGGCGAAGGTCGCATCGACCACTGGCTCAACCCCGGCTTTGCCTATAGCTTCCAGCGCAGCGCTCAACATCGCGCGGCTGCCCGAAGCGATCCCCTTGATCGCGATATTGCGGGCAATCAGCATGCCCTGACTGACCCCGGCCTGGGCCTGCGGTGTGCCAGACAGCGCGCCGACCGTGCCGATCCGGGCATTGACCGCGCAGGCTGCCACCGTCTCACCCAGCGCGTCGAAGCCCAGCGTATCGACCACCACATCGGCGCCGCGCCCGCCGGTTTGCTCAAGCAGAGCGGCAGCCCAGTCCGGCCGGTCGCGATAATTGACGGTGAAGTCAGCGCCCAGCTCGCGGCAACGGGCAAGCTTTTCATCGCTCGAAGAGGTAATCGCCACCTGCGCGCCCAATGCCTTGGCGAGTTGCAGGGCAAACACCGATACGCCGCCAGTTCCCTGCGCCAAGACCAACTCTCCTGGCTGGACCTGCCCGAAGGTAACCATCGCATGCCACACTGTCGCAGCGACCACAGACACTGTGGCCGCACCAAGGTCGCTCATGGCATCCGGCGCGCGGACCAAGGCATTGGCGGGCAGCACGATCTGTTCGGCCAGCCAGCCATCGGCGCTCGAGCCGAGGTCCTTCGCAAAGACGGCGAGTGAATAGGGACCATCGATCCAGGTCGAGAAATGCGGGGCAATCACCCGCTCGCCGACCGACCAGCCGGTCACGCCTTCGCCCAGGGCGGCAATCCGGCCAACGCCATCGGCCAGCGGAATTCGCTCGGGCGGCTTGGGCGCGCCATAGCGGCCTTCCAGCACCATCAGGTCACGGTAATTGAGGCCTGCCGCGATCACGTCCACCCGCACTTCGCCCGGCCCTGGCACCAGGTTCGCCCGCTCTGCTAACCGCATCCCGTCGATCCCGCTAATCGTCCCGATTTCCCAAGCTTTCATGCCAAGCACATCCTTTCCAGATACCGCGCGAAGCTAGCAGGGTTGTCCGGACATTCCCAAGCACGAATCCTTGTCGCGGACGCCGATTTGCGCCAGTTTCCCGCCATGCGAACAAATGATCCGGTGCTGGTGATCGGGGCGGGCCTGGGCGGGCTGACAGCAGCCATTGCCCTTGCCCGCGCCGGCATTGCGGTCGAGGTCCATGAAGCCGCCAGTGAACTGCGTGAAACCGGGGCCGGCCTGACCCTGGGACGCGGTGCGCAGCACGTGTTCCGCGATCTTGGCATCCAGGCCGAGGTCGCGGCAATTGCTTGTCCGGCAGGGGCCTTGCCGTTCCTGCACTACCAGAATGGCCGCCTGCTGATGGGCGCGCCTGATCTGGGCGACGGGCGGCCTGATGATGGGGCGAGCGACATTGTCCGCCATTGCTACCGCGCTGATTTGCAGAGCGTGTTGATCACCGCAGCGGAGCGGCTGGGCGTGACGATCCACACCGGTCGCCGCCTGATCGGGCTGGACCAGGAGCCGGACCGGGTGACTGCGGGCTTTGGCGATGGTTCCAGCGCGACCGGATCGGTCCTTGTTGGCGCCGATGGCGTCCGTTCGGCCGTGCGCGCGCTGGCTTTTCCTGGCGATGCGCCACGCTACACCAACCATCTCGCCTATCGCTTCCTGGTTCCCGCCGAGCAGGCCGGGCCGTTCATGGGCCTTGGCCGCAGCGCAATCTTCATCGGGCCGCGCCGGACATTCAACCGCTACACCATGGCCGGCGGCGAGGTGGTCAACTGCGCCGGACTGGTCGAGACCGACGAGGTGGTTGGTGAAGGCTGGTCAATCGGTGCCAGCCGCGATGAAGTGGCGCGGGCCTTCGCTGGATGGCATCCGGACGTGCTGGGCCTGATCGAACAAGCCGGACCGATCATAAAATGGGGGCTGTACGACCGCGCGCCGCTCCCGCGCTGGTCCGTGGGCCGGGTAACCCTGCTGGGCGATGCGGCTCATGCCATGCTGCCATTCCTGGGTGCCGGCGCGGCCATGGCGATCGAGGATGGCTGGGCGCTGGCCCGGGCCCTGCAGCTTGAACCCGAGATAGGGACTGCCCTTGCCCGCTACGAAGCCGCACGCCGCCCGCGCACCGAACTGCTTCATGCCATGTCCAAGCGGCAGGGCGAGGTGACGCAGGCAATCGATCCCGATACCTTCGTCCCTTCGACCGCGCCGCTCTCGAATGAAGCGGTAATGGGCTTCAACCCGGTTGAAGCGGACGTCTAGGCCCCGCGCACTGGCTCGAACACCCGGTCGATGAAGGCCTTGAGCTTGGCCTCGCGGTCGGCCGGAGCGGCACCCTTGTCCTCTTCCAGCGCGAGGATCCGTTCTTCCTGCACCCAGACTTCCTGGGCCAGGTTCATCACCACGGCGACAAAACGGTCCATCCCCGGATCGGCGAAGAACCGCGCACGGCCCAGCGTGTCATAGATTTCGGTCGGGGCGTCTTCGGGGCGCAGGTCGTCCTTCACTGCTTGAAAGCTCCATAGCCGAACCACATCACCCCTTCGGCAAGGCGGCCGGTGGTGGCCTGCCCCACTGCCTCGGCCTGGTCACTGGCAACCATGTCGGCAATCGCCTGTTCGCCGTAAATCCCGACCGACGGCACCACGAACTGGAAATAGTTTTCCGGCGCAAAGCCGGCGCGGGCGCAGAGCTCGGGCGGGCTTTCGTCGCGGTAGCCTTTGTAGAACGGCTCTTCGTTGTAGTAGCTGTCCCAATCGAGATAGAACCCGTCAAAGGCGCTCATCTCGCCATTGGGCGGCAGTTCCATGTGCAGCAGCAACCCGCCAGGCTTAAGCACGCGGTACGCCTCGGCAAAGGCGGCAGCGCGGGTCTTCTTCGACAGTTCGTGAAGGAACATCGAGCTCCACACCATATCGAAGCTGGCATCCGGGAAATCGAGGCTGTCGGCGCACATCTGCTGGAAGTGCACTTCCAGCCCCTGCATCTTGGCGCGGGCGGAACCATAAACGAGGCCGCCCGGTGCAGCATCAATCGCGATAACTTCAGCCGCAGGATAGGTCTGCTTCCACGGCAGGGTGTTGTGACCAATCGTGCAGCCAGTATCGAGAATCCGCTGCGGCTGGAAATCCGGGTAGCGCAGCGCAATGTATTTCGCCATCGACAGCCCGATATCGTCCAGGTTCGCGCCCATCAGCCCCATCGAGAAGACCGCCAGGCCGCGATCATAGATCGCGCCGGCTTCCAGACTGTCAGCCCCGCGGGTATAACTGCCCGGCATATGGTGCACTTCGATCGCGGAAACATTGCGCGGCACCTCAAGATCGGGATTGAGCGTCACGCTGCCCGGCTGGTTTGCAACCTTGGCAGCTTCTGCCGCCAGCTTGTCGCTCTCACGCGCGACACTATCACCCACGCTCGCCCAGACCATCTTCTGCGCCTGGACCCGCATCGCCGAATAAATGTTGAAGGCCGGATCACCGCGCAGCGCCATGTGGGCATCGCGGCTGCTGGCCGGCTCGCGCCCCTCGCGCTTCCTGAAGGCCGGTGCGGCGCGCTTGTCGTATGCCGTTTTGAGATCGCCCGCCAGGTCATTGAGGATCAGACTGCGGATCCCCGAAACGAACCGGCCACGGGCCAGCTCCTCGGGCGTCTTGTCCGGGTTCATTGGGTGGTTGAGCGCAAGCGTCATTGTCCGGTTCCTTTCACCTGGGGCACGGCGGCAGCATCGAATTCAGCGCGGTAGCCATTGTCGCCGACCTTGCCGATCAGATCATCGCGTAATGGGGCTTCGGGGTAAACTGTCACAAAGTAGTCCCCTGCCGAAGGGTTTTGTCGAAGCGGCAGGATCTGCTGCTGGTACGCTTCGCTGTTCCAGAAAGCGCGGGCGTTCTCCAGGCAGGGAAAACGCACCATCAGCGTGGTATAGCCGGCGGGTGGGCTACCCTCGAACTGCGCCACCGCCTGCGGAGCGTTGAGGTAGTAACCGCCGAGCTGCTGGTAGAGTCGGCTTTCGGCGATCGCCTTGCCATAGGCCAGCATCCGCGCCCGATCACGAGTCGGTCCGGCCACAACCATTATCACCGGCTGATCGCAGGTGCTGGCGGATGGGGCGACGGCGCGCGGAGCTTCAAGCGGCTTGGCCTTGGTCACCGCCGGATCGACCGCCTGGGCCAACAGAAGCAGCGCCGCGATCATCCCGTCTTCACCTCGTTACACAGCGTCCATTTCCACGGGCGGCCATGCTGGAACCATTCCCAGGTGCGCGAGCGGGTCTGCCCGTCCTCGGCAATAGCGATCATCTCGATGTAATAGGCGTCGGGCACGTCCTGCCGCTCCAGCCGCAGCATCAGCACGTCCTCATGGGTCTGCCAGCCGTAGCCGCCAAAGCGGTCCGTCTGCCAGACCAGCTTATCGCCCTCCAGCTTGCCGCCGAACTCATAAGTGGCTTTGCGACCATCGTCCCATTCCAGCCAATTGTGCTGGATGTAATGCCACTCGCCTGCGTCGGGAAACTCGCACCAGGTTTTGACCCGGTGGGCATCGACCATGTTCCCATCACCATCGAAGTGACGGTACCAGCCATTCCACCAGCCTTCGTGGCGCAGCATGGCGGGCATCACCCGGGCAAGCTCGGTGCGATTGCTCATTGCTGGGCCTCCCAACTCGATACGATCTCGTCTCCGCGCGCGAACCAGCATTCGCTGCGCTGGCCTAGCCGCTGCAACAGGCGCTCAAAGGCGGCGATGCGATAAGGCAGACCCATAATGTAGGGCGTGACATGGATCGGCAGCATTCGCCCGCTGCCTGTGGTGGCCGCCTCTGCCGCAAGCCAGTCAAAGGCATCCTCCAGGCTTTGCGCCCAGCTATCCGCCGACTGTTGCTGCACCGCGATGATCGTCCTGTCTGACAGCTCATGGTTCAGTGGCAGGTCGACCAGCCCGTTGCTGAAGCGATAGGGCAGTTCGTCATTCACCCAGTCACAGCAATAGGTTAGACCAGCATCTTTCAGCAGGTCCAAGGTGTTGAAACTCTGCGAGCGGGCAATCGAAAGCCAGCCCGAGGGCTGCACACCGCTGGCCGCTGTGATCCGCTGCATCGCATCGTTGATCAGGTCCCGCTCTGCGCTTTCCGCCAGCGAGGAATCGATCGTGCCGTTCATGTCGGTCGAATGGGCGATCAGCTCATGCCCGCCATCCAGCACGGCGCGGACCAGCTCCGGATAGCGTTCAGCCACGGCAGCATTGGTTGCGAAGCTGGCCTTGGCGCCGGCCTTGGCCAGGGCATCGAGGAAGCGCCAGGCCCCCACCCGGTTGCCATAGTCCCGCGCGGTATAGTGGCGGTAATCGGGATAGGCGGTCTGCATATGCCCCGGCGCGGCAAAGGCCCCGCCGGGAATGATCGGGAACCATTCCAGGCTGACGCAAACCCACACCGCGACCGAACCCTGCGGCCACTGCACCGGCGCGCGCTCGTGCAGCGCCGACCAGGAATAGAGATTGTGGTCATAGCCATGGCGGCGCCTGGGATATTCGAGATAGGCAGGGTCCAGTGTCATTGCTGAGCCCTCCAGGCATCGACGATCTCGCCCGCCCGCGCGATCCAGGCGCGGCCATCGGCAGCAATGTGACGCAGTGCCTCCTCGAACGGACCGATCCGGTGCGGCTGCCCGATCAAATAGGCATGCAAGGGGATGCACATCACCGTGCCGGACTGCTCGCCTTCCGCCGCCAGTCGCTCGAACTGGCGGATCAGCGTATCAGCATATTCGCGGCCGGACATATTGTAGACGAAGAAGCCGTAGTGGTCATTCACTTCCAGACTATAGGGGATCGAGGCGAGCCGGCCCGACCGGACCTTCACCTCCTGCACCTGGTCGTCGTGGTAAAGGTCGCAGGTGTAATCGAGCCCCATCTCGGCAATCAGGTCGAGCGTGCGCGGCGTATGCGTCAGCGCCGGCGCGAGCCAGCCGCGGATCGTCTGTCCGGTTGTCTCACGCACGGTGCGAATGGAATCCGCAATGATCTCGCGTTCCTGATCTTCTGACATTTCATAGGCATAGCGCGTATTATAAATGCCGTGACTGAAGAACTCCCAACCCCGCGCTGCGCCATCGGCGACCACTTCGGGATGATGCTGACACAGCGCGACCGACAGGCTGACTGAACCGGGAAAGCCATGCTTGCTCATCACCTCGGCCATGCGCCAGTGGCTGACCCGGTTGGAGTGATCGCGGTGGGAATAGCCGACCACATCGGGGTGCGGGCGCGCCCAGGCCTTGCGCTTGGGGTGCGCGGGCGGGTCGATCTCGTAGTATTCAAGGTTCGGCGCGACCCAGACCGCCACGGTCTTGCCGCCCGGCCAGACCACCTTCTTCCGCCCGCGATAGGGGGCATAGTCGTAAAGCTGCGGGTCGGCCGCGCCCTCCTGCATCAGCGCGCCTCCAGCCAGTCGATCACCGCCTGGACCGGCTCGACATCGGCGTACTTCAGTTGCAGGTCGGTGAGGTTAGCGAAGTGGTAGGACTCGTGCTTGTCGGCGCAGGTCTCGATCGGAACGATGGTGCGATAGCCATGGCTCAGCGCATCGACCGCCGTGGCGCGGACGCAGCCAGAGGTCGATCCGCCCGTCACCACCACTGTATCGACCTTGTGCCAGACGAGGTAGCTTGCCAGCTGCGTCTCGAAGAAGGCTGAGGGCATCCGCTTGGTATATTGCAGATCGTCCGGCCCGATCTCGACCCGCGGATCGTATTGATGCCGCTCGCTGTCATACTTGATGTTCTGGAGCGAATCCGGCGTATCGGTGCGGGTGCCCCAGACCCCGGCATCGCCGGCATCGGCCTTGTAGGCCACCCGGGTCCAGATCACCGGCATCCCTTTGGCGCGGGCAAGGCGGCTGATGGTGTTGGCATATTCGATCTGGCGCGGATCGGTTTCGTAGGCGGTCGCAAACTTGTCGATCGCGGTATAGGCCTGCTGGAAATCGACATTGACGATCGCGAGCTTGCTACCGAACCCGAACTTCTTCCGCGCCGGGTTGGCCATAACCTCCTCGAAGATTTGGCGGGCGGTTCTTCCATCGCTCACCATCCGCGTACCGATCAGACTCATTAATCGCGTCTCCTTCGCTTGCGCAGACTTTGCCGCCGCACTATGGGCTTGTCGAGAACAATTTGTCCGGACAACTTGCCATGGCCCTAGCAATTACCCGTCATTACCTGACGCTGGGCAGCGGAGCCAGCAAGCGTCGTGTGCATTATCGCAGGGCGGGCACAGGGCCGGTGCTGTTGCTGGTCCACCAGAGCCCGCGTTCGGGCGGCGAGTATGAAGAGCTGATGCAGCGCTGGGGCGCGCATTTCACCTGCATCGCCCCGGACACCCCGGGCTTTGGCCAGTCCGAACCACTCGCCAAGGCTGGCCCCGACATCAACGATTATGCCGATGCCATTGTCGAGTTCATCGCGGCCTTGGGGCTCGATCAGGTCCCGGCCTATGGCTTCCATTCGGGTGCGATCATCCTGATCACCGCGCTGAAGCGCCACCCGGAACGGTTCAGCGGCATCGCAGCCGGCGGCTATGGCGTCTGGACCGAGGCCGAAAAGGCCGCATTTGGCGCCAATTACACTCCGCCCTTCCTGCCACTGCCCTATGGCGAGCACCTCGTCTGGGCCTGGAACCGGATCCTGGAGCAGGCCTGGTTTTTCCCTTGGTACGATGCCCGCAACGAGACCCGGATGCGCAACGCGCATGACGATCCGGCGCGGGTCCATGACATTATCATGGAGATCCTCGACGCGGGCGACAACTTCCGCCACGGTTACGCCGCCGTCCTTGCCGCCCCGCGCGACATTCCCGCGCCCGACAGCACGACCGCCCCGGTCCTGATCACCGCTTATGATGGCGATCCAATGCAGGCCCATATCGACCGGCTGGGCGCAATGCCGGCGAGCTGGTCAGCCCGCAAGGTTCGCACGCCCGATGACCAGGCGGCAGCCAGTCTCGAATTCCTCCAGACCCTGCAGACCGGCCCCAACTCGAAGCTGAAGGCGGATGATCACCAGGGCTTCATCACCATCAGTACGTCCGCCTTCAACGGCCAAATTCACTGGCGCCGCACCCAGAACGACGCGCGGGACGTGCTGCAGGTCCACGGTCCTGGCGAAGCGCTAGACTGCCTGACGATAATCGGCACGGCGATTGACCTGCCCGGGCACGGCCTGTCCGACCCGTGGTCGGCGGCGCCCCCGACCGACTGGGCGCCATGGGGCGAAGTGATCGAAGCGGCGCAACAGGCACTCGGCATCGGCACCGTTGCCTTGCCGCCAATGCCGGTGGGCGACCCGGCCCGATTGTTCCCCGATTTCACACCCGACCGCTTTGGCGCTTACCTGACCCGTGCCTGGGCGATCGTCCGCGCCCGGCACTTCTTCGCGCCATGGTACGAAGGCAATGCCGCCCACGCCGTGCCCTTTGCGCCCGAGGACATCGCGCCGGAACGCCTCGCCGTTGCATGCCGCGAGCTGGTCCGCGCCAGTGCCGCCCGCCAGTTCGCCATTGCCCTCCAGAACAAAGGATAAGTCCCTCGCCATGACCAATATCCGTGAAGCCATGCCGCTCCTCGCTCGCCATGAAGGCGTTTGGGAAGGTACCTATTCGTACTTCAACGCCGCCAATGAAAAGATCGACGAGCACGCCAGCCGGCTGCTCTGCCGCTTTCCGAACGACGGCCCCTACCCCTACCACCAGACCAACCACTACATCTGGGCCGACGGCCGCACCGAAGTGCGTGAGTTTCCAGCCGAGTACCGCGATGGCCGGGTCTGGTGGGACAACGAACTGATCAAGGGTTGGGCCGCGGAGGTGCCGCTCGATGAATACAATCGCACCGTGATGCTGTACTGGCAGCGCCAGGGCGATCCCTTGCTTTACCTCTATGAGATGATTCAGCTCTCCGACGATGGGCAGAACCGCTGTCGCACCTGGCACTGGATCAGAAACGGCCTGCTCGAAACTCGCACCGCGATCCAGGAAAAGCTGGTAACGCGGGACTGGCGGAGCTTTGAGGGCTAGGGCAGAGCGATGGGCCGGACACTGTTCGACAAGATCTGGGACGCGCACCGGGTAGCGGAAACCACTGCCGGGGTGGCCCTGATCGCGATCGATCGGATCTTCCTGCACGAACGAACCGGCGCCGCCGCGCTCAAGTCGATGGCCGCCTCGGGGCGACCGGTCCACGATCCGGCGCGAGTCTTCGCGGTGATGGACCACATCGTCGACACGCGGCTGGGCCGGGGCGACCAAACGCTGATGCCCGGCGGCCAGGCCTTCATCACCGAGACCCGCGAAGCGGCGCTGGCGGCAGGGATCACGCTGTTCGACGTCACCGACCGCGACCAGGGCATAGTTCACGTGATCAGCCCGGAGCAGGGCATTGTCCTGCCCGGCGTTACACTGGTTGCGCCTGACAGCCATACTTGCACGCAAGGGGCCTTTGGCGCGCTCGCCTGGGGGATTGGCTCGAGCGAGGCGGAACATGCCATGGCCACGGGCGTGCTGCGGCTGGGCCGGCCCGGCACGATGCGGGTGACTTTTACTGGTGCGCCGCAAGAGGGTGTAACCGCCAAAGACATGGCACTCGCATTGATCTCTCGCCACGGCGCAGGCGGCGGGGCTGGCCATGTTGTGGAGTTTGCCGGCGAGGCCGTCCGCGCGCTCGACATGGAGGGGCGGATGACCCTCTGCAACATGGCAACCGAGTTTGCGGCCATGACCGGGATCATCGCGCCCGACGCAAAGACCTTCGCTTACCTCGCCGGGCGGCCTTATGCCCCGGCCAGCTTTGCTGAACCCTACTGGGCAGACCTGATCAGTGATCCCGACGCCCGCTTCGACTACGAGATCGAGATCGACGCTTCCGCGCTCGCCCCGATGGTCTCCTGGGGCACCAGTCCGGAGCAGGCGATTCCGATCGACGCACGGGTGCCGCAAGGGACCCCGCGCGTGCATGAATACATCGGCCTTGAGGCCGGACAACTGATCGCTGGCACCCCGATCGATGCGGCTTTCATTGGTTCCTGCACCAACAGCCGCCTCTCCGACCTGCGCCGCGCCGCTGCCCTGCTCAAGGGCAAGCGGATCGCACCTTCGGTTCGGAAGGCGCTGGTCGTGCCCGGATCGATGGCGGTAAAGCGCGCGGCCGAAGCCGAAGGGCTTGACCAGATCTTCACCGCCGCCGGGTTCGAATGGCGCAATTCGGGCTGCTCGCTGTGCTTCTATGCCGGGGGAGAAGGGTTCGAGCCCGGTAGCCGCACGATCAGCAGCACCAACCGCAATTTCGAAGGCCGCCAAGGCCCTGGCATTCGTACCCATATCGCCAGTCCGGAAGTGGTCGCGGCTTCGGCCCTGGCGGGCGCGATTGCCGATCCCCGCAAGGTGCTGGCGTCATGACGCCCGTTTCCACTATCACCAGCCCCGGCGTACCGCTGCTGATCGACAATATCGACACCGACACGATCATCCCCAGCCGGGAAATGCGCAGCACCGGCCGGACCGGTCTGGCAGACGGCCTGTTTGCCTCGTGGCGCTACAGCGATGCCGACAAGCGCATCCAGGACCCCGCCTTCGTGCTTAATCAACGCGATGCAATAGGCACCCGCCTGCTGCTGGCCGGCAAGAACTTCGGCTGCGGATCAAGCCGCGAACACGCCGTCTGGGCGCTGGCCGAATTCGGGATCGAGGCTATCATCGCCCCCAGCTTCGCCCCGATCTTCAAGAACAACTGCATCCGCAACGGCCTGCTTCCGGTCGAACTGCCCGAGGATGTGGTCCGCGAACTGAATTGGGCGATGGTGGTCATCGACCTTGCGGCGCAAACAGTCAAAGTTGGCGACAAGACCTGGCGCTTTGCGATTGACGATGAAGCCAAGACCATGCTGCTTGAAGGGCTCGATGCGATCGACCTGACGCTCAAGCACCGCCGTACAATTGCCGCCTGGACCGACGCCGACCGCGCGGCACGGCCGTGGGTCTATCTGGAGAAGCGCGCATGACCGAAATCCTCGTCTCCGAAGTCGGTCCGCGTGATGGGCTTCAGTCGATTGACCGGGTCATGCCGCTGGAGGCCAAGAAGGCCTGGATCGCGGCCGAAGCTGCGGCCGGAGTGAGGGAGATCGAGGTTGGCTCGTTCGTCCCACCGAGCCTGCTGCCGCAGATGGCGGATACGGCGGAACTGGTCGCCTTTGCGCGGACGATACCAGGCCTGAACGTTGTTGCGCTGGTACCGAACGCCAAAGGCGCGGCCCGCGCGGTCGAGGCTGGCGTCCACGCCATGTCGATCCCCTTTTCGATGAGCGAGACCCATTCACTGCGCAATGTCCGCAAGGACCATCCGGCGATGCTGGCGGAGATCGCCGAAGTGGCGCAGATCGCGCAGGTCGCCGGCGTTCACTTTGCCGTCGGGCTTTCGACCGCGTTCGGCTGCACGATCGAAGGTGCAGTCAACGAGGAGCAGGTTGTCCGCCTTGCCGCTGCCGCCGCCGAGGCCGGGGCGCAGGAATTCAGCCTGTCCGACACCACCGGTTATGCCGATCCCGCCCAGGTCAAACGCCTGATCCGCAAGGTGCGCGGCGCGGTCGGGGACAAGCTCACTACCCTGCACCTCCACAATACCCGCGGCCTTGGCCTTGCCAATGCGCTGGCGGGGCTGGAGGAAGGGATCACCACGCTCGATGCCTCGCTCGGCGGGCTGGGTGGCTGCCCCTATGCGCCCGGTGCCTCGGGTAACCTGGTGACCGAAGACCTGGTGCTGATGCTCAATTCGATGGGGCTGACGACCGGGATCGACCTCGGTAGGCTGCTCGAAGTCCGCAAGATCCTGGCCGATGCGCTCCCCGGTGAGCCGCTCTACGGCTTCACCCCCGATGCCGGCCCGATGCTCGACTACAACGAAAGGCTCGCGCGATGACTACCCCCACCCCGCTTGCCGGGATCAAGGTGATTGAGTTCACCCACATGGTGATGGGGCCGACGGTGGGCCATATCCTCGCCGGCCTCGGTGCCGAGGTGGTGCGGGTCGAGCCGCTGGGCGGGGACCAGACGCGGCGACTGCTCGGCTCGGGCGCGGGCTATTTCCCAATGTACAATCGCGGCAAGCAGTCGATCTGCCTTGATCTCAAGTCAGCCGACGGTCTGCGGGTCGCCAAGGACCTCTGCGCCAGCGTTGACGTGCTGGTCGAAAACTTCCGCCCCGGCGCGCTGGACCGACTGGGGCTGGACTATGACAGCCTGGCCAAGACGAACTCGCGGCTGATCTACTGCTCCGAGAAGGGCTTCCTGCCTGGCCCCTACGAACAGCGCACCGCGCTGGACGAGGTGGCGCAGATGATGGGCGGCCTCGCTTACATGACCGGACCGCCGGGGCGCCCCCTGCGCGCCGGGGCCAGCGTGATCGACGTCACTGGCGGAATGTTCGGCGTCATCGGCATTCTCGCCGCGCTGGAGGAACGCCACCGCACCGGGCGCGGGCAGAAGGTGGTCGCCAGCCTGTTCGAAACGACCGCCTATCTGGTCGGCCAGCACATGGCGCAGTTCGCGGTCACCGGGAAACCGGCGGCGCCGATGCCGGCACGGGTCTCGGCCTGGGCAATCTATGACGTGTTCGAGACGCGGGACGATCCGGTCTTCATCGGCGTGGTCACCGATGCGCTGTGGGAGAAGTTCTGCGCGCTGTTCGGGCTGGATGACCTGTGGGCCGACGAGACAATCCGCGCCAATAACCAGCGCGTCCTGGCGCGCGACCGGATCCTGCCGCGCATTCGCGAACTGGTCGGCCAGATGACCCGCGCCGAGGTGATTGCCAAGCTCGATGGCACCGGCATGCCCTTCGCCCCGATCGGCAAGCCGGAAGAGCTGTTCGACGATCCGCATCTCAATGCCGGGGGAATGGAGCCGGTCAGGCTCGACACTGGCGCGGAGACCAAGTTACCGACAATTCCGCTGGAAATGGACGGCAAGCGCCCGGGCGCTCCAAGTGCCCTGCCAAAGCCAGGCGCCGATGCCCGCGCTGTCTTGGCGGCTCTTGGCTATCCGGCTGACAGGATCGCCGCCCTGATTCAATCCGGCGCTGTCGAGGAGAGCCACTGATGCGTAAAGTCCTGCCCCTGCTGGCCCTGGTAACTGCCGCCTGCGCCCAGGCCCAGACCCAGCCGACTGCCCCCGGCGTGACCGCCCCAACCGAACGGCTGCCGACCGATGTGCGCCGCACCACGCTGATCGTGCGCGACATGGAAGCCAGCCTGAAGCTTTACCGCGACGTCGTGGGCATGAAGGTCAATTACGATACGGTGGTTGAAACCAGTGGTGTCGCCCTGCCGGCCGGACCTCCGGGAGCCAAGGCGCGGCTCGTGCTGCTTAATGCCAACGATGGCTGGGTCGGCTGGATCGGGCTGATGCAGTGGATCGACCCAAAGCTGCCCGCCACGCCCTATCCCACCCGGATGGGGCCGGGCGGGGTAGTGATCGTGATGAACACTGACGATGTCGAGGGCCGCTGCCGGGCGGCCAAATCGGTGCCGGGCGTAACCTTCACCGCTGAACCGCGCCTGCAGGTCTATCCCGGTCGCAATGGCGGGCCTGATATCCGGGTGATGGGCTGCAACTTCTTCGATCCCGACGGGATCCTGATCGAGATGAACCAGATCCTGAAATGAAAAGGGCTCCCCAATCGGGGAGCCCTTCGCAGTCCGGTTCGGCCTTCCTCAGAGCGGTTTGACCGTTCCCAGGAAGCAGATCCCCGAAATGGTGATCCAGTAGACATAGGCCAGCATCCGGCCATAGCCGAACTCGCGCTCCAGCGCCGCCTGGGCTTCCGGGTTGGGGCCAAGCGCCAACTGGCGGAAGCGGATGGTCCAGGCCCGCATGATCCAACGCAGCGCCAGACCGATGCACAAGGCAAAGCCGTAAAGCGTGAACTTCCAGGCATACCAGCGCATGCCCTCATCCGCGACGAACGGACCATGGCCCAGCAACGAGGAAATGCCGACCACGAAGATCGTTGGAATCAGCACCCAGCGCACCATCTCGTCGAGCTTGGTCAGGCGGATACCAAGGTCCGTTTCGCGCTTGAAGAAGGCGGCCCAGCACAGCCCCAGCCACAGCGCGACGACGATCCACATCACGGTCAGGAACGACCCACCATAAGGCTGCAGGCCATAGATATGACCCATGTGTAGGCCCAGCGGCAGCAGGGTAATGATCCCAGTGCGCGCCAGGATATCGATCCGATAGGCCGTTTCCATGTGCCGACGCCGCTCTTCAAGCGAAAGCGCGCCATTCATGACATTATAGCTCGTCTGGAACACACCCCATTCGCCGCCCAGCCAATAGACCATGGCGATGATGTGCAGCCAGCGCAGCACCAGCACTTCTTCCATTCGCTTTCCCCCCTTGTCGCCGCCGCTGGCGGTTACCCGTTACTTCGAGAACTTTTCCACCCAGTCCATGATCGGCGGATCGGGATTTTCCAGCGCCTCCACCTCTTGCTGGAAGCCGCGCATCACCCGAGCGATATAGGCGCGGATCATTTCGCCGCGCTCTTCGCCAGCCGTCCGGTCCGGCACATAGGCCTCGATTTCGGCGCGGCTGATTGTGCCCTTGGCGTCGAGCAGGCGCTCGACCGTGTCGAGCCGCTCGCGCAGCACCGAAAGCTCACCCACAACGGCCATGGTCAAGGACAACAGGCGGTCAACCGCCGGGTCTTCGAAGAAGGCGGGGCGTCGTCCCTTGGGCTTGGCGCCGGCGCGGGCGATCCAGTCAATCCCCTCGGTCATGCCGCCATCTCCTTCGCGACGGGCTTCCAGGCGCCATAGGCGTTCCAGACCGCCGCGCGGCCATAATCTTCCTGTTCCTCGCTTTCAGCAGCGGGGAAGATCGAGCGATCGACCACCGCCCGCACACCGACCACGAACTGGTCGGCCTTGGCAAAGCCAGCACCAGCCATCACATCCTTCAGATCCACCCCATGCATGGCCGACCAGAACGGCTCATTGTTGTTGAAGGCGTCCCAATCGCGCATGAACTGCTCGAACAGAGGCATTTCGGGCGAGTACTGCGGCTGCTCGACATGCAGGATGAGCCCGCCTGGGGCCAGCACGCGGTTGCACTCGGCCAAAAGGCGCGGCATCGATTCGGCCGACAGCTCGTGCAGGAACATAGTGGTCTGCACCCAGTCGAAATAGCCGTCCGGATAGCGCGAGAGGTCCTCGCCACTGGCCTGGACGAACTTGATATTCTTGACCCCCAACCCGGCCGCACGCGCTGCGCCATAGCGCAGCGACGGGCCGGCAGTATCGATCGCGATCACTTCCGCATCGGGATAGGCCACAGCGATCGGCACGGCATTGTGACCTACCGTGCAGCCGACATCGAGTACGCGCCGCGGTTGCCAGTCCGGCCGCTCCTTCTTGGCCCAGGCAACGACCGCCTGGCCGCCACCGTCATTGAGGCCGCCTAGCGCGCCGCCGGTCGTGGCGAAGATGCCAACGTCGTAGTTGGCGCCGGCCGAGACGTCGCCTGGACGCTCCTCACCATGGTAGCCACCCGGCTGGCAATGAATGTCCACCGCAGTCTGGTAGATCGGCTGCTTGATCTTCGGATCAAGCTCAAGCTGGCCGGAATGTTCGTTGAACTGGCGGGCCTGGGCATCGAGCTCATCAAGCTGGCGCAACACGGTCGAACGGCCATTCTGCTGGCGCATTTCCATCGAATTCCGCTTCAGCGCCGACCACATCCGGTGGAACGAGTCCTGGTTCATCCAGTCGCGGATTTCATACCGGTGCTCGGGATCGCGACCATGCTCTTCGCGGAAGGCTGGCAGGACGCGCTTTTCATAGGCCAGCTTGTTGCCCGGCCCGAGCGTACCCGACAGATAGCGG
>JBIIDJ010000092.1:0-9476 GCA_044238415.1 Novosphingobium sp.
AACCTTGCCATAGACCTGGGTCGGCGCAGCCGGAGCGACCGGCGTGGTGCAGACCACCGGGGTACCGCTGCAAGCCTTGGCGCCCACCGGGACGAACGAACCGGTGAAGGTCGCTTCGTTGGTGTCATAGATGAAGCGCGGACCCGTGCGCTTGGCCGTGATGCCGAGATCGACTGGGCCTAGCGTGCCACGGATGGTGCCACCCCAGCTGTACTTCGGCGCACCAGCTTCACGCTTGCCGGCGGTCGGGGCGAAGATCCGGGTGCCGTCGGCGTTCTCACCGATCAGCAGATTGTCCCGGATTTCCGACTTCATCACCGAGCCGAAGGCGTAGAGGGTCAGTTGATCGATCGGCTGCCAGGCAACCGAGCCATCAATGCCGTACTTCTTCACATTACCCAGGTTCCGGAAGACGTTGACGTCGAGATCCGGATCATAAGCGCTTGCCGTGCGGTTCTGGAACTGGTTGTAATAGGCCGAAACCTGAGCCTGGACCTTGCCCGAGCGCATGCGCAGACCGAGGTCGAAATTGTCGGTGGTTTCCGGCTGCGGGCGGGTACCGGCAGTGTTCGCGGCGAAGAAGAACGAGTTGTAGAGGTTGTCCGTACCCGGCACCGACAGACCCTGCGAGAAGTTGCCGAAGACCGACAGGTCACTGGTCAGCTTGTAGGTAAAGCCGACGTTGGGCAGCAGCTTGTTGTAATCGAAGACGCGCTGCTGCGGCCCCTGGATGGTCGGGTTAAGCGTGGCATACTGCTGCTGCAGCGCCGTGTTGCCGCCGAAGCACTCAACGAAACCGCCCGCCGAGCTGGTAAAGCAATTCTGGTTCAGGTTACGACGGAAGAACGGTGCGCGGACACCGGCAGTGACAACCAGCGCATCGTCCATGAACTCGCCGCGATATTCGGCCGAGATCTGGTGCAGGATGGCATAGGACAGACGGTCGCGCTTTTGCAGGATCGCGCCGTTGACGTCCTTCTGCGGGGTATTGACCGAGAACACGTCGAGCGGTTCGCCGTTGACGCCCTGCAGGCTCACTTCACCGGTCTGACGGTGACGGGCACGGTCATAGGTGTAGGTAACGCGAACGGTGTTGGTATCATCCACTTCCCAGCGCAGGCCAGCGATAACGCCGATGCGGTGCGTCTGAGTCTGGCTCGGCGAGAGCACCGTCACGGCATCGAGCGCGTCGCCATCGCCGTTGATGTCGCGACCGAAGAAGGCCGAACCGCCAAGGTAGCCGGCAACGCAAGTGTTGGTAGCGCTGGTCGGGGTCGTGCGGCAGGTAACCACGTTGGCGGTACCACCGGCCGGGTTGATGTCACGCAGGCCTTCCTGGGCAGTCGAAGTGCCGCCACCGTTGGCCTTGACGTACTGATAGCTGGGATCAACCGTCAGCACCAGGTTGTCAGCCAGCGTGAAGCGCGAGCTGAGGCGCAGGTTGCCGGTGTTCGACGGGTTGTAGCGACGATCGAATTCGGTGCCGCAGCTGCTGGCAGTATCAGCCACACCATTCACACCCGCTGCCACGGTGCAGGGGAAGTTGATGTTGTAGCGGCGCTCATCAGCATTGTTCGGGAAGCGATTGCCCGAACCCGAACCAACCACGCGACCGCCATCAAGGCGCAGCGGCAGTGAACCGAAGAAGTTGTTGCGGTTCTGGTTGTAGTGACCGGCCAGCGAGATGAAATCGTCACCCGACAGCGGCTGGTACACGCGGAAGTTGTACTGCTGCTTGTTGACCTTGCCGTAGTTGTTGAACGGGTTGTCGTTGGTGGCGCGGCTGGCCGAGACGAAGGCGCGCAGCCCGCTCTCGTTCAGGTCACCGGTTTCGATCTTCACGAAACCGCGCATGAAATCAAACTCACCGGCCGAGAGCGACATCGTGACGCCGAAATCGCGGTCCGGGCGCTTGGTGCGCAGGTTGACGGTGCCGCCAACGGCCGAAGCGGTCGGGCTGTCAACATCGGTGGTGCCGAGGTTGACGTTGACCTGCTCGATCAACTCGGGGTCGAGCTGCTGGTTGGAGTAGATCGCATAGTTGCCCGAATCGTTCAGCTGGATGCCGTCGAAGGTCAGGCTGATGCGGTCGGCCGAGAAGCCGCGGATGTTGAGCGTGCCGCCCGACGAACCGTAAGCGTCGTTGTTCTGGAAGGTGACGCCCGGGATCTGGTTGATCGTGTCGAGGATGGTCTGGCCGGGGTTCTGACGCTCAATGTTTTCCGAGGTCAGGACCGCCTTGGCCTTCGAAGTGTCGGGCGCTGCAACGCCGCCGACTGCCTGGGTGCCGGTGCGGGTGCCGGTGACGATGATTTCCTTTTCGAAATCGATCGAGCCGGTCGACTGGGCGAAGGCGGGGGTGCTGAGCACGGCGACGCCGATGGCAAGGCTGCTGGCGGCGGAAGAGAGGGCATGGAGACGCATGTCGACGAATTCCCTGTTTAGGCAGACGGGCAAAAACTTGCGAAAACCACCGGCGCGAATCGCCCCGGAGGCTGGCTGCGCCCGCTCATAGCGGCGCATCGCGGCGCACTAAACAGCGCAGTATGACAAGGCTGTGACTATTGCCGCCAGGTTGGCAGCAGCTTGGCCGGATGCGACAGGATGTTACCCGCACCAGCTTGCTTTGGGTAAGAATCGTGCTTACCGGCGTGTCAATAAGTTCAGGCGCGAGCAACAGGGTCGATCTGGCTCCGACGATTCTTGCTGCACTGCGGCAATTGTGCAACGCTTGGGCGCAGAAGGGGTTCGGATGGGCGGCATTCATCGACATGGCGGGCACGGCCACGGGCACGCACATAGCCAAGGGCATGGGCATAACCCCGGGCAAAGCCGCGCGCACGGCCATGATCCCGATCATGACCACGATCATGGCAATGGCCACCACGCCTATGGCTTTCACCACCACCACGATCGCACGCCGCCCCCGCCGGGCCAGGGCCGCGCCTTTGCGATTGCCATTGCGCTGAACGCCGCCTTTGTGGTGGCCGAGGTGGTGGCCGGGCTGTGGAGCGGCTCGCTGGCGCTGCTGGCCGATGCCGGGCACAACCTGTCCGACGTGCTGGCCCTGCTGCTGGCCTGGGGCGCCTCGGTCCTCGCCGCGCGGCCCGCCTCGGCGGCCTATACCTGGGGGTTCAAGAGCTCCTCGATCCTCGCCGCGCTGGCCAATGCTGCGCTGCTGTGGGTCGCGCTGGGGGCGATCCTGCTCGAGACGGTGCACCGCTTCTTCAATCCCGCGCCGGTCCAGGGCAGCGTGATGATGGCGGTGGCGGCGATCGGCATTGCGATCAACACCATTTCCGCCGCGATGTTCGCCCGGGGGCGCAAGCACGATCTCAACTTGCGGGCCGCCTTCATCCACCTGATGGCCGATGCCGCGGTTTCGGCCGGGGTGGTGGTGGCCGGGGCGGCGATCCTGCTGACCGGGATCGTCTGGATCGACCCGCTGACCAGCCTGGCGATCACCCTGGTGATCGGCTGGGGCAGCTGGCGCCTGCTGAAGGACGCGCTGCGGATGGGCCTGCTGGCCGTGCCGCCGGGGATCGATTCCGTCGCCGTGCGCGAGTGGCTGGCCGCCCGCCCCGGCGTGACGCGGATCCACGATCTGCACATCTGGCCGATGAGCACGACCGAGACGGCGCTGACCGCCCATCTCGAGATGCCCGCCGGCCATCCCGGCGATGCCTTCCTGCACCAGCTGGCCGAAGACCTTGCCAGCCGCTTCGGGATCGATCATGCCACGGTTCAGGTTGAGGCGGGTACAGCGCCCTGCCCGCTGGCCCAGGCCGGCCACCATTGAGAGCAAAGGACAAGTCGATGCGCATGAATTTCTGGCTGGGCGGCGCGGTTGCCGTCGCAATTGCCTCCGCCACGGCCGCCGCCGCCCAGGATGACGCCAAGGCGCTGTTCCAGGCCCGTTATGACACCTTCCGCAGCGCCATGGCCGCCAAGGATGCCGCCGCCGCCGGCGCAGTCCTCGCCCCCGGCTATTCGATGACCGACATCCGCGGCGAAACCCGCGATGCCAGCGGCCTCCAGGCGATGATGGCGCAGATGCCCCCGGGCCTCAGCGAAAATTCGAAGACCACCGTGCTCGAAGCCACGGTCACCGGCGATAGCGCCGCAGTGAAGCAGGAACTGGCCGCCGCGATGAAGCGCCCCGGCCCGGACGGGAACGAGATGAACCTTGAACTGTCGGTCGTCTCCAACGACACCTGGGTCAAGATCGGCGATGCCTGGCTGCTCAAGACCAGCGTGCAGAAGGACCTGGTGGTCAAGCGCGACGGCGAAGTGTTCTTCAAGCAATCGAACTGAGCGGCACCGCCGCCTGAACCGGGGGGACGGCGCGCACGGGCGGGCCGTCCCTTTTGTTTTGCCCCGCGCATGGGCGCCCCGCCCCGCACCCCGCTCCGCCCAAAAACTATTGGCGCGAAAGCATTTTCCTACACCCGCCGGGCTGTGCATCATTGCGGTTTTGCCCCCCGGAGACCGCCGATGACCCGCCGCAAGGACCCTGCCGAAACCCGCGTTCCCCTGCCCCACGATCAGCTGCCGGCCTTCGATCCCGTGCCGCGCAAGCATCGCCACGATGGCTGGACGCCCGAGCGGCAGCGCGCCTTCATCGGCGCCCTGGCCGATACCGGCAGCGTCAGCCGCGCCGCCCGCCATGTGAACATGAGCCCCGAGGGCGCCTATTACCTGCGCCGCCAGCCCGGCAGCGAGGGCTTCCGCCGCGCCTGGGAAGCCGCGCTCGACTTCGGCGTCCAGCGGCTGAAGGACATCGCTTATGAACGCGCGATCGATGGCCAGCTCTCCCCGGTCTTCGTCGCTGGCAAGCTCAAGGGCTTTCGCCGCATCCGCAACGACCGGCTGCTGATGTTCTGCCTCAGGATGAACGCCCGCGGCGAAGACGGCCGCCGCCTGTCCGCCAGCTATTTCGATCCGGGCGGCGCGCGCCTCTCCGGCAGCGCCTTCCCCACCAGCCTCACCGTCCCCGCGCTCAGCCGCGCCGAGCAGGACGATATGAACGCCGCGATCATCGAAAACTTCGATCCCGTCCGCCTCTCCCTGCCCGAGATCGAGGCGATGCAGCGCATGCTGGCCGAAGCCGCCGCCCGCCACCGCGCCGAAACGGACGGCCCGGCCGATGCCAACCCCGGCCCCGACTATTTCATGCTGCCCCCCGGCAAGGACTGGAAGCCGATCGGCGAGCTGGAGGATGCCTTCGCCGTGGCGGACGAGCTGGAGCCGTTCAACCCGGACGAGGATGACTGGCGCGAGCTGGACCTGGAGCAGCCGGAACAGAAGACCGACGCGGAATGGCTGGAGATTGCGGGCTGGGGGAAGGAGAGCGGTGGGGAGGAGTGAGGGGGAGGAAGAGTTAGGATTAGTCAGCTATCGAACCCGTGGAACTGGCGATGCCACGATAGGAACTGCGGGTGCGGATGATGCGCCTCGATAGCAGGCGGAAGTAACCGCCCGGTCCTGTTGATGACAGCTTCGACACTGTCTCGGTCATTCACTTTGCGGTGGACCAGAATGGAGAGATCATCAGCAAAGCCGATCAGCCCGCGATCAAACATCCAATGCGCTGTGCCTGACAGCGCCAAGCCATTGCGGACGCTGTCAGGCCCACCATGCTCAACCGGTCGGATATGAGCAGCCTGTGCTTCCAGCCGACCCCCGCCATTGACCAATTTGAAGCCAGTAATGGCGCACCGACCATCATAGGCCTCCATCACAGCCCTGCGAAAAGCGCGGTCGCGGAAGGGGCGTGAAACGAGCGATTGCATAAGGGGGCGCTCAATCTCAAATGGGACGCGCTCCTCTTGCAAGCGGTTGATTGGCTCCGGATCGCCAACCCGCGGTAGGAACTCCTCCTCCGGCAGTCCAAGCCCAACAATCCGGGCAAAATCGGAATTTGATAATGGCCGAACCGCAGCCTGTGCATTGGCCAAGTCTCGTTCGACCGGCTGCCCATCGACCTTGTGCGGAACAGTTGGCGAGAACGGCAGATAACTGCCCGGTTCGATCAATGCGCGAAAGTGGTCAACCTTGTCCGGGTCTGGAACGATCCGCTCAACCTTGGCAACAGCGAAAAATCCCTTGGATTGCCGCACTTTCACTGGTTCTCGATAGACGATCCAGTCACCCACCATCTTCTGGGCGCGGCTCAGATAGCTTTTCGGGAACTGGTAATGCACCTCGGGGATGTCGTTGTAGATCGACCCATCCTTGTGCATGAAAACGCCGAAGGTCATACCCCTTTCTTCTTGAAAAGCTTCAGATATTCAAGCAAAAAGAGGCTTGAAAATTCATAGGCAGGGGAAACCATGAGCATCGCCTATCATATGGTTCATTACCGTCGTTTCGACGCGAGCGATCCGAATGCACTCACCGGTAAAACCCTTGAAGGCCTCTGTAGAGAAGCATTGAACTCACAAAGCGCAGGCCTCAAATTGTGGGCTAGACCCCACGATCGTGTGTTCAGCGTATCAGACAGTGATGGCCGTAAAATATTTTTAAATAAAGTTGCAGATTTATCTAGCGCTGTATTTGGTGAAATGTGCCTTGCTCAATCTAAAGATTTACAGGCACTTTTAAAAATGGACGTATCAGAGGTTGAGCTATCCGATATTACCACTGCAACCGTATACGATTTGAATGAAACTGAAGCCCCTGAAGGAAGCCAATTTATTAGAGGTCTTGCGTATTGGATTGCCATCGGCAATCATATTCTATTCGTCAAGACTCACTCTATGACTCCAGATCTAATACAACTTTATCTAGACTGGCTTCTCAAAAATCGTGGATCAGTACTTGATCCACATGCATCTTTCAGTCTAAATGCGGAGTTTGATAATACCGCAACAGCAGAAGATATCGGAGAGATACGAAATCTTAGAATTGCTGGAAAATCTGCGCCGCAAATCATAAATTTCGAGAACAAATTCGAGAGGCGGGAGGTCAGCACGACCCGCCGGATTGCGGACAAGTTCGCAGAAATGCAGCAGGCAGTCCCCATCGTGGAGGCACTGTTTGGGAAGAGCCGTTCCGACTCGCTTGTTGAAAGCCTTGGCCCTGAGGAATACCTTGCTGTCGAGGCGTCAGTGAAAGTGAGAGGTCGCAGGACCGAGGAATCCCGTAAAAAGTTTCAAGCCATTGCAAACGATTTGGCTGACGAGTCAGATGCAAAGGTACAAATTGAAGGGAAAGACGGACGGATCGTCGACGGCGACGCCATCCTTAGAACGCGGATGCCATTCCATTTGCCGTACGAAGGCAGCAATCTTCTAGAGTTTGATAATGTGGCGGACCAGCTTCAAGAGGTGTATGCTCGCTTCGTTAAGGACGGAAAGATTACGGCCTGATGGCCCGAAAGTTCACTATCATTTTGACGCTGTTTGCGGCTGGCCTATTCGCTTGGGGCGTGCCTTTGGCACGCCTGTTTGGTGCGTTACAACCACTCATTGTGGCATTGTCGATCATGGTAGCGGCGGTGTTCGTCCGCCTGAATCGGGGTATGCCCACCCTCGAATGGAAAACTCTGGATCCGGAGAAACGGAAAGATCTGACCACATCAATTGTAAGTGTGAATGTCGAGTACGGGTGGATTATCGGCATCAATGCGATCGCATTGCTCGGCCTCATCACATTATCAGTTGTCGGTGTAACAGAGGCTAGCCACTGGCCAGCGGTATTCCGCAGGATAGCGTCTGGTACGATTGGCGGAGCGATAGCGCTTTGTATAGCTCGTGTGGCGTACGTCGTTTGGCGAGACATCGATATCGTTCGATTACAGAAGCGGTTAATCGATGGTTCGGCTGCGAATGATGCTATTGAGCAGCAACTCGTTATAGCCGAACAGAAAGTTAAAGAGTTTAAAGCAGCAAATTTGCGCCGGATGCCAATCGATAAGCCAAAAATTTGGGGCGAGTAAGCTCAGCTACGCGCTTGCCGCCCGGCTTCAATCAGCAAAGCATACCGCTCTTCTCCATCCTTAGCAGAGCAAAAACGCCTCTGACGCTCCCGCATCCTCAGAATGGGGCTACTCTTCGCCCATCCTTAGCGCAGCAATAAACGCCTCCTGCGGGATCGAGACGTTGCCGTATTCCCGCATCCGCGCCTTACCCTTCTTCTGCTTTTCCAACAACTTCTTCTTGCGGGTGATGTCGCCGCCATAGCATTTGGCGGTGACGTCCTTGCGCATGGCGCTGATGGTTTCTCGCGCCACTACCTTACCACCAATGGCGGCCTGGATCGGGATCTTGAACAGGTGGCGGGGGATCAGGTCTTTCAGGCGTTCGCACATGTGGCGGCCGCGGGCTTCGGCGGCGGAGCGGTGGACGATCATTGACAGGGCGTCGACGGCCTCGTTGTTGACGAGGATGCCCATCTTGACCAGGTCGCCCTCGCGCAGGCCGATCTGTTCGTAATCGAAGCTGGCATAGCCGCGGCTGATCGATTTCAGCCGGTCATAGAAATCGAACACCACTTCGTTGAGCGGCAGCTCATAGGTCACCTGGGCGCGGCCACCGACGTAGGTGAGGCCGGTCTGGATGCCGCGGCGATCCTGGCACAGCTTGAGCACGGAGCCGAGGTATTCGTCCGGCGTGTAGATCGTGCCGCGGATCCACGGTTCCTCGATGCTCTCGATCCGGCTGGGATCAGGATAGTCGGCCGGGTTGTGGAGCAGGATCTCGCGCGCGTCATCGGTGCGGCTCTTGCGCAGCTGGATGCGGTAGACGACGCTCGGGGCCGTGGTGATCAGGTCCAGGTCATATTCGCGGCTGAGCCGTTCCTGGATGATTTCGAGGTGCAGCAGGCCGAGGAAGCCGCAGCGGAAGCCAAAACCCAGGGCGGCGCTGCTTTCCATTTCGAAGCTGAAGCTGGCATCGTTCAGCCGCAGCTTGCCGATGCTCTCGCGCAGCTTTTCAAAGTCGGCCGCGTCAACCGGGAAGAGGCCGCAGAACACCACCGGCTGGACTTCCTTGAAGCCGGGCAGCGCCTCGCTCGCCCCGCCTTTCGCAAGCGTGATCGTGTCGCCCACGCGGGCCTGGGCCACTTCCTTGATCTGGGCGGTGATGAAGCCGATCTCGCCCGGGCCGAGTTCGGGCAGCTGCTCGATCTTGGGGGTCATGCAGCCGACCCGGTCAATCAGGTGTTCGGTGCCGCCGGCCATGAACTTGACCGAGAGGCCCTTGCGGATCGTGCCGTCGATCACGCGGACGAGGATCACCACGCCGAGGTAGGGATCGTACCAGCTGTCCACCAGCATGGCCTTGAGCGGGGCATTGGCATCGCCCTTGGGCGGCGGGATGCGGGTTACGACGGCTTCGAGCACGTCCTCGATCCCGATGCCGGACTTGGCGCTGGTGAGCACCGCGTTGGAGGCATCGAGGCCGATGATCTCCTCGATCTCGGCCTTGACCTTGTCCGGCTCGGCGGCGGGCAGGTCGATCTTGTTGATGACGGGG
>JBIIDJ010000015.1:0-36789 GCA_044238415.1 Novosphingobium sp.
CGGGGACGATCTCGTGGTCATGCTCGATCGACTGGTAGACATTGGCAAGGGTCTGCGCCTCAACCCCCTGCGCCGCATCGACCACCAGCAGCGCGCCCTCGCAGGCGGCCAGGCTGCGGCTGACTTCATAGGCGAAGTCGACGTGGCCGGGGGTGTCCATCAGGTTCAGCTCATAGTCGCGGCCATCGCGCGCCTTGTACTTCAGGCGCACGGTCTGGGCCTTGATCGTGATCCCGCGCTCTTTCTCAATGTCCATGTTATCAAGGACTTGCGCCGACATCTCACGCTCGGACAAGCCCCCGGTGAACTGGATCAGCCGGTCCGCCAAAGTGCTCTTGCCATGGTCGATATGGGCGATGATCGAAAAATTGCGGATCAGGCTCAGGTCAGTCATGCCGGGCCGTTAGCAGCAAGTCAGCGCAGTGTCACCGGGCCGATGGTCCGCTACCCCCGGCAGTACAATCAGTCATCGCCCGGTCAATTGCCTGCTCAGCACTGGCCAGACCTGATGCGGGAGAAAGGCGAGGGTTCATCCGCTCAGACCTTGATCAAGTAACGGTGATTGGCCGGAACCTTGCGCAGCCATGCAATGCGCTGGCGCACCATGGTGAGCCGGTCATCGTCATCAGATGAAACAAGCCATCATACTAGCCGCCTGGCGGGTGCAGCCTAGCTATGTAACCCGTTCCGGTACCCAGTCGCGCCAACGCGCGCTGGCCGTTCGCTGCGACGCCGCCGCTAAGCCACCTTAACCGGCCGGCTCTTGAGCTCGGTCGTATCGAACCTAGGGAACGTGAGCGGTGCGCCGGGTTGCTGCATCAACTGCATCGGATACTGGCCTGGCGGGAGCGCGGCGAGCGGCATACCCGCCTGTGCAAGAACATAAGGCGAGACCCGGTGACGGGTACAAAGACCGCCAGCCCCATCGTCGACCAGCGGCTGTTCGAATTCCAACCCCTGCATGGCCCCCGCACTCCGACGAACCACGGCCACAGCCAACTGGCCTTCGCCGAAGTCAACCACGAACGGGGTGCCAACTGGGACGTCGAGCAGGCCCTCCACCATGCAGCCGCTGCGCGAAAGGTTGCGCATCATGGCTTCGTAACGGTGGTCTTCATGGATCAGCCCAACCCTCCGCAGCACGGTGCGGCGTTCGGGGCGATAGCGGCTTGGCCCGTCAGGTTCGATCACCCAGTCCCCGCTAAGCAGGCTCTCGGTCACATCATCACTCGACACCGCAGCTGCATAAATGAAGCCCTGGATCTGCTTCACGCCCAACTTGCGCATGGCTTCAAGTTCGTCGTGGGCTTCGATGCCCTCGGCCGTAGTATCCATGTCCAAAGCCGTTGCCAGGTTGACAATGGCCGAGATGATCGCAGCATTGCGGCTGCCGGGCTGTGTCACTTCGCGGATGAAGCTTTTGTCAATCTTGATCTTATCGAACGGTGCGTACTGGAGATAGCTGAGCGAGGAATAGCCGGTGCCGAAATCGTCCAGCGCCAGCCGCACGCCGAGCATCTTGAGCGCGCTGAACATATCTTCGGTCGCTGACTTGTCGCCCAGGAAGACCGATTCTGTCAGTTCCAGCTCCAGCCGCTCAGGCGGCAGACCTGAATGGGCCAGGGCCTGGGCGACCAGCGCCGGGAATCCCTGGTTGCCGAACTGGGCGGCCGACACATTGACTGCAATACGAATGCTGCCGGGCAAGTCTGCCGCATCCATGCAGGCTTGCTTGAGCACCCAGTCACCGAGCTGGCCGATCAGGTTGGCTTCTTCGGCGATCGGAATGAATATCCCAGGAGAGATTTCACCGAGCTCAGGATGATCCCAACGTGCGAGCGTTTCGAGCGAGACAACCTTGTTGGTCTTGGCGTCCACAATCGGCTGGTAGACCAAGCGCATCTGATCGCTGGCCAGAGCATCGCGCAGGTCTTCTTCGATCTGTCGGCGTCGCTCGGCCTCGCTGTGCAAGTCGCTTGAGTAGAAACGGAACTGGCCGCGCCCGCCGCCTTTGGAAGCATATAGCGCAAGGTCAGCCGAACGGACCAATTCCTCGCTCGTAATCCCATCATAGGGCGCGATAGCAATACCCACCGATGCGCCGATCACGCAGCGGCTACCCTCAATCTGGTAGGGCTGAGAGATCATCGTGATGACCGTCATGGCCAGCTCGCCAAGTCGGCCTCGATCATCGATATCGGGCAAGATAACCTGGAATTCGTCACCGCCCAAGCGGCCAATCTCATAGGACTTGTCGGGCAGAACTCGCTGAAGCCGCTGTGCCACCTGCTTGAGCAGTTCGTCCCCAGCCGGGTGGCCGAGAGTATCGTTGACCTGCTTGAAGCGGTCGAGATCGAGCATAAACAGGGCGCAGCTGCGCTTGGCCGCCTTATAGGCAGTCAGGATTGCATTCAGCCGCTTGGACATGCGGTGGCGATTGGCCAAACCGGTCAGCGAGTCATACTGCGCCAGACGAGAGGCGTCCTTGTGCGACTGACGCGAAGCCGTCACATCGATACCGTTGCCATAGTAACCGCGGAAATTGCCTTCGTTATCGAACTGGGGACGACCGGCAATCGACCACCAAAGCTCGACTTGTTCGCTGGCGGCCTTGACCGGCAGGTCGGCAAAAGTCTTGCGCGCGGACAGGATCAGCGGAAGAGTCCGCTCAACCGGATCATCGTCATCGCGCTCAAGCAAAAACAACGATTGGACCGGCTGGCCGACGAGACTCATCGCCGATTCACCAAGTACCTGAGCCACACAGTCCGACACGTAGGTAAGCCGGCCTTCTGCATTGCTCGACCAGAACCAGCCCAGTCCGGACTGTTCATAATCGCGCGCCAACTCCATCAACCGTTCCTGTTCGGTCTGACCCAGCTCCGGCGCAGGTCCGCTCTCGCGCCTGCTGCCAAGCAGGCTGCGGAAACGACCCAAAGGTGAGGCGGAAGCGCCGGACATACCTAAGTGATAGACGAAGATGGTTGTTTAAGTGCTAACATGTCACAAACCCCCAACTTCAGCTATCGCGCCGCTGCCCGACGCAACGTCTGGTTTTCACCTTCATGCGGACCCGGCAAAACCACCTTGCCGGCCGCGTCGATCCGAAGCGGCTTGGCAAACTCGACGCCTACGCGGTCCTCCCGGCACCAACGCGCCGTCGCAGTCAAAGCGTGACTTTCGGACAGCATCACCTGGAAGATTGTTCCGTTGGGCACGTTCCAAAGGCCCTCGATCAAGGCACCCGTGGCCGAAATGTTGCGGATCGTGGCCGGATAGCGTTCGCCCCGGTGGGCCAGCTCGACTTTGCGCAGCATCGTGCTCCGCTTAGCGCGAGCCGCCCGCGGACCGATAGCGATGGCTTCAAGACCCGACGACAAGCGCGCGGTTGCAGCATCGCGCGACAGCGGCTTATCATAAATGTAACCCTGGACGTGACTGCAACCCAGCACACGTACCAGATCCAGCTCATCAAGCGTTTCCACACCCTCGGCAGTGGTTTCCATGCCAAGGGCTTCAGCAAGACTAACGATTGAGGAAATGATCGCACCGTTGCGGCTGCCCGGTTGGGTGGCACCCCGCACGAAGGACTGGTCGATCTTGATTTTGTCAAACGGTGCCTTGCGCAAGTAGCCGAGTGACGAATAACCAGTGCCAAAGTCGTCAAGTGCCAGGCGCACGCCAACGCGCTTCAGCGCCGCGAACATCGCGTCGGTCCCTTCCCCTTCGTTCAGGAACACGTTTTCGGTGATTTCCAGCTCAAGCCGCGCTGGGCTGATCTGAGCGCTGGCCAGGGCATTTGTAATGACCGCCGGCAAGGACGGATTGGCAAACTGCAAGGGTGATACGTTGACTGCCACTCGGACGGTCTCGGGCCAGTTGGCCAGGTCGGCACAGGCGGTGCGAAGCGCCCATTCCCCGATCTGGGTGATCAGGCCAGCGTCCTCCGCAATCGGGATGAACTTGCCCGGCGAAAGCGGGCCGTGCACCGGATGGTTCCAGCGCAGCAGCGCCTCAAACCCCGTAATGCGCTCAGTCGAGGTGTGTACGACCGGCTGATAGACCAGTTCAAGGCCTCCGTTCGACAAGGCCTCGCGCAGATCGTGTTCAAGCTGCCGGCGTTCCTCGGCATCGCTGTGTAGATCGGGATCGTAGAAGTGATGGCGGCCCCGACCGCCGTCCTTCGCTGCATAGAGCGCCAAGTCGGCATTGCGGATCAGGGCTTCCGAGGTCACGCCGTCATCGGGAGCGAGCGCAATGCCGAGCGATGCACCGATGACCACTCGGTGGCCGTCAAGCTGGTACGGCATCGAAAGATTGGTAATGATCCGTTTGGCCAGAACGGCCAGGTCATCACGCGAATGCCGGCCCGGAACGATCACCTCGAATTCATCGCCGCCCAGACGGCCGACCCGCCCAGCCTCGCCGACAGTGTTTTTCAGGCGCTCGGCGACCTGAGTCAGCAGGGCATCACCGGCGGGATGGCCCATGGTGTCGTTGACCTGCTTGAACCGATCAAGATCGAGCAGGAAAATTGAACAGTTGCGATGGTTGGGGTTGGGCGCCACCAGGATGCGTTCAAGGGTTTGCGCCATCTGCAAGCGATTGGCGAGACCGGTGAGCGAATCGAAATGCGCGAGCCTTGAAGCGTGTTGCTGTGAGCGACGCTTTTCGGTGAGATCATGACCCGAACCGCGGAATCCCAGGAAATTGCCGAAATCGTCATAGAGTGGGCGGCCAGTAATCGACCACCAGCGCTCTTCCCGCGACGTTGCGGCGCGCAAGGCCAATTCGTTGAACGCCGATCGAGCATTGAGATGAAAGGCGAGGCTGCGTTCGCCCTCCGCCGCATCGCTGGCAAACAGCACCGCAAATGGCTTACCTACAAGATCCTTCAGTTCGCACTCGAGGATCGCGGTCACGGTGGGTGAAACATAGGCCAGGCACCCACGCCGGTCGGTTTCGAAGAACCAGCCCTGCCCGCTCTGTTCGAATTCAGTCAGCAGCTTTTCGGCGCGCTGCTGGGCATGCAGGCGATCGCGCTCGGCATCGGCGGCCGCGCGGTCGGTGCGGATTTGCCGGATTGCTGCAAAGGCCCCGGCGACGGCACCGGCACACAGGATCAGCAGCGTGGTGGTGCTGCCGCTGACCAAGGCCACCCCCATCCAGATCGCGACCTGGACACCGATCAGGCTGTGCACCCGTCTATTCAGGATGATGACGGCAAGGGCCGTAAAAATAGCGACCGGGCCGATCGATTCGCGCCACGACATGCCCGGGGCAGAGTCGGTCCACAGGCCCGTTGCCAGCCCGAACAGCAGGGACGGTCCACAAACCAGCAAGCCGTGGAGCACTTCACGTTCAAGATTCGAGCTGACCCGGCCAAGCTCGCGCCGATTTAACTTCGTGGTCAGCGCGCAAATGGCAATTGCCAGGATGTAGAGGCCTGCCGGCAACAAACCGGGCAAGGTGCCGGTAGCCAGAGTCGTGAACAGGACCAGCGCTGGGATAATCGGACCTATCAGCCACCAATTTGGCGACACCAGCGTATGTCCGCCTGGGCGCATTGGCTGCCGGCGCGCAGGTGCACGCGCTGCCGGCACAAAGGGAAGATCCATATTGGCCGGTTCGGATGCCATCACGCCTCTCTGGCAGAAGGACTTTGAAAATCTGTTAACTCAATGAATATACGGGAATTTGCGTAAGCCCCTGCAATGGGTTGTAAAGATCCGGTGCAAGAGGCATCCTGCTCGACGGGAAAACGCCAGCGGAAGTGCATGAGCGGCAGAGGGCATACCCCATTCCGCCCAGGCCCGACTGGCCGGATCAGGGAGCGGGACAGACCATGCGCCATATCGCCATCATCGGTTCCGGACCGGCCGGGTATTACACGGCCGAAGCCGCCCAGAAGCAGTGGGGCGAGGACGTGCGGGTCGATATCTTCGATATGCTGCCGGTGCCCTATGGCCTGATCCGCACCGGAGTGGCGCCCGATCACCAGTCGATCAAGGGCGTCTCGCGGCGCTATGAAGGGACCGCCTTGTCAGACAATGTCCGCTTCGTGGGCAATGTCACGATTGGCGAGGATGTGACAATCGGCGAATTGCAGGATCTGTATGACGCAGTCGTGCTGGCCACCGGCGCGCCCAACGACAAGCCGGCCGGCATTCCAGGAGAAGGTCTGGACAATGTGTTCGGCAGTGCCGCCTTTGTCGGCTGGTACAATGGCCATCCCCAGTTTGCGAAGCTTAACCCAGACCTTTCGGGCGGAACTGCCGTCGTGATCGGCAATGGCAACGTCGCGCTGGATGTGGCCCGGATCCTGTCCAAGACCGGAGCCGAGTTCCATGGTAGCGACATCGTCGCCCATGCCCTTCACGCGCTTGAGAAATCGAAAATCTCGCGAATAGTCATTCTGGGACGGCGCGGGCCGCACCAGATCGCCATGACTCCGAAGGAGCTGGGTGAGCTGGCTCACCTTGAACGGGCCTGCCCGCGGGTGGATCCAACCGACCTGCCGGCAGAGGACGAGGATCTGTTTCTTGAGCCGGGCCAGCGCAAGTCCGTTACTCACCTGCGCGGCTTTGCCGCCATCCCCGAGCAGTTTCGCGCCGACAAACCGGTTGAGATCGATTTCGATTTCTTTGCCAGCCCCCAGGCCATCCTGGGTGACGACGGGGTGACGGGGATCAAAGTGGAGCGCACAACACTGGACGCCAATGGCCGCGCCAGCGGCACAGGCGAAACCTACACTATCGCCTGCAGCCTGGTGGTCACCTGCATCGGCTACAAGACCAGTCCGATCGCAGGCGTGCCGTTCGAGGAAAGCGCCGGACGCTTTGCCAATGACGAAGGCCGGATCCTCCCAGGGCTGTACTGCGTCGGCTGGGCACGGCGCGGGCCGTCCGGCACCATCGGCACCAACCGCCCGGATGGTTTTGCCGTGATCGATCTGATTGCCGGCGATATCGGTGCCGGGGCTGGCAAGGCTGGTCGCCCCGGCTTTGATGCCCTCGCCGCAGCGCGCGGGCTGGACGTGGTCACCTTCCGCGACTGGAAGAAGATCGAAGCCGCCGAAGAACAGCGCGCGCGCCATGGCGCCCCGCGCGAAAAGTTCGTCGATGTGGCGGACATGATCCGGGCACTGGGGGAATAGCCCTTCTTCGCTTGCCCCCGCGTCGCAGCCATGTTTTAATCGACCGATTAAAGGCGCGGCCCCAGAGAGTCGCGGCCAGCGGAGAGAGGCCATGCCCACTTACGATCTCATCATTCGCGGCGGCACCATTGTCGATGGCACCGGCGCACCGCGTTTCACCGGCGACATTGCGGTAAAGGACGGGCTGATCGCCGCCGTCGGCAGCATTAAGGGAGACGCCGCGGACGAAATCGATGCCGCTGGCAAGATCGTTGCCCCGGGCTGGGTCGATGTGCACACCCATTATGACGGTCAGGCCACCTGGGATCAGGAAATGGCTCCGTCTTCGTGGCATGGCGTAACCACTGCCGTGATGGGCAATTGCGGAGTCGGCTTCGCCCCCGCCGCGCCAGACCGGCACAACTGGCTGATCGGGCTGATGGAAGGGGTGGAGGACATCCCAGGCACCGCACTGGCCGAAGGGATGAAGTGGGACTGGGAAACCTTCCCAGAGTACCTCGATGCCTTGGAGCGGCTGCCGCGCAGCATCGACGTTGGCACCCACGTGCCGCACGGCGCGGTCCGCGCCTATGTCCTGGGCGACCGCGAGATGCCTGGGGCCGTGCCGACGGCTGATGACATCCAGAAAATGGCTGACATCGTCGAGGAAGGCGTCCGCGCCGGGGCGCTCGGCTTTTCCACCAGCCGCACCGTGCTGCACCGCTCGATCGATGGTGAACTGGTGCCGGGCACCACCGCGACCGAAGAGGAGCTGGTCGAGATCGGCCGGGCCATGGGCCGCGTCGGCTACGGCGTGTTTGAAATGGCTAGCGACCTGCGCCGCGAATGGAACGAGTTTGGCTGGATGGGCCAGATCAGCCGCGAAACCGGCCTGCCGGTGACTTTCGCCGCGCTCCAGTCAATCGCCAAGGAGCAGCCGCTCGACGAACAGATCGCCAATATGCGCGCCGAGAACGACAATGGTGCCAATATCGTCGCCCAGATCGCGCTGCGCGGCAATGGCATCATCATGGCCTGGCAAGGCACCGTTCACCCCTTCCGCCTGCGCCCAAGCTGGCAGGCAATTGCCGAGCTGCCCTGGGATCAGCAGAAGGCCAAACTGCTCGACCCGGCCTTCAAGGCGCAGCTCCTGTCCGAAGCTGCCGATTACAGCCAGGTGCCGGAGGATATCATCGGCATCTCGATGGTGGTGAGCGCCGGGTGGGGGATGCAGTTCGAAATGGACCCCGATTTCGATTACGAACCGCAGGCCGATGCCTCGATTGCGGCGCGCGCCGCTGCGGCCGGCGTTTCGGGCGATGAATATGCCTATGACCTGCTCTGCCGCGATGGTGCTACCGGCTTCATTTACTTGCCGATCCTCAACTACGCCGACGGCAATCTCGATTTTCTCGAGGCGCTGCAGCAGAGCGACGACACGGTGAACTCGCTGTCCGATGGCGGCGCGCACTGCGGCACGATCTGCGATGCTGCCAGCCCAACGTTCATGCTCCAGCACTGGGTGCGTGATCGCAAGCGCGGCGGCCGGATCAGCCTGGAAAACGCCGTTAAGCGGCAATGTCGGGACACGGCACGGCTCTATGGGCTGGACGATCGCGGGATCATCGCCCCCGGCTACCTCGCCGATCTTAACGTGATCGACCTGGACAAGATCAAGCTCGGCAAGCCCTGGCTGGCCTTTGACCTGCCCGCCGGCGGCAAGCGCCTGCTGCAGAAGGCCGAAGGCTATGTCTGCACGATCAAGACGGGTGTGGTCACCTTCCGCAACGGCGAATGGACCGGGGCGACGCCCGGCGGCCTGATCCGCGGCCCGCAGCGAGCGGACCTGCTGGAGGCAGCCGAATGAGCCAGACGGCCATCCGCATCGGTTCTCCTGCCAGTCTCGACACCCTACTGCCAGGTTCTTGCGAGGATCCGGGCCAGCCGGGCCCCGGCGAGATCCGGGTCCGACTGCAGGCCAGCTCGCTGAACTATCACGATTTCGCGGTGGTGAGCGGCATGATCCCAGCCGCTACTGGCCGCATCCCAATGTCAGATGGCGCCGGAATGGTCGAGGCTGTCGGTGATGGAGTAACTCAATTCAAGCCGGGCGACCTGGTCGTCTCGATCTTCTTTCCCGACTGGATCGATGGCGCTCCGCCCGCCAGCGCCTTCACCCGCGTCCCTGGTGACGGCATTGATGGCTATGCCCGTGAAGTGGTCGTCACGCCCGAGCACTGGTTCACCCGTGTTCCGCAAGGCTATAACGCCGCCGAGGCCGCCACGCTGACCTGCGCCGGCCTGACAGCCTGGCGCGCGCTGTTCGTTGATAACGCGATCAAGCCAGGCGACACGGTGCTGGTCCAGGGGACCGGCGGGGTTTCGGCCTTCGCGCTGCAGTTTGCCAAAGCGGCCGGCGCTACGGTGATCGCCACGTCCTCCGCCGATGCGAAGCTAGAGCGGATGAAGGCACTCGGCGCCGATCACCTGATCAATTACAAGGAAGTGCCCGCCTGGGGCATGAAGGTGCTGGAACTGACTGGCGGCACCGGCGTCGATTGTGTGGTTGAGATTGGCGGGGCTGGTACGCTTGACCAGTCGATGATGGCCACCCGCGTCGGCGGCCATGTTGCGCTGATCGGGGTGCTTGCGGGCTTTGCCGGGCCGGTCCAGACCGCGCTGCTGATGGCCAAGAACCTGCGCGTCCAGGGGCTCACAGTCGGTAGCCGCCGCCAGCAGCTCGACATGATTGCCGGGATCGAGGCGAACGGCATCAGGCCGGTCATTTCCGACCATTTCCCGCTCGCCAATCTTGCCGACGCGTTCCGCCACCAGGCCGCTAACGCGCACTTTGGCAAGATCGTGGTCGATATCTAGGGTCGGATCACGATCCCAACCGCCGGATCGGCCTTGCCCGCCAGCGTGGTAAGGTAAGCCGCGCGCGCAGCCTCAAGTCCATCGCGAACGTCAATGGTCAGGGCTCCGCCGGCTTCAGCAATGAACCGCAGCCAGCTTTCGCCCACCGCATCGCCAAAGGCCTTGGGACCAAGCTCCTTGATCGCCGCAACGGCATGGTCCGGCGCGAAGAACAGCACCGGCGTCGGTCCGGGCAGTGCGCCGCGATCTTGCCCGAACCCCGCCCCGACATGGGTCGCGCCGACCGTGCAGGAGTACCTTAGGTGATCCCCCAGCGCCATGTGGACGCCGTGGATCAGGCCCGCATTCCCGGCGAAATCAACTAGGACTGATGGCACCTGTGGCAGCCCGGCCAGATCGTCATAGGCCAGCACTTCATCATAGAAGCCGCTACGCCGCACGAAATCCACATTGCCCGCAGACGTCAGACCGATCCGCCGGATCCCTGGCGAGCGATGCCGGGTGACCGAGGCGAGGGCCATGGCGGTCTTGGACGAGGCCGAGGTGCAAACCAGCGCCTCAGCCCCGAACCAGCTCTCGCGGCGCATAAAGCTCTCGATCAGAAACCCGGTCTTGAACAGCGGGCCGAAGATCATCCGCTCGCCCTCGCGCGCGGGGTCATGCTCTGGATCGGCGGCTAGGCGGCTGTACTGGTTGTAAATCGGGCTCATCGGCTGACGATGCGCGGCGGCATCGGTGAAACCACCCGCACTGACGCCCGTAGGCAGGACATCAAGGCTCTCAGCCATTGGCAGATAGCCATAGACCCGTTCCCCCACGGCGATGTCGGGAAGACGGCTTTCGGTCACCACCGCATGGCCCCACATCGGCACCACACCCCACTCGCCCTCACCCGGAAAGAAGTTCCAGTAACCAAAGGCATCGCCAGCCACGGCGTAGGTGACGTTGTTGGCGGTGACGGAAAAGCTTTCGACCTTCAGCCGCACCGCACCCTCACCCAGCGGAGCGGGAGTGCTTTCGGCAATGCGGGTTTCGCCAAGCGCGCCGCGTTTCACTTGAACGGTATGAGTCATGCTTATCTCCCTGAATTGAAACGGGCGCACCAATTGGCGCGCCCATTCAATCAAGCCTGAAGGGGAAGGTAAAGCGGATTACACCCGCATCGGCATCAGTACGTAAAGCGCGGGGCTCTTGTCGTCCTGGCGGATCAGGGTGGGTGCGCCGGCGTCGGCCAGGTGCAGTTCCACCGTATCGCCATCGATCTGGCCAAGGATGTCCTTCAGGTAACCGGCGTTGAAACCGATTTCGAACCCGCTCGACTTGTAGTCGGCCGGGACCTCTTCCGAAGCCGTGCCGTTATCGGGCGAAGTGACCGAGAGGGTCACCCGGTCATTATCGAGCGCCATCTTGACCGCACGGGTCTTTTCGGTGGCGATCGTGGCCACGCGGTCCACCCCTTCCCAGAACGACTTGGGGTCGAGCCGCAACAGCTTGTCATTGCCTGTCGGGATGACCCGGCTGTAATCGGGGAAGGTCCCATCGATCAGCTTGCTGGTCAGGACCACGCCATTTTCGCCACCCAGGGTGAAGCGGATCTTGCTGGCCGAAAGATCAATCAGGACATTGGCGTCCAATGCCTCCTCCAGCAGCTTGCGCAGTTCGGCCACGCATTTGCGCGGCACGATCACGTCCGGCATGCCTTCTGAGCCATCCGGGCGCTTGAGCGTGAAGCGGGCCAGGCGGTGGCCATCGGTCGCGGCGGCCTTCAGTTCCTCGTCGGTGACGTGCAGGAAGATACCGTTAAGGTAATAGCGGGTTTCCTCGGTACTGATCGCAAAACGCGTGCGGTCGATCAGCTGGGCCAAGGTCGCAGCCGGCAGCTCGAAGCTGGTTGGCAGATCGCCTTCCACAATCACCGGGAAATCGTCACGCGGGAGCGTCGGCAGCGAAAAGCGGCTGCGCCCGGCCTTGACCGTCATGCGGTTCTCGGCCGTCTCCAGGCTGACCTGGCTGCCATCGGGCAGCTTGCGGGCAATGTCGAACAGAAGGTGCGCCGAGACCGTAATCGCGCCGGCACCCTCGACCGAGACGGCCCCAAGGGTCTCGACCACTTGCAGGTCCAGGTCAGTCGCCATGATCTTGACGGTCCCGTCAGAAGCCGCCTCGATCAGCACGTTCGAGAGGATCGGGATCGTGTTGCGCCGCTCGACGACGGACTGGACGTGCGACAGGCACTTGAGGAGCGTCGCGCGTTCGATGGTGGCCTTCATGGTCGGTCTTTCGTCCCCAGAGTGGCCCGCGGCCAGAATCGGCTGGCCCGGCGGAAATTCGGACTCGCTTTCTTAACGCCGAGGCCCTTAGGAGCAAGGTTAGAGGCCGGTTTTCCGGGCGAAACTGGGGATAATTCCAGCTCGCCGGGCCCAGCAGGAATTACAACATCGCCATACCGCCATTCACGTGGAGCGTCTGGCCCGTGACATAACCTGCCTCCTTGCTGGCGAGATAGGCCACGGCTGCGCCGATATCCTCGCCTTCGCCCATCCGGCCCATTGGGATGCGGGCATTGAGCGCGTCCTTCTGGGCATCGGGCAGTACGTCCGTCATCGCCGTGCGAATGAAGCCGGGGGCGACACAGTTTACGGTGACGCCGCGACTGGCCAGCTCCTGCCCGAGCGACTTCGACATGCCAACGAGACCGGCCTTGGCTGCGGCATAGTTGATCTGCCCCGGATTGCCGGTGGCACCAACCACGCTGGTGATGGTGATGATCCGGCCAAACCGCGCCTTCATCATCGGCTTGGTGGCTGCGCGCATCAGGCGGAAGGCAGCTTCAAGGTTGATCTTGATGACCTGTTCCCATTCCTCGTCCTTCATCCGCATGGCCAGGTTGTCGCGGGTGATCCCGGCATTGTTAACCAGGATATCGATCTTGCCCAGGGTGTCGACCGTGGCCGGAATCAGGTGTTCGACCTGTTCGGTATTCGACAGGTCGCAAGTGATCTCGACATGGTCATGGCCGTAAGTGTCGTTCAGTTCCTCGCGAAAGGCGCGCAGCTTGGCCGGGTTGGTACCGGACAAAGCGAGCCGTGCACCCTGCCGGGCAAGGGCATGGCTGATCGCCGAGCCGATGCCGCCGGCAGCACCAGTCACGAGAGCGGTCATTCCGGAAAGGTCAAACAGGCGGTCCATGATCACAACTCCTTTGCCAGCGCTTCGATATCGGCCATGCCGGCCACACTGGTCACGGTTACATCGTTGACGGTGCGGCCAATCATTGGGCCGAGCACCTTGCCGCCGAGTTCGACAAACCGTTCGACCCCGGCCGCCTGCATGGCGATGACGCTTTCGCGCCAGCGCACCCGGCCGCAAACCTGCTCGACCAGCAAGCGCTGGACCTCCGCCGGATCGCTCACGACGGCTGCCGTGACATTGGCGAACAGCGGCACCCGCAGTGCGCCTGGCGGCGTCTTGCCCAACGCTTCAGCCATTGCATCGGCGGCCGGCTGCATCAGGGGGCAATGAAACGGAGCCGAGACCGGCAGGGCGACGCCGCGCTTGATCTCGAACTCTTTGACCAGAGCAATGGCGCGCTCGATCGCACCCTTGTGGCCCGAAAGGACGACCTGGCCGGGATCGTTGTCATTGGCAACGGTGCAGACTTCGCCTTCGGCGGCCGCCTCGGCCAGCTTCTGCGCCTTGTCGATATCGGCGCCCAGCAAGGCGCACATCGCCCCCACGCCCACCGGCACGGCGGCCTGCATGGCCTGCCCGCGCAGCTTCAGCAGGCGGGCCGTATCGGCAAGGCTGAAGGCCCCGGCGGCGCAGAGCGCAGTATATTCACCCAGACTGTGCCCGGCCACGAAATCCGCCTTTTCGGCGAGCGTGATCCCGCCTTCGCGTTCCAGAACGCGCAGCACAGCGATGGCATTGGCCATGATCGCTGGCTGAGCATTCTCAGTCAGGGTCAGGGCATCTTCCGGCCCTTCGCGCATGATGGCCGAGAGCTTCTGGCCGAGAGCATCGTCAACCTCCTCGAACACTTCACGCGCAATCGCGCTGGCTTCAGCCAAATCGGCTCCCATGCCGACCTTCTGGCTACCCTGTCCCGGAAAAACGAATGCTCGCATGGCTGTGCTCCTGTCTGGCCGGCGCGCCTAACGGCTGGCGCCGCTGCCCTCAACCCCGAAGGGCACAATCTTGTTGTCGATATCGTGGCCGATGTCGGCGCTGCCCAGGAACGGGATGGCGTGGCGCTGGCACCAGTGCCGGGCGATTTCTTCCGCAGTCGTGCCGAAGGGCCGGTCATTCTCGGGCACTTCGCTGACCCGACCCAGCCGCAAACCGGCAATCCCGCCTAGGTGGGCGGTAAGATGAAAGAACAGCCGGTCGACCGCATACATGTGTTCGCAGACTTCCTCGACCAGCACGACATGACCCGCCAGTCCGGGCATCAGCGGCGTGCCGCCCAGCATGGCCAGCGTCATAAGGTTGAACGCGGCCTTGGGGTGACCATCCTGGGCCGGCTCCTCGCCAGACTGGTCTCCGGCGAGCCAGGCCAACGTACGCCGCACCGCTGCTTCCCCGCCAGCACGGCGGATATCGGCCGGCATCGGCGCATGGACCGCTTGGCCGATCCGCTGCCGATAGATCCCGCCCAGCAGCGTTCCGGCATCGGAATAACCTAGAAACAGCTTATCCTGTGCGGTGTGATCGAAGCGGCCAAGCGCATCCTCAGCAATCCGCGCCGCGCCATAGCCGCCGCGCGCGAACCAAACCGCGTCGAAGGCGGGATCATTCGCGCATTCCACCAGCGCTTCAAGCCGTGCACCATCGGGCCCGGCAAAATGGCCTTCACTGAGGAGGCATTGCGGATGGAAGTGCAGCGTCACGCCCGGGAACTCGGCCGCAGCCAGCGCCAGCACGCGATCGGCATCTTCCTTCGCAAAGGCGGCAGACGGGGCGCAGATGGCAACGTTGGGCATGATCCTTCCTAACCCGGTTGTCTTGCGAGGCAAGGGCGCATACCGGAGAGCCGATGGACGACCTTACCAAGCGCCCCTGGTTCTTCTGCGGCATCGGCGGTTCCGGCATGCTGCCGCTGGCATTGATCCTGAAGGGTCTTGGGGCAAAGGTTGCCGGATCGGACCGCAGCCGCGACCAGGGCCGCACGCCTGAAAAGTTCGCCTGGCTGGAAAGCCTCGGTTTCCCGCTGTTCCCGCAAGACGGCAGCGGTTTGGTTTCGGCCGAGCAGATTCTCATCGCCTCTGCCGCGATCGAGGACACAGTGCCAGAAATGGTCCAGGCCCGCGAACTCGGCTGCGCGCGGATGAGCCGGGCCGAACTGCTCGCGCGGCTATTCAACGCGGCTCCTGTTGGCATTGCGGTTGGGGGAACCAGCGGCAAGAGCACAGTTACCGGCATGATCGGCTGGATCATGGACCGGGCCGGTCGTGACCCGACCATAATGAATGGCGCCGTGATGAAGAATTACGCCTCGGCAGACGCTCCGTTCGCTTCGGCGCGGGTCGGCAAGGGCGACGTTTTTGTCGCGGAAGTCGATGAAAGCGATGGTTCGATTGCGCTCTATCGCCCGGCGGTGGCGGCGCTGCTGAACGTGAGTCTCGATCACAAGTCGATGGACGAATTGCGCGCGCTGTTCGGGGATTTCCTCAGCGTGGCGGGAGTGGCGGCCATCAATGCCGACGATCCCGAATGCCTCGCCCTTGCCTCGCGCGCCGGGCAGGTGGTCCGCTTCGGGATAGAGAGCGGCGAGGCGGAAATCGGGGTTGAACCAGATTCATTGGTCGAAGGCCCGACCAGCCTGTCAGCCAATGTAGTCGACCGCCGCGATGGCACGAGCCACACGCTCACCCTGCAAGTGCCGGGGCGGCACAACCTGGCCAACGCCCTTGCCGCAATTGCCGCCGCCAATGCCGCCGGGGTGCCGGTCGCCGAAGCGGTGGCGGCTCTGGCCAACTATGCCGGCCTTGCCCGCCGGTTCGAGATTGTCGGCACCAGCCCCTCCGGCATCACGGTGATCGACGACTTCGGCCACAACCCAGAAAAATGCGCGGCCACGCTGCGCACCTTGAAGGCCCATCCAGGCCGCGTGATCGCTTTCTTCCAGCCGCACGGCTACGGCCCGCTCAAGCAGATGGGCCACGAACTGGCCGAAGTCTTCGCCCGGCTGCTGGGTCCGGATGACCTGACAATCCTGTGCGATCCGGTCTATTTCGGCGGCACGGTCGATCGCAGCGAGGGGAGCGAGCGGATCGTGAACCTGATCCGAAGCTACGGCGGCAAGGCCGAGTACATCCCCTCGCGTGAGGATTGCGGTGGCTTCTTGGCCGAACAAGCCCGGTCCGGTGACCGGATCGTCATCATGGGCGCGCGCGACGATACGCTCAGCGCGTTCGCGCGGCAGGTACTCGCCTCAGTTCGCTGACTTGCCCAGCATCGCCGGCACCTTGTGAATGGCGAAAGCGACAATCGCACCCAGGATCAGCCCGACCACGCCCGACAGTGTCGAATTGGCCAGCCAGCCCAGCACACCGCCAAGCGCCCCAGTCGCTTCGTGGACGACGTGTTCGACTGCATGAATGGCATCATAAGGCGGGGTGAAGCCTAGCTTTTTTGCGCCATCGACCATAATGTGCCCACCGACCCACAGCATCGCCAGCGTCCCCACCACGGAAAGCGTGATCAGCAGTTTGGGCATGGCCACCAGCAGCCCACGGCCCAGCTTCTGCTCTGCCGTGGTAGAGCGCTTTTCGGCCAGGTGGAGGCCGATATCGTCCATCTTTACGATCAGCGCGACTACGCCATAGACTGCCACCGTGATGACGATGCCAACCAGTGCCAGGATCAGGGCGCGGTTGAGCAGCGTCTCGTCAGCCACTTCGGCCAGGGCAATCGCCATGATCTCAGCGGAAAGGATAAAGTCGGTGCGGACCGCGCCGGAAATACGCTCCTGCTCGAAGGTCGCCATGTCCTCGATCGGATCTTCCAGCGTTTCTCCGTGCTTGGCGCCGCCGAGCTTCTCGATCACTTTTTCCGCGCCCTCATAGCACAGGAACAACCCGCCAAGCATCAGCAGCGGAGTGATGGCCCAGGGTACGAATTCACTCAACGCCAGCGCGCCGGGCAGCAGGATCAGCAGCTTGTTCTTCATGCTGCCCTTGGCGATTTGCCAGATAATCGGCAGCTCGCGGTCAGGCGTGAATTCGGTGACATAGCTGGGGGTGACCGCAGCATCGTCGATCACCACCCCGGCCGCCTTAGACCCAGCCTTAGCTGCGGCAACGCCGACATCGTCGATCGAAGCCGCAGCCGCCTTGGCAATTACGGAAATGTCGTCAAGCAGGGCAACGAGGCCGGTCGGCATTGGGTCAACTCCCTCAAACTGTTGCCACCTCCTAGCCCCAAGCGACGGGGCGGGACAAGCCGATGACCGGCAACACTGCGACGAGTACCTGGCCCTTCGCGCTTGCATTCACCCGGAAATCCGCTACCTGCGCCGCTTCCCGACTCACCCTCGGGAAACAAAGAAAGCCGGAGGGGCCCCGCAATCCCGCGGATCAGCCAGCGATCGGTTAGACAGATGAAAGGCACAAGCATGCCGCTTTACGAGCATGTTTTCCTGGCGCGCCAGGACCTTAGCCAGGCGCAGGTCGATGCCCTGGCTGCCACTGCCACGGAAATCGTCGAAGCCCACCAGGGCAAGGTCACGAAGACCGAAACCTGGGGCCTCAAGAACCTGGCCTACAAGATCAAGCGCAACCGCAAGGCGCATTTCGTCCTGCTCAACATCGATGCCCCCGCTGGCACCGTGGCCGAGCTGGAGCGTCAGACCGCGATCAACGAAGACGTGATCCGCTGGCTGACCGTGCGCGTTGACGAGCTGGAAGCCGGCCCGTCGGTGCAGATGCGCAAGCAGGACCGCGAGCGCAGCAAGCGCCGCGAACGCGAGGAGTTCTAAGCAATGGCCCGCGCATTTTTCCGCCGCCGCAAGTCCTGCCCGTTCTCGGGCAAGAACGCGCCGAAGATCGATTACAAGGACACGCGCCTGCTCCAGACCTACATGTCTGAGCGTGGCAAGATCGTGCCCAGCCGCATCACTGCGGTTTCCGCCAAGAAGCAGCGCGAGCTGGGCCAGGCCATCAAGCGCGCCCGGCACATCGGCCTGCTTCCGTACCTCGTGAAGTAAGGAGGGAAGTCCCATGGAAATCATCCTCCTCGAACGGATCGAGAAGCTGGGCACCATCGGCGATGTCGTGACCGTCAAAGACGGCTACGCGCGCAATTACCTGCTGCCCAACAAGAAGGCGCTGCGCGCCAACGAAGCCAACCGCAAGGTCTTTGAAGCAAACCGCTCGAAGATCGAAGCCGACAATGCCGAACGTCGCGATGCGGCCCAGGCCCATGCCGGCAACGTCGATGGCAAGTCGGTCGTCCTGATCCGCGCCTCGTCGAACTCGGGCCAGCTCTATGGTTCGGTTTCGGTGCGTGACATCGTCGATGCCCTGAACGCCGATGGCGCCCAGGTGTCGAAGTCGATGATCGTGCTTGAGCGTCCGATCAAGACCATCGGCGTGTTCGACGTCAAGGTGTCGCTGCACCCTGAAGTGGCCGTGATGGTCAAGGTCAACGTCGCGCGCTCGCCTGACGAGGCCGACCAGCAGGCCAAGGGCGTCGACGTCATTGCCGCCATGTTCGAAGATGAAGCCGCTGCTGCTGCCGCGACCGACTTCGAAGCCGGCAACGGCGAAGAGCCGGAAGCCGAGGCCCCGGCCCCGGCCGCCGAAGCGACCGACGAGGGCGAAGAAGCCTAAGCTTCGCGCCATCGCAACCGATCAAGGGGGTGCTTCGGCGCCCCCTTTTTCGTTGCGGCTTCGGGTTTTGGCAGCAGCGTAATTGAAATGTCGCCGCGATCTGTCTATGGGCCCGCGATGCTAAACATAGAAAAGACCATCGCGGAATTGGTCCGCGTTTACGACGAAGCTGTCGCCACCCTCCGCTCCGACATTGCAAATTTCGCTGCCGACGGGACCCTGCCACCCCCCGATCGGCGGACCAGCCGCGCCTGGTGCTATCCCGAACTCAGGATTTCCTACGGCGGGATCGAAACCCGGCCGGACCTGGCCCGCGCCTTTGGCCGGCTCGCCCATCCTGGCACCTTCTCCACCACCGTCACCCGCCCCACCCTGTTCGCCGATTACCTGGCAGAGCAGCTGGCGCTACTGGCCGACGATTACGAAATCGAAGTCACGGTCGGCCGGTCGAATCAGGAAATTCCTTTCCCTTACGTGATTGACGCCAGCTCAGGCCTCGGCGGCCTGCGCCCGCAGGATCTGGCGCGCCACTTCCCCGCCACCGAACTCGCCATGATCGGCGACGAACTGGCCGACGGGATGGAGCTGCCCAATCCGGAGGAGACTATCCCGCTCGCCCTGTTCGATGGCCTGCGCACCGATTTCAGTCTGGCCCGCCTGGCGCACTACACCGGCACCCCGGTCGAGGATTTCCAGCGCTTCATCCTGTTCACCAACTATCATCGCTATGTCGATGAATTTGTGGATTGGGCCGGGCGGCAGGTGGGCCAGGAGGGCTATGTCCGCCTGTCCGGCGCGGGCGGGCTGCTGGTTGAGGAGGCAACTGACAATGCCCGCGAGCGGCTGTCAGACACGGCTTGGCGGCGACACCAGATGCCGGCCTATCACCTGGTCCGCGAGGATGGCCTGGGCATAACCCTCGTCAACATCGGCGTCGGCCCATCCAATGCCAAGACGGTCTGCGATCACCTTGCCGTGCTGCGCCCCGAGGCCTGGCTGATGATCGGCCACTGCGGCGGCCTGCGCGACACCCAGCGCATCGGCGACTATGTCCTGGCTCACGCCTATCTGCGCGATGACCACGTGCTCGATCCGGTCTTGCCGCCGGAAATCCCGATCCCGGCGATTGCCGAAGTGCAGATCGCCCTGGCCCAGGCGGCAGAGATGGTCAGCGGCGATACCGGCGCGAACCTCAAGAAGCGGATGCGCACCGGGACGGTGGCCACCACCGACGATCGCAACTGGGAATTGCGCTATACCCAGTCGGCGCGCCGCCTCAGCCAGAGCCGCGCGATCGGGATCGACATGGAAAGCGCCACCATTGCCGCCCAAGGCTATCGCTTCCGCGTACCCTACGGAACCTTGCTCTGTGTTTCGGACAAGCCGCTCCACGGCGAGATCAAGCTGCCCGGTCAGGCCAACCGCTTCTACGAGGAAGCGATTGCCGCTCACCTGCTGATCGGAACCACCGCCTGCGACCTGCTACGGGCCGCCGGGGACAAGCTCCACAGCCGCAAGCTGCGCGCCTTCAAGGAACCGCCGTTCCGTTGAGGCAATACGCCCGCGTCCGCCCTGCAAAGCCCACCGACCTGTCGCTGCTTCCGGCGATCGAACGGTCAGCGGCGGCGCTGTTTGCCGACCAGGCCGGACTGGCGCATTTGGCACAGGGCGAAGTCATCGCGGAAGCGGAACACTCTGCCTTCTTGTCGCGCAATTGTCTGTGGGTGGCGCACGACGGCGGGGAAGTCGCCGGGTTCCTGGCGGCGACTGTGGTCGCGGGCAATTTCCACATCCGCGAGCTCTCGGTTGATCAGCGCGTACAAGGCCGGGGTTTGGGCCGCGCGCTGATCGAGGCGGCGCTAGATGCGGCCCGCCAGCGCGGCTTCGCTGCCGCCACGCTGACCACCTTTCGCGACGTTCCGTGGAATGCGCCCTTCTATGCCCGTTGCGGCTTTCGCATGCTCGCGCCGGCAGAACTCACACCTGCGCTCGCGGCCATTCTCGCTGACGAGCAGGCTCACGGCTTGCCCGAGGGCAGCCGCTGCGCCATGCTCGCCACGCTGGACTAGGACTTACCACCCGGCCTTTGCCTTCATCTGCTTGTTTTCCTGATCGAGCCACTTCTTGAGCGGCGCGAAGTAGGCCATCATCGCCTTGCCGCTCATCTCGCGGCTGCCGGTAAAGGCCTGCAGTGCATCGGGCCAAGGCTTGGATGCGCCCATTTCCAGCATGGCATTCAGGTTCTTGCCCACGTCCTTGTTGCCGTAGAACGAGCAGCGGTGCAGCGGCCCCTTCCAGCCGGCCTGCTTGCAGGCGGCCTCATAGAACTGGAATTGCAGGATGCGGGCAAGGAAGTAGCGGGTGTACGGCACCATGCCGGGGATATGGTACTTGGCCCCGGCATCGAAGGCATCGGCGCCGCGCGGCCCCGGCGGGACAATGCCCTGGTACTTGAGGCGCAGGTCAGTCCACGATTGCTGCGCATCGGTGGTCTGGCCGGAGAACAGCTGCCAGCGGTAGCGGTCAACCAGCAGGCCGAACGGCAGGAAGGCCACCTTGTCCATCGCCTGGCGCAGCAGCAGGCCGGTATCCTTGTCCGCGCTGGGTACCTTGTCGCGATCCAGCAGCCCGATCTGGACCAGGTATTCCGGCGTCATCGACAGGGCGATGGCATCGCCGATCGCTTCGTGGAAGCCATCGTTGGCGCCATCAAGGTACAGGAACGGCTGCTTGTTATAGGCCCGCTGGTAATAGTTGTGGCCCAGCTCGTGGTGGATCGTGACGAAATCATCGCCGTTCACCTTGATGCACATCTTGATCCGCAGATCGTCGACATTGTTGATGTTCCAGGCCGAGGCGTGGCACACCACTTCGCGATCGCGCGGCTTCACGAACTGCGATCGCTCCCAGAAGGTCTTGGGCAGGGGTTCAAAACCCAGCGAGGAGAAGAAGCCTTCGCCCGCCTTCACCATCTTCTGGTCATCATAGCCCTTGGCCGCGAGCAGTTCGGTGACATCGAACCCGACATCGCCCGATCCCGGCGGGGCCACCAGGTCATAGATGTTGCCCCATTCCTGCGCCCACATATTGCCCAGCAGGTCGGCGCGGATCGGCCCGGTCTTCGCCTGGACCTTGTCGCCGTACTTGGCGTTCAGCTTGCCGCGGACATAGGTGTGCAGACTGTCGTACAGCGGCTTCACTTCAAGCCACAGCTTCTCGGTCAGCGCCGCAAACTCTTCCGGGCTCATGTCATAATTGGAGCGCCACAGTGCGCCCATGTCCGAATAGCCCAGTTCTCTGGCACCCTCGTTGCCGAGACCGACCAGCTTGGCATAGTCCGACTTCATCGGCTTGCCGACATTGTCATGCCAGCTGAGCCACATTTCCCTGAGTTCCTCCGGATTGCGGTTGGAACCCATTTCGGCTTCGATATCACTACCGCTGATCGGCTGGCCCCGGAGCGTGCCCTGTCCCTTGCCATAGATCCCCTCAAGCCGCGCGGCGATAGTCGCCACTTCATCAGCCGCGCCGGGCTTCGTGGGGGCTGGCAGGACAATTGCCGTGCGCAACCGCGAGAGCTTGCGCGCAGTGTCTGCGGACAGCCCCGGCGTATTGGCATGGCCCGCCGCCTCGATCGCGCTCTTCACGACCAGCGAATTGTAATTCGCCCCGGCGCGCGCCGTCATCGCCTCGGTATCCTGGTTGATGTAGGTCGAATAGACCCACGCAGCCTGTGCTGCCTCGACGCCCGCCTTGGCCAGCTTGGCCTCGGTGGTGATCACGAATTCATCCGCTTTCTGTTGCGGCGTCTTGGCCGCTTCGGATTGGGCAAGTGCGGGGAAAGCAACCAGCGCTGTAGCCAGCGCGGCGAGCGAAACGATCCTCTTCATGGCAATGTCCTTTATCGCGAACCCGGCGGGCGCAGGCCCGATAATGCCACGCTGGCGGGGGCTTTTGCGAGGGTCAAGCCCGGATCGGCAAACGATGTTCAGGCCAGCAGGAAATCGCGGATGGCAATACCGAGGTCAGGCTTAGTCACGCAGCTCATATGTGTGCCGGGCACCGTAACCAAGGTTGCATCGGGCAAGGCATCGGCCAGCAGGTCGGGCGAACCGTTGTCGCGATCCTGATCCCCGTTCACCACGAGGGTCGGCATGGTCAGCTTGGCAAGCTCGGCCGGATCGGTATCGCTGAAGGTCTGGAGCAGCAGGCGGGCCGCGACCCGATCGACTTTCATGGTCTTCATGAAGGATACGGCCGGAAAGGCTGGATCCCCCACCTTGACCTCATCAAACCGGTCGATCGCATCGATGAAGAAGGCTCCGCGCCCGGTCCAGCCGGCCAGCCCTTCCAGCCCCATGCCGCCCAGCACCAGCCGGCGCGGCTTGAGGCCGTGGATCACCGCCCGGACAGACGTGCGTGCGCCCAGCGAAAAGCCGCAGAGGTCAAAGTCGGTCAAGCCGAGTGCTTCGATCAGCGCGATCGCATCACGGGCCAGCACATCGGCAGGATAGGCCGCAGGGTCATGCGACTTGCCGCTTTCGCCATGGGCGCGCAGGTCCGGCATCAGGCATTCAAACCCGGCATCGGCCAGCAACTGGGCCTGCCCCCAGTTCATCCAGTTCATCTGCGCGCTGGAAAACAACCCGTGCAGCAGGATCACCGGACGACCCGCACCCAGGCGGTGCAGCGCCAGCGGGGTGCCATCGAAGGAGGGGATCAGTTCCGGGGCTTCGGCCATCATTGCGTCCTTTCAGGCCAAGCGCGCTGGGCAAAGGGCAAAGCCAGCAAGGCGCCCAGCGCAGCCAGCGCCATGTCCTTCTGCGCGTCGAACATGTCGCCCTGCTCGCCATTGTAGGCTCCGGCATCAGCGGGGGCTAGCGTGAGCGTCAGGGTCCATTCGAAGATCTCATAGATCCCGCCCATGGCGAGGACGAACAGGACCGCGAAGGCCAACGCCATGCGCCGCGTCAGCCGCCAATAACGCGTGCCGAGTTCGACCATCGGGTCAATCGCCAGCAGGCCGAACAGGAAATGGGCCAGCCGGTCGAACATGTTGCGCTGGAACCCCAGGGTGCTGTCGATCCCGCCCAGCCAGGCATCATAAGGGACAAAGCTGTAGGACCAGCGCGCTGCAAACAGGTGCAGCAGGACAAAGGCCGTTATGCACCCGGCCGAGCGGTTGCCAATAGGGTAACGGCGCAGGGCCAGCACCGCCAGCGGCAACAGCAAAGCCACCGGTCCGACCTGGAGCCAGGTGTTGGTGGGATAGATCGCCCCCCACGCGCTCAGCGGGATGCCAAGCGCGACCGCGCCCAGCATCCAGCGCTGCGAAACCGGGATCGCGGACAAACCTCAACCTTTCTTGAGGTGTCGCCGCCCGAGCAGTTCAGCGATCTGGACGGCATTCAGCGCGGCACCCTTGCGCAGGTTATCCGAGACGCACCACAGTGACAGGCCGTTGTCGACAGTTGAGTCCTCGCGGACCCGCGAAACGAAGGTGGCGCCATCGCCGACGCACTCGACCGGGGTGACATATCCGCCGTCCTCGCGCTTGTCGACGAGCATCACGCCGGGCGCTTCACGCAGCAGCTTCTGCGCTTCATCGGCCGAAATCTCGTTCTCGAATTCCAGGTTGATCGCTTCGGAATGGCCGACGAAGACCGGTACCCGCACGCAGGTGGCGGTTACCTTGATCTTCGGATCGAGGATCTTCTTGGTCTCAACCACCATCTTCCATTCTTCCTTGGTCGAACCATCATCAAGAAAGCTGTCGATGTGTGGGATCACGTTGAAGGCGATCTGTTTGGTGAACTTGACCGGCTCAGAGGCATCACCGACGAAGATGTTGCGGCTTTGCTCGAACAGTTCATCCATGCCCTGCTTGCCGGCACCGGAAACCGACTGGTAGGTTGCCACCACCGCGCGTTTGATCTTGGCCGCATCGTGGAGCGGCTTCAACGCCACGACCATCTGCGCGGTCGAGCAGTTGGGGTTGGCGATGATCATTTTGGCCTTGTAGCCGTCAATCGCCTCCGGGTTCACTTCGGGCACGATCAGCGGCACATCCGGATCCATCCGGTAGAAGCTGCTATTGTCGATCACCACGCAGCCGGCAGCAGCGGCCTTCGGTGCAAAGACTTTCGAAACGTCCGACCCGGCGGAAAACAGCGCGATATCCCAACCGGTGAAATCGAAGTGCTCGATATTCCTGACCTTGAGCATCCGCCCGGTCTCACCGAATTCGATCTCGTCCCCGGTCGAGCGGGACGAGGCCACGGCCGCCAGTTCCTCGATCGGGAATTCGCGCTCGGCCAGCACGTTGAGCATTTCGCGCCCGACATTGCCCGTCGCGCCGACAACAACCACCCGGTAACCCATGCCAAACTCCCAAAATCGTGGAAGCTGCGGCTAGCCCTACCCGGCGGCGTTGTCCACCGGCAGCATGTCAAAGGCGACCGTAATCCGTGGTTCGGCGCTCTCAAACGGGGTCGTACCGTGCCACAGATAGGATGGGAACAACACCAGCTGCCCTTCCTTGGGCTGGACCACCCGGCGAGGCGGCAAATCCAGGCCCAGCGCGCTGTCCGGCACGCCAAAGGCCAGCGCCCCCTGCCCTTGACCAGCCTGCACCTCGGGCGGGAGGTGCGCGTAGTAGGCGCTGCTCATCCAGCCAACGGGGTGAATGTGGCTCACATGGAATCCTTCGCTGCGGAGGCGGATCGACCAAGAGGTCGGGAAACTGAGCGAACCGGTATTGCGGCTGAGGAACGGATGGGTCGGATCGAATGGCAAGTGCGAGATTCGCTCTTCCGCCGCATCCCGCAGGGCAAAGGCCAAGGCCAGGATCACTGGATCGAGCGTTTCGAACAGGTTGCCGCGGGTCTGGGTGCCACCCCGCAGCGATTGGTCGGCGGGATGCGCCGAGACGGCATGACGCTGGCCCAATGCCTCAAGCAGGTCTGGGTCGGTGCCGATCTCGATCGGCATGACGAAGGTGTCGTAATCGCACAGCCAGTGCTCGCGCGGATCATCAAGCAGGCGCCACGCAACGCCCAGCAGCGACCAGGCCGCCTGGTCGGTCTGATCCAGCTGGCTGGCCCGCTCGGCGGCCAGGGCGGCCGCAGCGGGATCGCCCAGCCGCAGCAGCACATGGGCCTTGGTGGTAAAGGCACTGCCATAGCCCGGTTCGCGCGCGATAATGCGGTCCAGCACGGCAAGCGCTTCCTGATCCTGACCAAGGCCGGAGAGTGCGGTTGCGCGGTATGTTTCAAGCACGGCATCATCAGGCCATTGCCGGCCAGCCGCCTGCGCCCATTCGAGCAATTGCCCGAACTGGTGATGCGACTTCGCCGTATCGAGCGCCATCGCCCACAGCGGCCCGAATTCCGGCGCGCTTTCCAGTCCGGCGCGCAGGCTGTCCAGCGCTTCATCGGCCCGGCCCAGTTGCGGGAGGAGGCTCGCCAAGACCTGGTGCGCCTCCAGCTGTTCGGGCTTGATCCGCACGGCATCGCGGTAAGCGGAAATAGCATCGTCAAAACGACCGGCGTCAGCCAACAGGTTGCCGCGCACAACGGCGGTTTCGGCCCGGTGGAACCCTTCGCTCCACAGCCGTTCCGCTTCGATCAGGGCCTCTTCGGGCTGGCCCATCCGACGCAGGGCTACGGCCAGGTTGTGCCGTGCGATCCTGTCCCCCGGGTTGGCGCGGAGCTGCTGTTGCTGCGCCTGAACCTGCTCCGGCGAACCAGTTGGCCCGATGCCGCGTCCGAATTTCAAGGCTTTACTCCATTACGCTCAAGGAAGGCGAAGATCGCCTCCCACATGTGCGTGCCAACCTTTGGCCCACCCACGCGGTGGGTAAAGCCGGGATAGAGCATCATCTCGAACGGCACGGCATTGGCCTGCATCTTGGAGATGAGTGCCGATGAATGTTCGAACACCACGTTGTCGTCCGCCATGCCGTGGATCAGCAACAGCGGATCGCTAAGCTTCGTCGCATCGGCCATGGCATTGGCCTTGTCATAGGCCGCTGCGTCCGGTCCCTTCATGTCCGGCCCCGGGTTGCCCATGTAGCGTTCGGTATAGTGGGTATCGTAGAGTTCCCACTTGGTCACCGGCGCGCCGGCGATCCCGGCGGCATAGACCCCCGGGTTGGCCTGGAGCATCTTGAGCGTCATGTAGCCGCCATAGGACCAGCCATAGGTCGCGATCTTGCCCGGATCGACGTAAGGCAAGGTCTTGAGGAACTGCGCACCGGCCAGCTGGTCTTCCACTTCGACCCCGCCCATGGCGCGATAGAGCTGCTTCGCGAAATCGACGCCGCGATTGTCCGATCCGCGATTGTCGATTTCAAACCAGATGTAGCCCTTGTCGACCACGGCCTGGGCCAGCGGGTTCATCCAGGCCTTCAGAACCTCCTGCGTGCTCGGCCCGCTATAGTGCGAGAAGAACACCGGATAGCGCTTGCCCGGCTCCAGCGGCGGGGTGATCATGTTCCAGTGCAGCACACTCCCGTCAGCGGCCTTGATCGTGCCGTATTCGACCGGGCGATGGCTGGCGAGGAAGGGGGCATAGGGATGGCTGGCATCCAGCTTGTTCTCTTCCACCCAGGCGATCCGCTGGCCGGCCTGGTCAGCCAGATAGACCTGCGGCGGCTGACCCGTCGATGAGCGCGTGATCAGCAGCGACTTGCCGGACTTGTCCATGCCCGCGCTATGATGAAAGCCCGGATCGGTCAGGCGGGCGACTTTCCCCGGTGCCTTAAGATCGAGCGCATAGACCTGATGGGCCCGGACATCGTCCTTGGTGCCAGTGAAGAAGACCTTCCCGGCTTCCTGGTCCACCCCGACCAGCCCGGTAACGACCCATTCGCCCTTGGTGAGCTGCCGCCACTTGCCCTGCTTGAAATGCCACAGGTGGCCGAACCCGTCGCGCTGGGACCACCAGACCAGGCTCCCGTCCTTCAGGAAGCGGTAATCGTAACTGAGGTCGGTCCAGTGCCCCTCAGCCGCGGTCTCGGTGAACAGCACCCGGCTCTTGCCGGTGGCCGGATCGACCGCCAGCATGTCCAGCCGGGTCTGGCCCCGGTCCTGCCGCTGGACATAGAGCGTTTTGCCATCGGGTGCCCAATCGACCCGGGCCAGATAGATGTCCTTGTCTGGCCCCAGGTCGACCGCAACCCGCTCGCTGCCATCGGGCTTCTGCACATAAAGCGCGACCTCGGCATTGGGGGTCCCGGCCAGCGGGTAGCGCTGGGCATAGGTCCGCGTCCCTTCCGCCCCGATGGCGGCCCGGGTGACAACAGCTACATTGGCTTCGTCGAAACGCTGCACGGCAATTCGGCTATCATCCGGCGCCCACCAGTAACCGGTGTGCCGATCCATTTCCTCCTGCGCGACGAATTCTGCCTCGCCCCAATGCACCGTGTCAGAGGGTTCAGCCGGCGTGACCGGCTGGGCCGAAGCACCAGGCGCTCCGGTCCACAGCCCACGGCCGCGGACGAAGGATACATAGCCGCCCTTGGGGCTGAGCGCCGGATTAAGCTCGTCCTCGGAGGTGTCGGACAAGCGCTGCACCGCGCCATCGAGCCGCGCCAGGTACAGATCGCCATCCAGCGGCACCAGGATCGACTGGCTATCTGCCGACCATTCGTAAGTCACGATCCCCTTGAGATCGCCGATCCGCTTGCGCTCACGCTGCATCTTCTCGGCCTCAGACAATTCGCGGCCGGTGCCAAACTTGAGCGAATCGACCAGCATGGTCCACTGCCCGGTGGTGCGGTCATAACCCCACAGGTCAAACCGCTCGCGGTCATCCGGGCGATTGCGCAGCAGGGTAAGCCAGCGACCATCGGGGGAGAGCTTCACCCCGCGCGGCACAGCCCCGGACAGGCTTGGGCTGGCAAAGACCCGTTCAATGGTCAGCGGCTGGGCTGCGGTAGGCACGGTGCTCTCCGTGGTGGTCTGGGCTAAGATCGGAGTGACAGGGGCAAGCGCGGCGATGGCGCAGGCGGCAAGCAAGCGGGAAAGTGATGACACGGCAAACTCACGCAGCGAAAAGGGCGCCCCGATCGCTCGGGACGCCCTTCTCTAAACAGCTTTGCGGCTGATGCCAGAGGCTTGGAGCGAATCCTGGCCTTACTCGGCGTCGCTCCGCACGTCGCGGCGCTCGGCGATGCGAGCGCGCTTACCGGTGCGGCCGCGCAGGTAATAGAGCTTGGCCCGGCGCACCACGCCCTTGCGGACGACGGTGATGCTGTCGATGTTCGGCGAATAAAGCGGGAATACGCGCTCCACGCCTTCACCAAAGCTCATCTTGCGGACGGTGAAGTTGCTGCCGATGCCCTTGTTCGCACGGGCGATGCAGACGCCTTCAAAGGCCTGCACGCGGCTGCGATCGCCTTCGATCACCTTCACGCCAACGCGGACGGTGTCACCGGGGCGGAACTCCGGAATATCCTTGGCGGCCTTGGCAATTTCCTCGGCCTCGATCTGCTGGATCAGGTTCATGATCCTCAGTCCTTCTTTTCACGCCGCGCGCCAGAGGCAGACTGGATCCGAGCGCCCTCATGACGCTCCCAAAGATCCGGCCTGCGTGACCGTGTATCGATCTCGGCCTGATGCTTTCGCCAGGCCGCAATCTTCGCATGATCCCCCGATCGCAGCACTTCAGGGATCGTGCGCCCTTCCCACTCAGCGGGCCGGGTATAGTGGGGATATTCCAACAAACCGTTCTCGAACGACTCTTCGGACCCACTGGAAGGCGCGCCCATTACGCCGGGAAGCAGGCGAATGCAAGCGTCGAGCAGCATCAGTGCCGCCGGTTCGCCGCCGGACAGCACAATGTCGCCGATCGAGACTTCCTGAACCTGGCGTCCGGCAAAGATCCGCTCGTCAAATCCCTCGAACCGGCCACACAGGATCGTGACGCCTGGCCCTGCCGCCAGCTCGCGCACGCGGGCCTGGGTCAGCGGCTTGCCGCGCGGGGTCATGGCGATGACAGGGGCGTCCGGCTGGGCCGCGCGGGCATGGTCGATCGCGCCGGCCAGCACGTCGGCTCGCAGCACCATTCCGGCCCCGCCGCCGGCTGGCGTGTCATCAACCGTCCGGTGCTTGTCGATCGCGAAATCGCGGATCTGCACCGTCTCCAGCGACCACTTCCCCTCCTCCCGCGCACGCCCTGCCAGGCTGACACCGAGCGGCCCGGGGAACATCTCCGGGTAGAGCGTCAAGACGGTGGCGGCGAAGGTCATGGCCGCCGCCTTTCCCAGATTGGGTGCCCCGGTGCAATTGGACTCTTGCGCCGGCGGTCTTGGCAATGGAGACTGGGCCGGATGAAACGCCTGATCCTGTTGCCGCTGCTGCTTGCGGTTCCCGCCCAAGCCCAGGTCCAGCCCCCGGCCGAAGAAATCGGCGAATGCCGCTTCAGCCGCGAGACGCTGACCTTTGCCGGCAGCCGGGTGGAACAAGCCACCTGCCTGTTGCGCAAGATCGAAATGCTGGCGGTCCGGAAACCCCAACCGCTTCCACCCGTGATCCGCGCCCTGATGGAGCGGGACGATGGACCAAGCGCGGCCCAGAAGGCTGCGGCAATCGCAGCTTTTCCCGAGCCTTACCGCACCTTTGCAAAGCAATGGGCCGATGCGCCGATCTCACGCACCGAAGAAGGGCTGCCAGCGCTCTATTTCGTGATCCACGATACCTCGACCCCGTTTTACGCCAATGAACCGTTCCCCAAGCGGCTGAACCAAGACCTCAAGGTCAACGATTTCACCCCCTATATGGACGGCACCTTCGCGAAGGCACCGGTGGCGCACATCTTCCTCAACCGGGTGGGCCAGATCTGGGCCGGCCATGATTTCCAGGAAGGCTGGCGCGCAACCAAGCTGGAGAGCCGCGTTGTCGGCCCGCGCGCGCGGGGCCGGATGGTGCATATCGAAACGGTCCAGCCGCGCCGGTTCCTGCCCGGTGCGACCACCCGCGCAAGAACCTATGCGCCCAAGCCGGGCTTCACCAAGGACCAGTACCGCATGCTCGCGGCGCTATATGTCTATGCCAGCGCGCGCGCCGGAACCTGGTTGATCCCAGCCCAGCACAACACGGTGGATGCCGGTATCCCGGAGGCTCACGACGATCCGCAGAACTTCGAGCTGAAGCAGTTCGCGCGTGAACTGGAAAAGCTCGTCAGGCGTACAGATCACGCCGGGTAAAGGGTAGTCCCGAAGGTCCAACGCGGCGCTTGGACGCCAGGGTCTGGAACACCAGCGTGGTACCGCGTTCGAACGCCATCGCGAACAGCGAGAAGTAAAGCAGCCACAGCCGCACCCGCGCTTCGCCGATCTCGGCAATCGCTTCAGCCTCATGGGCAGCCAAACGTGCTGTCCAGTGCTCGAGTGTCAGCTGGAAATGCTCGCGCCAGTTTTCGACATCGTGAACCTCGAACCCGTGACGTTCGAGATTGGTCACGGTCATGCCAATATGGTCGAGCTCGCCGCCCGGGAAGATGAAACGGGTGATCACCTTCTGATAAGCGGTCGGCTTGCGGAAGCTCTCCAGATCGAGCGGCGCGCGGCGCACCGAGGCCTGGTGCAGATAACGCCCGCGCGGCTTGAGCAGGCGGCGCATATCCTCGAAATGCTGGTCGTGATTGTCGATGCCGAGGTGTTCGAACATCTCGATCTGGGCGATCGCGTCAAAACGCTCGACATCCTGCACACTGCGGTAGTCGGCCAGGCGGATTTCCACGCGGTCTTCCAGACCCATGGCCTTGATCTTGGCCGTGGTGAAATCGAACTGCTGTTGCGAAAGGGTGCAGCCCAGTGCCTTGACGCCATAGTGCTTGGCCGCGTGGCAGATCAGCCCGCCCCAGCCAGCGCCCAGATCGAACAGCTCTTCGCCGGGCTTCAACCGCAGCCGCTTGCAGATCATGTCGAGCTTGGCGATCTGCGCCTCTTCAAGGCTGGTTTCGGGCGTTTCGAAATAGGCCGAGGAATAGACCATCTCGGGATCGAGGAAGAGTCCGTAGAACTTGTTCGACACATCGTAATGGAACTGGATCAGGTCCATGTCGCTGCGCCCGGATTCGGGCTTGGCCGCAACATTGCTGTCCCAGGCTGCCGATCCCAGCGATACATCCGAACCGCCAAGCAGGAAGGGCAGTGCCTTCTTGGCGAGGAACAACTTGTTGACCCGCTTGGGCAGGGCCAGCGCCTTGAGGTGGTCCCACCGCCTGACCGCTTCCAGCGGAGTACCGCCGGTGATCGCCAGTTCACCAGCGCCATAAAGCTCGAACACGGTCATCAGGCCCGGCTTCAGCAGCAGACGGCGGATCGCCTTGGGCGATGAAATCACCAGCCGGATATCGTCGCGCGCATTGGGACCAAGCGGAACGATACTGCCATCCCACAGCTGGACCGAAAGGTCAGCCTCGAGATGTTCGGCAATGTGAGCAACAACTTCGCGCGCAGCGGCGGCGTGACGATCAGGTGCAGTAGTCATGGGCTCTCCCTAAACGGCAGCCGCGATGGCGCAAGCGCTAGTTGTCGGCAAAGACCGCGGAGATAATCAATCGCTTGTCGTTCCATTCGGGTACCGCCTCAGCACGCATCGGCACCATGAACGTCTTGCCAGTCGGGCGCCGGACTTCGATGACATCGCCTGCGCCGAAGTTTTCGACCGCAATCACGTCACCCAATTCAGCCCCATCGGTTGAGATCGCGACGAGACCGATCAGATCGGCATGGTAATACTCGCCCTCGCCTAGCGGCGGCAGGGCTGAGCGCGGAACAGTCAGCAAGGTGCCGCGCAAAGCCTCGGCTGCATTGCGATCCGTCACTTCGGCAAAGCGGGCGATGGCCCCGCCCTTGCCGTCATCGCGCAGCTTGGACAGCGTCAGCGCAGAATCGTTGAAGGCGCGGAACCGCTTAAGCGATTCCACGCCTTCACCAAACAGCTTGAGGCGGACTTCGCCCGTCACCCCGTGCGCACCGGCAATGGCGGCAAGCGTGACAGGCTTGTCCCCAGCCAAGACCAATTAGCCTTCGGCCTGCTCTTCACCAGCTTCGGCAGCCGGAGCTTCCTCAGCAGCAACTTCTTCAGCGGCAACTTCTTCAGCGGCAGCCTCTTCAGCAGCCGGCGCTTCAACGACTTCTTCCACGACCGGAGCAGCGGCGGCAGCAGCTGCGGCCTCTTCAGCCTCACGAGCCTTCTCGGCCTTTTCTTCGGCGCGGTCCTTGGCCTTCTGGCCAGGTTCACCCTTCTTAGGGTTGTTGGTGGCAGCGCGTTCCTTGATGCCAGCCTTGTCGAGCATACGAGCAACGCGGTCAGTCGGCTGGGCGCCAACGCCCAGCCAGTAGCGGACGCGGTCTTCGACCAGACGCACGCGGTTGGCATCGTCCTTGGCGAGCAGCGGGTTGTAGGTGCCAACCTGCTCCAGGTACTTGCCATCGCGCGGAGCGCGGCTGTTGGCAACGACGACCTTGTAATAGGGGCGCTTCTTCGAACCGCCACGCGACAAACGCAGAGAAACAGACATGTGAACTACCTTTCAATCAATGACTTGAAACTTACTTTTTGAGAAACTTGGAAAGATCCGGTCCGCCGCCACCCAGGCCGGGCAATCCGCCCCCACCAGGACCGCCAAGCCCCGGCAGGCCACCAGCGCCGCCAAGGCCGCCACCGCCCTTGCCGAACAGCGCACCCAGCCCCTTAAGCCCGCCCATCTTCTTGATCTGCTTCATCGCGCGCTCCATTTCCTGGTGCATCTTGAGCAGCTTGTTGACGTCCTGAACCTGCATGCCGGAACCCTTGGCGATGCGGATCTTGCGCTTGGCGTTGAGCAGTTCGGGGCGCGCGCGTTCCTTGGGGGTCATCGAACCGATGATCGCATCCATCCGCAGCAGCACCCGGTCATCCATGCCGCTGGCGTCCATTGCCGCCTTGGCCTTCTTCATGCCGGGCAGCATCCCGGCCAGTGCGCCAAGGCCGCCCATCTTCTGCATCTGGCGCAGCTGCTGGCGCAGGTCGTTCATATCGAACTGACCCTTGGCCATCCGCGCGGCCATCCGCTCGGCCTCTTCCTCCTCGATCGCGGCGGCAGCGCGCTCGACGATCGAGACGACATCACCCATGCCAAGGATCCGGCCTGCCACGCGGCTGGGCTGGAATGCCTCAAGGGCGTCGAGCTTTTCGCCGGTACCGGCAAACTTGATCGGCTTGCCGGTGACCGCGCGCATCGACAGCGCCGCACCGCCGCGGGCATCGCCGTCCATGCGGGTCAGCACCACGCCGGTCAGCGGCACCTGGGCGGTAAAGCTCTGCGCAACGTTGACCGCGTCCTGGCCGGTCAGCGAATCGACCACCAGCAGGACTTCCTTGGGGGCCGAGATCGCAGCGACCGCCTGCATTTCGTCCATCAGCTGCTGGTCGACGTGGAGCCGGCCGGCAGTATCGAGCAGCAGCACGTCGATCGCCTGGAGCTTGGCCGCCTGTAGCGCGCGCGTGGCAATATCGACCGGCTGCTGGCCGGGGATGATGGGCAGGGTGGCAACGTCAACCTGCTCACCCAGCACCTTGAGCTGGTCCTGCGCAGCCGGACGGTTGACGTCCAGCGAGGCCATCATGGCCTTCTTGCCGTGCTTTTCCTTAAGCAGCTTGGCGAGCTTGGCGGTCGTGGTCGTCTTGCCCGAGCCCTGCAGGCCGACCATCATGATCACAACCGGCGGCGCGGCATTGAGATCGAGGCCGGGAACGTCATCGCCGCCGAGCATCTCGACCAGGGCATCGTTGACGATCTTGACGACCTGCTGCCCCGGAGTAACCGACTTCAGGACCGACTGGCCAACTGCCTGTTCGGTAACCGAATCGATAAAGCGACGGACAACGGGAAGCGCAACGTCAGCCTCGAGCAGGGCGATGCGCACTTCGCGCATGGCTTCGCGAACATCTGCCTCGTTCAGCGCACCGCGCCCACGCAGCTTGTCAAAGACGCTGCCTAGCCGGTCTGAAAGACTGTCGAACATTCGCTCATCAACCTCGAAACGCGAAAAAAGCCGGTGGGCGAAACCTCGCCGACCAGCTTGCCGCTCAAATACTCAAACTTCCGAACGATGGTGGAGCCTAGCGGGATCGAACCGCTGACCTCCTGCATGCCATGCAGGCGCTCTCCCAGCTGAGCTAAGGCCCCTTGACCATCATCCGACACACCCTGGGGGATGCGTCATTTCCCGCCCGGCTTGCGAGCGAGGCCGCCCCTCTAGTGGCGGCTCCCGCTCTTGGCAAGAGCGTTTTTGCGTCGATTAATTCTCGTCGCCGTCGTCGTCGCCGACGCCCACGCCAAGGTCATCGTCACCGCCCAGATCGACGTCATTATCGGGCGAATCGCCGTCCTCGTCGATGTCCAGATCGGCATCGGCCAGGTCGACATCCTCGACCACTTCAACCTTTTCCTTCTGAACTTCTTCATAGGGAATCGGCTGCTTCGACTTAAGCACCGGATCGGGATGCCAGGCATAGCCGCATTCGATGCAGGTCACCGGGTCATCCTTGCCCAGATCGTAAAAGCGGGTGCCGCACTTCGGGCAGCCATGCTTGGCGCCCCATTCAGCCTTGACCATTTCAATTCCTCAGGTGCTGCCGGCTGCCTTGGCGACCGGCGGAAACTCTTCATACGTATTGGAGAGGAGCTACGCCTGCTCCAGCGCGGCGCGCGCCTTGCCATAGCACGGCGCGCCTGTCAAAGCGCCGCTGTCCCAAGCGCCTCGGAAAGCCCAAAAGTGTCTGACGCCGATTCCGCCCAGCCCACGCCGCGCCGCTTCCTGCCGACCGGCCCCCTGCGTGGCACGATCCGGGTTCCGGGGGACAAGTCGATTAGCCACCGCTCGATCATGCTGGGCGCCCTGGCCGTTGGCGAAACCCGGGTGACCGGCCTGCTGGAGGGTGAGGACGTACTCTCCACCGCAGCGGCGATGCGGGCCATGGGCGCTTCGGTTGAGCGGATCGCAGCTGGCGAATGGTCGGTTCACGGCGTGGGTGTCGGCGCGCTACTACAGCCCCAGGCCCCGCTCGACATGGGCAATTCCGGCACTTCCACGCGATTGTTGATGGGGCTGGTGGCCAGCCATCCGCTTACCGCGACCTTTATCGGCGATGCCAGCCTGTCGAAGCGGCCGATGGGCCGGGTGATCGATCCGCTCAGCCTGATGGGCGCCGTATTCGATGCCTCCGAGGGGGGGCGCCTGCCGCTGACCATGCGCGGTGCCCTCCCCGCCGTGCCGATCGAATACCGCCTTCCGGTGGCCAGCGCCCAGGTGAAAAGCGCCGTCCTGCTGGCTGGTCTCAACACGCCGGGGATCACCACAGTGATTGAGCCCGTGCCGACCCGCGACCACTCAGAACGCATGCTGCGCGGCTTTGGGGCAGACCTTTCGGTCGAGATCGAAGCCAATGGCACGCGAGTGATTCGCCTGGTCGGCGAGGCCGAGCTGAAGCCCCAGACCATCGAGGTTCCCGGCGATCCCTCTTCCGCCGCCTTCTTCATCGTTGCCGCACTGGTAGTGCCGGGCAGCGAACTGAAGATCCAGAATGTCGGCCTCAATCCCACACGCGCGGGGATTATCGAAGTACTGCGCCAGATGGGCGGCAGCATCGAGGAAGTGAACCGCCGCGAGGTTGGCGGCGAGCCGGTGGCTGACCTCTTGGTCAGGCATTCCGCCCTGAAGGGCATTGAAATCGATCCAGCCATTGCGCCGAGCATGATCGACGAGTTTCCGGCCTTGTTCGTGGCCGCTGCCCTGGCGGAAGGAACCACGGTCACCTCGGGCCTTGAGGAGCTTCGCGTGAAGGAATCGGACCGCATTACAGTGATGGCCACCGCCCTCACTGCCGCCGGGGTGCCGGTGCGCGAGACCGAAGATGGCTTGGTGATCGAAGGCACGGGGGGCGATCCACT
>JBIIDJ010000143.1:0-4279 GCA_044238415.1 Novosphingobium sp.
GGCTGGTACTCAAGGGTGCCGGAATTGCTCAGGATGCCCACGTTGCGTTCGATCAGGCGGCGGAAAAGATCGACAAGCAATTGCGCCGCTACAAGCGCCGTCTCAAGGACCGGCACGAGGCCGCCGCCCACGCGATGCGCGCCGAAGAAGCGGCTTACACCGTGTTCGTCGAGCCGGATACGGAAGAGGAAGAGATCACGGTCGATGCACCGGTGGTGATCGCCGAGACCCGGGTAGACGTGCCGGAAGCGACGGTTTCTGATGCCGTCATGATGCTCGATCTCAGGAACACCAACGCGCTGCTCTTCAAGAACGCAGCCACCGGCAGGCATAACATGGTTTATCGCCGGGGTGACGGATCCATCGGATGGGTTGAACCTTCCTGATCAAAGGACTATGGCGCCGGCCAACCTTTGGTGAGGGCGAGGGGTGATGCTGCGGACCATGTTTCCGCCGCCCTTGCCCCTTGGTCTTAGCCAGAACACCGCTTTTCGGATCAACCCACTGCCATGACAGCACTTTTCACGCTTTTGCCCGAAGCCGTTGCGACTGTAGGCGTCGATAGCAAGCAAGCGATTCTCGAAGCGCTGACCGAACGATTCGCCGGCGTCTATGGGCTTGACCCCGTGCTGGTGCTCGAACGGATCGAGGAGCGCGAGCGGCTAGGCAGCACCGGGTTCGGTCGCGGCGTGGCCATTCCCCATGCCCGCCTCCCGGGCCTGACCCGGCCAGTCGCAGTTTTTCTGCGGCTGGAGGCGCCGGTCGGGTTCGACGCTGCGGATGGTATGCCGGTTGACCTCGTGTTCGGCCTACTCTCGCCCGAGGCGGCAGGTGCGGCGCATTTGCACGCGCTGGCGGCGATCAGCCGGATGATGCGCGATGAGGCCATGCACACCGCGCTGAGCGATGCGCCGGGTGCGGAAGCGCTTTATGCGTTGCTTGCCAATGTCATCGATCGCGACGCCGCCTGAAGCAGCCGGCACGGGTGCGCAGCTGCATTGGCGCGCGCTCGAGAGCCTTTATGGCTCGGCCCCGGTCAACCAGCTGTTCAATTCGGCTCTCACTATCACTGGCGAAGGGTCTGCGCGGATCGAATTCCTGGTTGAGGAATCCTGCTTTCACGCAGCCGGCGCCGCCCACGGTACGATCTATTTCAAGATGCTGGACGACGCGGCCTTCTATGCTGCGAATACCCTGGTTACCGACCGGTTCCTACTGACAACGGCCTTCAATCTGCACTTTACCAAGCCGGTCCGCACCGGACGGGTCATCGCCGAGGGGCGCTGGGTGTCTGGTCGCAAACGGGTGCTCGTTGCGGAAAGCCGCTTGGTCGATGCCGAGGGTGACGAGATCGGCCGAGGCACCGGTACATTCATGCGCAGTCGAATCGCCCTGTCGGGACTGGCGGGTTACGCCGCCGAAATGGCCGACTGATATGGACGAGGCACGCTTGCCTGCGCATCTTGAAGTGAATGCATTGATTCGTCGTGCCGGAGCGGAAGGCGGCTTTGCCTCGGTGATCCGCAAAGGTGAACAGGATGCCGGTACAATTCTTTTGATCCTGACCGAAAGGGGCGAAAACCCGCGGGTTTTCGAGCGTATGCCGCAGCCTGACGGAGCCAGGAAATGGGTACTTACCCGCAGTCAAAATACGGAAAATAAACAGGAATTGGAGGATTGGCTGACCCGCCGTGCAGATCAGGACCAGGACTTGTGGATAGTTGAACTGGATATCGCGAATGGTGAACGGCTTATCGGATTAGCCTACTGAGCTGGTTGACTTTGTTGCGCTGCACAAACAAAGGGCCGCCACCTTTGTTTGTGCGCAGGCGGTGCGAGTGGCATCCCGGCCCTTCGCGCTAGCACGCAGACGGGGGACAGTCGGCAGGATTTCCGGCTGGGGGCTTACGGAATTCAGGTTTTTTACGCCCTCACCCATCCTGCGCCGGACGCGTCCACCGCCCAATAAGACGGACGAATGCTCCGCACTTTGAATTCTACCAAGCTTAACCGCGTCAGCGCCATTGCTGTTGCGGCCAGTGCAATGATGGTCCTGTTCAGCGCTGCCGGTTCGGGCGCTGCCGCGGAGAGCAAGGCTCCCGCAGTCATCACGGAACCGACCCTCCAGATCATTTCGCAGCCTGTAGTCCAGCCGCTTCCTGCCGAGGAAGACGTTGCTGGCGAGCTTGCTGCCGAAGACAGCGTGCCGCGCGCCGCGAGCCTGTCAGAGCTGGTTTCTTTGCAGCCCCAACCCGAAGAGCTTTCGCGCGAGCTGCAGTGCCTGGCCAGTGCGATCTACTTCGAATCGAAGGGCGAGACGCTCGACGGCCAGTTGGCGGTCGGCCGGGTGATCGTCGCCCGGTCGAAATCAGGTCGTTTCCCGGAAACCTATTGCGGTGTGGTTTTCCAGCCGTCGCAGTTCTCGTTCGTGCGCGGCAATTCGATGCCGGCCATACCCAAGGCGTCGCGCCATTGGAAGAATGCCGTGGCGATCGCCCAGATCGCCCATGAGAACACCTGGGCCAGTCCGGTTGAGGGTGCCCTGTTCTTCCACGCGGCCTATGTCTCTCCCGGCTGGCGCCTCAAGCGCATGGCTCGGATCGACAACCACGTCTTCTATCGCTGACATGGGAACGGGGGCTTCGGCCCCCTTCCTTTTACGGCCGAGTTCAGGCGGGAGCGATTTCCACCCAGATCGGGGCGTGATCGCTGGCCTTCTCGCGGCCGCGATGGGCCTTGTCGACCCCGCAGGCAACCAACCGGTCAGCCAGCTCGGGCGAAAGCAGCGCATGGTCGATGCGGAAGCCGTGATCGCGCTGCCAGGCGCCCGCCTGGTAATCCCAATAGGTCCAGACGCCACCGCGGGGATTGTGAGTGGCCAGCGCATCGGTCCAGCCATCGGCCAGCAGCCGCATATAGGCATCGCGCGATTCGGGCTGCATCAGTGCATCGTCTGCCAGTGCCGCTGGTGACCAGATGTCCCGATCGGTCGGCACCACGTTATAATCGCCCAGGACCACGGCCGGCACTTCCTCGGCCATGATATCCCGCATCCGGCAGCGCAGCCGTTCCATCCAGGCGAGTTTGTAATCGAACTTGGGTCCAGGCTGGGGATTGCCGTTGGGCAGGTAGATGTTGACCACCCGGGTCTCGAACACCTCAACCTCAAGATAGCGGGCGTGCTCGTCGGCCGGATCGCCGGGCAGGCCTTGCTGGACCACCCTGGGCGTGGTGCCATCGGCCAGCACGGCCACCCCGTTGAAGCCTTTCTGGCCGTGCCACACGGCATGATAACCCAGCTTCTCGAACTCGGCGGCGGGAAAGCCCTCGTCCTGGGTTTTGATCTCCTGCAGGCAGGCAACGGCCGGGCGCGTTTCCTCCAGCCATTCAAGTAGGCGCGGCAAGCGGGCCTTGATCCCGTTGATATTGAAGCTGGCGATCCGCATGAAGCCTGATCAGACCGCGAAGCTGGAGCCGCAACCGCATCCCGCGGCGGCTTGCGGGTTTTCAACCTTGAAGGCCGAGCCGCCCAAGGAATCGACAAAATCGACCGTGCTGCCGGCGACCAGATCAAGACTGATCGCGTCAACCACCAGTTTTACCCCGTCCGTCTCCACCACCAGGTCATCGTCCTCGATGCCCTCGGCCAGACCAAACCGGTACTGGAAGCCAGAACAACCACCCCCCTCCACGGCCAGCCGTAACATGGGTTGTTTGCCCTGCTTGGCGGCAATGAAGGCCACGCGTGCGGCAGCGGCAGGGCTGAGATGCATGGTCGGAGCGTCCATGTCTGGCGATGTAGGCCGCGCCGGGCGTGGCCGCAAGGGCGAGTCAGGCGCTCTGGATGTAGGATCGCATAGCCTCGGCCTCGCTCTCGATCCGTTCGATCCGGTATTTCACCAGATCCCCGATTGAAACGAAGCCGATCATTTCACCGCCAGACACCACTGGCAGGTGGCGGATGCGCCGCCGGGTCATAAGTCCGAGCGCGTCCAGTACCTCGGTGGACGGGTCGACGGTGATTGCCGGGGCCGTCATCACTGCTCCGACCGGGCCGTCCAGCATCGCCGGACCATTGGCCGCGAGCCGGTAGACCACGTCACGTTCGGAAAAGATTCCAGCGATCGCGCCACCCTGCATCACAGGCAGGGCCCCGATCCGCTTCTCGGCCAGCAGCGCAACAGCTTCGCGCACCGTGGCCGTCGCTTCGATGGAGACGATCGGGCCGCTGCGGCCCCCGATAAGGCGGGCAATGGTCATGGCTATCCTCCAACAGCCT
>JBIIDJ010000060.1:0-14935 GCA_044238415.1 Novosphingobium sp.
CACCGGGATTGCCTGCGGCGTGCTGACAGGCTTTGCCGGCATGCCCGGCGTGCCGGTGGTGCCGTTCTACCTGCGGCGGCAGATCGCGCCGCAGCTGGCCCGGGCCTCGATGATGACGATCTTTCTAGCCACCTCGGTTGCGGGGGTGGGCTCGGCCATAGCGCTAAGGGTCGCGACTTGGCGCGAGCTGCTGCTGGCCGGACTGCTGTTTCCCGCCGTTCTGATCGGCAACTGGCTAGGCGACAAGGCCTTTGGCAAGGTCAGCGATGCGGTCTGGCGAACCTTTGTCGGCGTCGTGCTAGGGCTATCGGCGCTGGCCGCGCTGTGGCGGCTGATGCACCCCTAACCGGCCAGGATGAGCGCGAGCGCGCAGCCGCAGACCATCGAGCCGCGCAGCAGATCGCGCGAATGGGCAGCAGCAAAGGCGAGGGCTTTGGCCATGGGCGGCATTATCCGCCAACGCGCTTACCAAAAGTTTAAGCGCTGGCGCTGCCTGACATGACCTGGCGACCATCGGCGGCAAAGGCCCCCAGCTCGATCGCCTCGCCCGACCCGCGCAGGACGAGATGGAGCGGTTCATCGGCCACCGCCGGGCTCATCCCGCGGAACGCAAAGGCCTTCAGCGCATTGTCCCCTAGGCTCCGCTGCGCCAGATCGAGCAACAGCGTTGCGGTCAGCGGCCCATGGACCACCAGTCCGCGATAGCCTTCCTCGCCGGTGGCGTAGGGGGCATCATAATGGATGCGGTGGCTGTTGAAGGTTAGCGCCGAAAAGCGGAACAGCAGCGGCGCGCCGGGTTCGATCACGTGGTGCTGGTCCCAACCAGAGGGATCGAAACGGCTGTCGCCCAGCGGCGGCGGGACGGGCGGCGTGCCGGGCGCGGCGGGCTCGCGATAGACCAGCGACTGGACCTCACGCACGGCGAGGCAGCCCGGCCCATGGGTCTCATGCGCCACATCGACAAAGACCAGCCTGCCACTCCCCCCCGATTTCTCGGTCACCGAAGCAACCCGCGAAGTGCGCCTGACCGCTTCGCCGACCTTGAGCGGAGCGAGGAATTCGACCCTGCTTGAAGCCCACATCCGGCGCGGCAAGGGGACTGGCGGCAAGAAACTGTCGGGGCTGTCATCGCGGCGCGGATGGCCGTCCGGACCAAGTTGCGCGGTCGCCGCATCGGGCGTGCAGAGGCACCAGTGGAACCCCTGCGGCACGCTCCCATCACCCGGTGCGGCGCGGTCCAGCGTCGCGCACCAGCGGGTGAACAGGCCCGGGTCGGCATGGTCCGAGCGGTGTTCTTCCCGGCCAATCCAGGCTTGCCATTCGCTCATCAGTTGCGCCCTTCCAGCAGCCCGCGCGCGATCACCTGTGCCTGGATCTCGGCCGCGCCTTCGAAGATGTTGAGGATACGGGCATCGCACAGCACCCGGCTGATCTCGTATTCCAGGGCATAGCCGTTGCCGCCGTGGATCTGCAGACTGGCATCGGCATTGGCCCAGGCAGCGCGGGCCGCCAGCAGCTTGGCCATGCCGGCCTCGATATCGCAGCGCTTGCCGGTATCCTTGGCCCGCGCGGCGGCATAAGTGAGCTCGCGCGAGAGGACGAAATCGGCCAGGCTCATCGCCAGCTTGTCAGCCACGCGCGGGAAGTGGAGCAGCGCCTTGCCGAACTGCTTGCGCGCCAGCGCATAGCTCAGCCCCAGTTCCAGCGCGCGCTTGGCCACGCCCACGGCGCGGGCGGCGGTCTGGATTCGCGCCGCCTCGAAAGTCCGCATCAGCTGCTTGAAGCCCTGACCCTGCTCACCGCCGAGCAGGGCATCGCCGGGTGCCGTCATGCCATCGAACTGGAGCGCATATTCGCGCATCCCGCGATAGCCGAGTACCTCGATCTCGCTGCCGCTCATCCCCTCCGCCGGGAAGGGATCGCCATCCGTCCCGCGCGGCTTGGGCACCAGCAGCATCGAGAGACCAGCATAGCCCTTGGAATCCGGCAGCGTCCGGCACAGCAAGGTCATCAGGTCCGAGCGGCTGGCATGGGTGATCCAGGTCTTGGCCCCGTCGATCACCCATTCGCCTCGATCAAACCGGGCCCGCGTCTGGAGCGAGCCGAGGTCCGATCCGGTATCGGGTTCGGTGAACACGGCGGTCGGCAAGACTTCGCCGCTGGCGATCTTGGGCAGCCAGTGTTCCTGCTGCCCTGGCGTGCCGGCCAGCGCGATCAGCTCACCGGCGATCTCGCTGCGAGTGCCAAGCGAGCCCGCCCCGATCCAGCCACGCGACAGTTCCTCGGTGATCAGGCACATTACCAGCTTGGAGAGACCCAGCCCTCCAAATTCCGCCGGAATCGTCGCCCCGAACGTGCCAAGGTCGGCCATCGCCTGAACGGTCGCATCGGGGATCAGGTCGTTCGCCAGGTGCCACTTGTGCGCGTGGGGCAGGACCTCGGCTTCGGTGAACCGGCGGAACTGTTCCCGAATGGTGTCGAGCTCGACATCGTGCAGCCCTTCGCTCGGCCATTGGCCATCGGCCAGCGCCAGAGCGACGGCCTTGCGGACACTGGCCAGATCGCCGTCGGCCAGGTCGGCGCAGGCCCGCGCCAGGTCGCGCGCGGCATGACCCAGACCCAGATCAGCCGGGCGCAGCAGCTCATTCTGGCCCATCGGCAGCCCGCCGGTCAGCTGGCCAATCGTTTCGGCAAAGCCAAGCAAGGCGACCTGCCGGTCCAGCTCGGTCCCGCCGTCATTGGCCGCGAGCCAGCCCGCCATGGCTTCCAGCGCCGCGACGCTGGTGGCGATCCAGGCAAAACCATGATGCGCGCGCTGGTCGGTCGGATCGATTGCCGCCGTCGCGGCGCGGGCGAGGTCACAATAGCCGCGGGCCGCGCCCAGCACCTTGTCGAGGGCAATGTCGAACAAGCGAACCTCAGGCCTTTTCGAAGACGGCCGCGATGCCCTGGCCGCCGCCGACGCACATGGTCTCCAGCCCGTACCTGACATCGCGGCGCTGCATCTCGCGGGTCAGGTTGGCGAGGATACGGCCGCCGGTGGCGCCGATCGGGTGACCCAGCGAAATGCCCGAGCCGTTGACGTTGAGCAGGTCATGCCGGCTGTCATCGTCTGCCCAGCCCCAACCCTTAAGGCAGGCCAACACCTGCGGCGCAAAGGCTTCGTTCAGCTCGATCAGGCCGATGTCATTCCACGACAGGCCATTCTTCGCGAACAGGCGCTCGGTCGCCGGGACCGGGCCGAAGCCCATGCGGGCCGGGTCACAGCCCGCCGCAGCCCAGGAGTGGAAGAAGGCGATCGGTTCGAGGCCCAGCTCTTCCAGCTTATCCTCGGCCACGACAAGGCAGGCCGCGGCTGCATCGTTCTGCTGGCTGGCATTGCCGGCGGTGACCACGCCGCCTTCGATTGGCCGCAGCTTGCCCAGTGTCTCCATGCTGGCATCGGCGCGATAGCCTTCGTCGTGCGCGAAAACGATCGGATCGCCCTTTTTCTGAGGGATTTCGACTGGGACCAATTCGTCGGCGAACAGGCCGCCCGCCCAAGCGGCGGCAGCGCGCTGGTGGCTGCGCGCGGCATAGGCATCGCAGGCCTCGCGGCTGATGTTCCAGTCCTTGGCGAGGTTCTCGGCCGTTTCGATCATGCCAGAGATCACGCCATAGCGTTCGATCGGCTGGCTCATCACCCGGCCGCGGGTCAGCCGGTCATGCAGCGTCAGGTTGCCGGCGCGCACGCCCTGACGCAGTTCGGTGGTGTAATGCTCGACATTGGACATGGACTCACAGCCGCCAGCCACGACCACGTCTGAAACCCCGGTCTGCACCATCATCGCGGCGTTGACGATCGCCTGAAGGCCCGAGCCGCAGCGCCGGTCGAGCTGGTAGCCGGGCACTGCCTCGGGCAGGCCAGCCAGCAGCCACGACCAGTGTGAAATGCAGGGCGCTTCGCCATTGCCATAGCCTTGCGCAAAGATCACGTCGTCGACCCGGGCCGGATCGATCTTCGTGCGCTCCATCAGCGCCTTCAGGATCGTAGCGCCCAGCTGCCCGGCGGTCAGCGGGGCGAGCGACCCGCCGAACTTGCCGACAGCGGTGCGGATCGGGGCGACGATGGCGGCGCGACGCAAGGTTGTTTGGGGGCTGGGTTGGGGCATCGGTTCGTCTCTCGTTAGGGGCACTTGGACCGCCTGGACCACTGTTCAGGCGCGGAAAAACCGGCCAGGTGCAAAGGCCCGGCCAGGGCACGGTTCAGCAGGTTGGGGCAGGATCGCGGCATGGCGGCACCATGCCATTTGCTTGCCAAGTAGGACAGGTCCCGCCCCATTGCCTCAGTCCCGGTCGCGGTCGCTGGTGGCAACCACGCCGCGATCGATCAGCGCGGCGATCTGGCCCGAGGAAAACCCGAGCCGTTCGGCCAGCACTTCCTCGCTATGCTCGCCGAGGTAGGGCGCAGCCTTGGGATCGCCGGCCTCGCGGTCCGGGATATTGGCGAAGCTGCGGGTGGCGGGATATTCGAACCCGCTGGGGTTGGCGGGCGAAGGCCCGAACAGCGGATTGTTGGTAACGAGCTCGGGATCGCGCGCCATCTCGTGCATGGTGCGATAATGCTCGAACGTCGCCCCGGCGCGGGTCAGGCGCTCGGCCAGGTCGGCATAGTCCACTTGCTGCGCCGCCTGCTGGAACAGGTCGAACAGGCGGTGGCGGTGAACGAAGCGTTCGTGATCGCTGGCCAGGAAGCTGACGCCCAGCTCCGCTTCCAGCGCGGCGACCGCATCGGCCAGCCCAAAGGCTTCGACCGTCGCCTTCCATTGCTTGGGGGTGAGCGCGGCGACCATGAAGCGCTTGCCATCGCGGCTGACGAAATCGCGGCCAAAGGCGCCCCAGATGGCATTGCCGATCCGCTCGCGGTCCGCGCCGCGATAGAGCATTTCCGCCGCCGCCCCGGCATTGAAGGCCGTGCCGATCGCGACATCGCCCAGCGGCACGCGCAGTTCGCTGCCCTCGCCAGTCGCATCGCGGTGGCGCAGGCCCGCCAGCAGAGCAAAGGCGCAATAGGCCCCGGTGATGAAATCCCAGGCCGGCAGGATCTGGTTGACCGGCGGGGCCGTTGCCGGGTCCCACTCTTCCGGCCCGTTCATCAGCGGATAGCCCGAGGCCGCATTGACGGTGAAATCCATCGCCTGGCGTCCATCGTGCCAACCCATGATCCGCACCGAGACCAGGTCCGGCCGTCCGGCCGCAATCCTGTCATGGGCCATGAAGCTGTCGAGCGGTAAATTGGTGATCAGCTGCCCGGTCTTTTGTGCCAGCTGCACTGCCAGCTCGCGCCCTTCGGCCGTCTGGAGGTCAAGCGCGACGCTCTTCTTGGCACGGTTGAGGTTTTCCCACGAGAGCGAGCGGCCTTCACGGGTCATCATGTAGCGCTTGTAATCGAGCCCGCCGGCCTTGTGGTCAATCCGGATGACCTCCGCGCCCATCTGAGCGCAGTATAGACCGGCCGTGGGCGAAGCCACGAATGACGAAACCTCGACGATCGAAAGGCCGGTGAGCAGCTGGTACATGGCTTACCAGACCGAGCCTTCGCTGGCGAACTCGCGCAGCAGGTGCTTGGCGATTTGCAGCTGCATGATCTGGCTGGTGCCTTCGTAGATGCGCAGGATGCGGGCATCGCGGAAGAAGCGCTCGGCCGGATATTCCGCCAAGTAGCCTGCGCCGCCATAGACCTGGACGCAGCGGTCCACCACGCGGCCGCAGGTTTCGGACGCGAACAGCTTGGCAGCCGCGGCCTTGCGCTGGATGTTCTCGCCCCGGTCAGCCCGCGCACAGGCATCGGCAATCATGCATTCGGCGGCATAGAGTTCCGCCTCGCTATCGGCCAGCATGGCCTGGATCAGCTGGAAATTGGCGATCGGTTCGCCAAAGGCCTTGCGCTCGGTGGCATAGCGGATCGCGGTATCGAGCGCGCGGCGCCCCATCCCGACGCTCATCCCCGCAACCGAGAGCCGCCCGTTGTCGAGGCTCTGCATCGCGATCTGGAAGCCGCGCCCCTCCTCCCCGCCGACCAGCGCCGAACCGGGGATATGGACGTCTTCCATGATCACGTCGGCGATATGCGCGCCGGACTGGCCCATCTTCTTGTCGGGCTTGCCGATGGTGATCCCCGGCGTGGTCATATCGACAATGAAGCAGGAGACGTGCGCGTTCTTGGGCAGCGCCTCCTTGCTGGTGCGGGCCATGATCAGGCCGATTTTCGCCGCGGGGCTGTTGGTGATGTAGCGCTTGGTGCCGTTCAATTTGTAGCCGTTGCCATCGCGCACGGCGCTGGTCTGCATGGCCGCACTGTCCGAACCCGAACCCGGTTCGGTCAGGCCGAAGCAGGCGATCTCGCCGCTGGCGATGCGCGGCAGCCATTCGGCCTTCTGCTCCGCCGTGCCGAAATTCTTGATCGCCGACCCGGTCATCCCGATGTTGATCGAAATGGTCGAGCGATAGGCCGGCGAGGCATAGCTCAGCTGCTTTACCGTCTCGATATACTGGCTGATGTTCATGCCGGCGCCGCCGAACTCTTCGGGGATGGTGATCCCGAACAGCCCCATGTCGCGCATTTCCGCCAGGATATCGTCCGGAATGCGGTCCTGGGCGATCACTTCATCTTCGGCCGGGATCAGCCGTTCGCGGACATAGCGGCGCAGCTGTTCGATGAACTGCTCGAAGATCTCAGGGTCCATGCCGGGGTTCATGATGCTCGTTCCTTGGATCGGCCAAATCAGATTGGGTCGTAAGGGAAGACGTGGGCCGAAACCTCGTCAGCGCGGGCGAAGCTGGGCTTGAAGGCCGGGATCAGCTCATCCGCGATCGATTCCGGCGTCCAGCCTTCCAGCTTGGTCATCGAGCGGATCGGGCGCGGCTTGTTGTAGAGCACGATCTCGTTCTTGCGGACCGAGAAGATCTGGTTGGTCACCTCCTGGCTGGCATCCGAGGCAAGGTAGACCACCAGCGGCGCTATCTTGTCCGCGCTCATCGATTTCATGCGTTCGACCCGCTGCTTCTGCTCGGGCGTTTCGGCCGGAATCGAGGCGGTCATCCGGCTCCAGGCGAAGGGCGCGATGCAGTTGGAGCGCACCCCGGCGCGGGCCATGTCGAGCGCGATCGACTGCGACAGGCCAACGATCCCGAGCTTGGCCGCCGAATAGTTGGCCTGGCCAATGTTGCCGATCAGGCCGCTGGTCGAGGTGAAGTGAATGAAGCTGCCCGACTGCTGCTCGCGAAAATAGGGCGTTGCCGCCTTGCTGACATTGAAGGTGCCATTGAGATGGACGTCGATTACCGCGCGCCAGTCCTCATGGCTCATCTTGTGCCAGATCGTATCGCGCAGGATGCCGGCGTTGTTGACCACGGCATCGATCCGCCCGAACCGCTGGACGGCATCCTCGATGATCGAGGTCGCCCCCGCCGGGTCGTTCACGAAAGCGAGGTTCGCCCACGCCTTGCCGCCAGCAGCAATGATGTCGTTGGCCGTTTCCTGCGCTGGGCCATCATCGCCGCCCTCGCCGCCGCCGCCGACGCCGGGATCGTTGACCACCACGGCAGCACCGTGCTTGGCGCAGAGCAGCGCGATCTCGCGACCCACGCCGCGCCCCGCACCGGTTACCGCGACAACCTTGCCTTCCAGCATTCCCATGAGGCCGACTCCACGCGTCTTAATCGTTTGATTAAGTCCCTAAGCGGATGGCGGCGAAAATCAACCGGCGGGGACCAGTTCCTTCAATGGCACCGCGGGGTCGGCCAGCGCTGCCGGATCGGCGGCAACCCGCTGTTCAACCAGCTTGCGCCCCTGAGCATAATCCTTGGCGCAATTGACGCAGTCGAGCGCGATGACCTGGCCCTGCTTCAGGTAGACCACGGTGAAGCTGCGCGTAGCGGGATCGCCGCGCAGCACCGTGGCATCGTGCCCAGTCGACAGGCCGACGGTCTGAAGCTTCAGATCGTACTGATTGGACCAGAACCACGGCGTCGCGCCATAGCTGGCGTCCTGCCCGGTGATCACCTTGGCCGCCACGGTGGCCTGGTCATTGGCGTTCTGGACCGATTCGAGGCGGATCACCGCGCCGTCGGCAAAGCCATTGGCATGGGCCGCGCAGTCCCCGATAGCGAAGACATGCGGCAGGCTGGTGCGGCACTGGGCATCGATATCGACGCCATTGCCACCCACCGCGCCAGCGCTCAGCAACACGCCGACCGACGGGATGATGCCGATTCCGACGATCACCACGTCCGCCGGGACGATCGTGCCGTCCGCCAGCTTGACGCCGGAAACCCGGCCCTCGCCCTCGATCCCTTCAACCGCCATGCCGGTGCGCAGGTCAACGCCATGCGCGCGGTGTTCGGCCTCGTAAAAGCGTGAGAGGTCCTCGCCCGCCACCCGCGCCAGCACGCGCGGCAGGGCCTCGAGCAGGGTCACCTGCTTGCCGAGCTTGGAAAGGACCGCCGCAGCCTCCAGCCCGATATAGCCGCCGCCGATCACCACTGCGGTCCGGACCTGCGGCAGTTCGGCCATCAGCGCATCGACATCGGCGCGGGTGCGGACATAGTGGATGCCGGCCAGTTCGGCCCCGGGGCATGACAACTGCCGCGGATCGCCGCCCGTGGCCCAGATCAGCTCACCATAGGACAGGATCGACCCATCGGCGCAGGTCACCTGGCGGGCGGCCGGATCGACCGCGGTCACCTCACGCCCCAGCAGCAGTTCAACCTGCTTGTCGGCCCAGTATTCGCGCGGGCGCAGGTAGAGCCGCTCGAACGGCTTTTCCTGCGCAAGGTATTCCTTGGACAGCGGGGGCCGCTCATAGGGCGGCTCATCCTCGCGCCCGACAATCGCAATCGAACCGGCAAAGCCCTGGGTGCGCAGCGCGATGGCCGCCTGGGCCCCGCCGTGGCCGCCGCCGACAATCAGGACATCATGGTGCTGCATCGGATTCCCCGCGAAGGGTGCTGGCGGAGCGGGAGGGATTCGAACCCTCGATACGCTTTTGACGTATACTCACTTTCCAGGCGAGCGCCTTCGACCACTCGGCCACCGCTCCGCATGCACTGGAAGGCTCGCCCCTAGCCGCGCCGGGGCAGGGGCGCAAGCATTGGCGAATAGGTGTCCGGCTTCCTATCTTATCGGTCATGGACCGCACCTTTGGCCTTGCCCCGACCGCCGCCGAGATCGAACAGCTGGCCCGCGCCGCCCTGGCCGACCTGCCCGAACCCTTCGCCGCACACCTCGCTGGCGTGGTGCTGCAGGTGGAGGAATTCGCCGACGGCGAAACGCTGGCGCTGCTTGAGATCGAGGATCCGTTCGAGCTGACCGGGATCTATGAAGGCGTGCCTGTGGGTGACAAGCACTCGGCGCCGAGCGGCACCCTGCCTGACCGGATCCGCCTGTTCCGGGCACCGATCCTGGACGAATGGATCGCGCGCGGGGACGAAACGCTGGAGCATCTGGTCGCGCACGTGGTGATCCACGAGGTGGGCCATCACTTCGGGCTGAGCGATGCGGATATCGAGGCGCTGGAGGACGCGGCGGACTGACCGCTTGCAGGCTGGCGATTTGCTGGCAAAGTCTGCGCCATGCGCAAACACCTGATCCCGCTCGCTGCTCTCATCGCCGCCACCCCGCTACTGGGCCAGGACAAGCCGGTCCCCTCCCCGCCCGAGATCGTCAACGCTGCGCCCAAGGCGGACTGGGCGGCGATTGCCCCGTCGGACCTCATGGTGATGGACCTCGCGCCCGACGCCAAAGGCAAGCCCCGCCGGGTGGTGATCCAGCTGATGCCCGCGCCGTTCAGCCAGGGCTGGGTGAGCAATATCCGCAAGCTGGCGGCGGCGCGGTTCTGGGACGGCCTGAGCATAAACCGGGTGCAGGACAATTATGTCGTGCAATGGGGTGACGCGACCGAGAAGAAGCCGCTACCGGAGGATTTGGCGGTGGTGCCGGAGGCGGATTACACTTTGGGGCGGTCGTCCGTCGATATTCATATGTCTGATGGATCGAGCATCGCCGATAGGGTTCCATACTTCAGTGCAATCGGTTCCGGCACTGAAAGACCGAGAAGCCGAATCGAGGGTTACCCCTATTCGACTGGCTTCTTAGGCGGGTGGCCATTTGCGGGCGATGTCCAAGCAACCGCGCAGACAGAAGACGCAACATACTGGCCCGTCCACTGCTACGGCATGGTCGGAGTCGGGCGTGACATGCCGCCCAACACCGGTACCGGGGCCGAGCTCTATACCGTGATCGGCCATGCACCGCGCCATCTCGATCGCAACATCGCACTGGTCGGCCGGGTGATCGAAGGGATCGAGCACATGTCCAGCCTGCCGCGCGGTACCGGGGCGTTGGGGTTCTACGAGACGGCGGAAGAACGCACTGGGATCGTCTCGGTGCGGATCGGCAGCGCGGTCAGCGGCCTGCCGGCCTATGAATACCTCTCGACCGAAAGCGAGAGCTTCGCGCGCTACGCCGATGCCCGCGCCAATCGCCGCGATGCCTTCTTCATTCGCCCGGCAGGCGGGGCCGACGTATGCAACATCCCGGTGCCGGTCCGGCAGGTGAAGTGACCGAACGCCTTTCGCACACGGGCACACTCTGGCGCTGGAGCGGCAATTCCGGCGGTTCCTGGCATTTCCTAACGATTGATGGCGAAGCGGGCGAGGCGCTGTCCGGCACCGCGCTGATGCGGCGGATGGAGCGTACGTTGGGCGGGTTTGGCTCGCTCAAGGTTACCGCCACGATCGGTGACAGCACCTTCCGGACATCGCTTTTCCCGTCGAAGGAGCTGGGCTGGCTGCTGCCGGTCAAGGCCAGCGTCCGCAAGGCCGAAGGGCTCGGCGAAGGCGATACAGTGGCGGTGGTGCTGGAGTTATGATTCTTGCTCTGCTGCGGGGGCGCCTCCGCAACCGCTAGAGCCGCTCCGCCTCGGCCACGGCATCGCTGGCCCGCAGCGCCGAGACGATGCGGGTGAGGTGCGCCAGGTCGGTCACGTCAAGATCGACATCATAGGTGCTGAACAGCTCGTCGCGATTGGAGTTTTCCAGTGCGGCAATATTGGCGCGGTTGGCCGCGAAGATGCCTGCCGCTTCGGCCAGGGTGCCGGGGCGGTTGTGCAGCACCACGCGGATCCGGCCCACCGCGCCGGTAGTCCGCTCGCCCCAGGACAGGTCGAGCCAGTCGGCATCGACCCCACTGGCAAGCATAAGGCAATCGATGGTGTGGACTTCCACGCCCTTGCCCGGAACCCTAACGCCGACGATCCGGTCGCCGGGAACCGGATGGCAACACTCGCCAAGGTGGAAGGCCATGCCCGCAGTCAGCCCGCGGATCGAGATGGCGCGCTCCTGCTTGGGCCAGTGTTCGGGATCGGGCAGGTCCTTGGTGCTGCCGGGCAGCAGCGCCTCCATCACCGCCCGGTCATCGATCCGGGCCGTGCCGATCGCGACCATCAGCTCTTCCTCGCCCGCCAGTTCGAGCCGCTTGACCGCGTCCTTGACCGCCTTCTTTCCGATCTTGGAGGGCAGCCGCTCGGCAATCTCGTCAAACAGCTTCCGGCCGATAGCGGCGACTTCGGCGCGCTCCTTGGCCCGAACGGCGCGGCGGATGGCGGCGCGCGCCTTGCCGGTGACGACGAAGCCCAGCCAGGCCAGCTGCGGCGAGGCCGAACGGCTCTTGATGACCTCCACCACGTCGCCGTTATTGAGCGGGGTGCGCAGCGGCATGTGCCGACCGTTGATCTTGGCGCCAACCGCAAAGTTGCCGAGGTCCGAGTGGACCGCATAGGCGAAATCGACCGGGGTTGAGCCCTTGGGCAGCTGGTGCAGCGCGCCCTTGGGGGTGAAGGCGAAGATCCGGTCCTGGTAGATCGCCATCCGGGTATGCTCGAGCAGTTCCTCGGCATCGTGGCTGGCGTCGACAATCTCGATCAGGTCGCGCAGCCAGCCGACCTGCCCATCGGGCTTGTCACCCTGCTTGTAGGCCCAGTGCGCGGAGAGCCCGAACTCGTTGGTACGGTGCATTTCGTGGGTGCGGATCTGCACTTCCATCCGCATCGAATTTTCGTAGATCAGACTGGTATGGAGCGAACGGTAGCCGTTCGACTTTGGCGTCGAGATATAATCCTTGAACCGCCCCGGGATCATCTGCCAGGTGGTGTGAAGCACGCCAAGCGCCCGGTAACAGTCCCCGGCAGAGCCAGTCAGCACCCGGAAGGCCATGATATCGGTGATCTGTTCGAACGAGACGTGCCGTTCGGCCATCTTCTTCCAGATCGAATAGGGGTGCTTTTCCCGGCCCGAGACTTCCACCTTCAGTCCGGCCTCGGCCAGGGCCTGCTTGATGGCGAAGGCAATGGCATCGACCTGGCCCCCATCGGTCTCGCGGATTTGGGCCAGCCGCCCGGTGATCGTGGCATAGGCTTCGGGCTCGAGCTGCTCGAAGGCCAGCAGCTGCATCTCGCGCATATATTCGTACATGCCCACCCGCTCGGCCAGGGGGGCATAGATATCCATCGTCTCGCGCGCGATCCGGCGGCGCTTGTCCGGGTTCTTGATGAAATGCAGCGTGCGCATGTTGTGCAGCCGGTCAGCCAGTTTGACCAGCAGCACGCGAATGTCCTCGCTCATCGCCAGCAGGAACTTGCGCAGGTTTTCGGCGGCGCGCTCGTTCTCGCCCATCGCCTCGATCTTAGAAAGCTTGGTAACCCCGTCGACCAGCCGGCCCACTTCGGGTCCGAACAGCCGCTCGACCTCATCGATCGTGGCCAGGGTATCTTCAACCGTGTCGTGCAAGAGGGCCGTGACGATGGTTTCCTGATCGAGCTTGAGCTCGGTCATCAGCCCGGCGACTTCGACCGGGTGGCTGAAATAGGGATCGCCACTGGCACGCTTCTGCGTGCCGTGTTTCTGCACGGTATAGACATAGGCCCGGTTGAGCATCGCCTCATCGGCGTCCGGGTCATAGGCGAGCACCCGCTCGACAAGTTCATACTGGCGCAGCATTGCCGCTTAGATGGGCGGACAGCAGGGCAAAGGGCAAGGGGGATTCTGATTTCCCCGGTCCGTCGATCGCAGGTGGCCTACTATCGCCCGGGACGCCGGCGGCGGGAATCCAGCTTGTGAACAATCTGTCGGACACCGTCGTACAACAGCTTGCCCGCCGATTTTTGCGGGATGCCGCAGCATAGCATTGCCTGCATGCGCAACTGGTCCGGCGGCATATCGGTCGGAAAGCCGCGCGCAGCAAGCCATCGGAAAAGGTCGGCCAGGCCATAACGCTTCTCGGCCGGGAGATGCCACAGCGGTAGGGCTTCATCGCCCGCTGCAACCGTATTGTAGCGAAAGTTGGTCCAGAGCCGCTTGATCACGTCGTTGCCATCAACGACCCCGGCATCGACCAGCGCAAGCGCTATCGAATAGATGTGCTCTTCGGTCAGGATGTTGGCGCCCGGCCCTGAACCGCTGGAGCATTGTTCGAAAAGCGCCCGGAACAACTGCCCGTGGCGCTGCCAGTTGGCCATGGTCGTGCCGAGCAATTCTCCGCCGAAGTGATCAACCGCAGCAATCGGGCGACCTGCCATCTCACTTGCCACCTGGGCCATGTCACGCCGGGTCATGCCGTTGATATCGTCGTCCTCACCCGATGCGATGCGGTAACCCACAAACGATGATTGCTCGATGCGATCGAACAGCCGATCAAGCGGGGCTGTGGTCAGGACATCGCAATCGACCAGCGCGACACTGAGATCGGCATCCTGTCGTGATAGTTCTGCGAAGATATCAAGGAAGTAGAGGACATTGCCCCAGGCGGCCGTGCGTGACGGTGTCAGCCTGGCGGTTAACGGCACTCGATGCTGCTCCACATCGTAGCGTGCCAAGACTTCGGCAATGTCGATCCCATCAACCACTGGCGGCGCAGCATTGCAAAACAAGACGCGGCGCAAGTCTGGATTGGTGATGCGCGCGCTGGCGAACAGCGTCACAACACAGCGCCAGTAGGTGGCCTGTACCCGCGGATCGGCCGAATTTCCACCGGCTGACGGGAAGGTCGTGCCTTCATTCGGCCCGTCGATAACCAGGCCGGTTGCTAACAGCCTGAGCGGCTTGTGAGTAGGCTGGTCGGGCAAGATCACGGGACTGATTGAAGCTTAAATCCCGAAGGATTTCAATTGCCGATCGCGCCATTACCATTCCGCGTATCAGCCAGTGCTGAAGGACTCAGCTCCACGTCGCCTCCGGCGGGAGGCTCATCAGGATCGCGTCGATATTGCCGCCGGTCTTCAGGCCGAACAGCGTGCCGCGGTCATAGACCAGGTTGAATTCGGCATAGCGCCCGCGCCATTCGAGCTGCTGGCGCTTGTCCGCCGCGGTGAAAGCCGTGTTCATCCGCCGACGCACGAGGCGGGGGAAAACGCTGAGGAAGGCTTCACCGACATCGCGGGTGAACGCGAAATTGGCTTCGAACCCGACATCGTCGGGGCATTCCAGATGATCGTAAAAAATGCCGCCCACCCCGCGATGGACATTGCGGTGGGGGATGAAGAAGTACTCATCCGCCCAGGCCTTGAACCGGGGATAGTACTCTGGATCATGGGCATCGCAGGCGGCCCGGAAAGCGCCGTGAAAGTCTGCCGTATCCTCGTCATAGGGTAGCGGCGGATTGAGATCGCCGCCGCCGCCGAACCAGGCCTTGGTCGTGGTGAGGAAGCGGGTGTTCATGTGCACCGCCGGGACGTGCGGGTTGGCCATGTGCGCAACCAGGCTGATGCCCGTGGCGGTAAAGCCCGGGTTATCCTCGCTCGCTCCGTTGATCGAACCGGCAAACTGCGGCGCGAACCGGCCGTGCACGGTCGAAACGTTGACGCCGACCTTTTCGAAGACCTGGCCCTTCATCAGCCCGCGG
>JBIIDJ010000144.1:0-4259 GCA_044238415.1 Novosphingobium sp.
CCCGATCCGCTTCTCGGCCAGCAGCGCAACAGCTTCGCGCACCGTGGCCGTCGCTTCGATGGAGACGATCGGGCCGCTGCGGCCCCCGATAAGGCGGGCAATGGTCATGGCTATCCTCCAACAGCCTATCCGAGGATGATGCCATGAAGCAGCGGGCTTGGCGAGTCTGGCAAAAAGCGTAAGCTGCGACGCAGACCCTTGCGCGGGTCCGGCAGGAGGCGCAATGCGCATCTATGCCGTCACCGCTCGAGAATCCCGAAACCGCCGCGCATGCCTGGGCGCGGTATCGCCAGCTCCTCAAGAACTGGGGCTGGGTGACGCTGGTGATCTCGGTCGGGGTGATAGTCTGGCTGGCGCTCGATTTCGGTCTGCCCTCGATTCACCTCTACATCGCCACCGTGCTGGGGATTGCGGCAACCATCATGATGATCGTGGCATTGATGGGCCTGCTGTTCCTGTCGAGCGGAACCGGGCACGACGAGTCGGTGGACGAGCGCGACTAGGCCGAATTGGCACCTGCCGGCGGTTTCAGCTGGTAATCTTCAACCGGAACACCGCCAATCAAGTGTTCCTGGATAATCCTCTCAAGCACGGCCGGTGTGCACGAATGGTACCAGGTCGGCCCGGGCCAGACCACCGCGACCGGCCCCATCGCGCAGACCCGCAGGCAACCGACCTTGTTGCGGAGCACACCGGTATGGCCGCCAAGTCCGAGCTCGCCCAGGCGCTTCTTGAGGAATTTCCAAGCTTCCTGACCGCCAATGCGGTCGCAGCACTTGGGCTCTTCCGGATCGGCACACAGGAAAATTTGCCAGCGCGTGGCATGGCCGCCGAGCCGCTCCAGCGTGCGTTCGGCCAACTCCAGTTCTGTCCGGTTTCCGGATGCGGCGGAATCGCTCAGGGCTCAGCCCTTCTTGCCGACGATCCGCGCGATTTCCGCTGCGATCATCCGTTCGACCAGCGGTGGAAGGTTCTTGTCGAGCCATTCAGCCAGCGCCGGACGCAACAATTCACGCGTCAGTCCTTCCAGCGAAGTTTCGCCTGAGCGGACGATCTGCGGCGGTACACCCGGTTCGGCCAGCATGGCCAGGGCGGCCAGTGATTCGCGCATCGAGGTGGTGCGCTCCTCGGGCAGCAGTGGCTCGTCCGAGGCGGTTTCCTCGACCAGCTCTGCAGCTTCATCCAGTTCAAACACGTCGTCTTCGGCTGCTTCCTCTGCGGCCGGAGCGGGGCGGATTCCGCGCTGTTCGCGCTCCTTGCGTTCGACTGCGGCACCGGCGCGATTGTCGCGCGCGATCACCTTCTTGATCGAATCGAGGATCTCCTCGACCGAAGGTTCACCGACCTGACGCATGGCCTTACCCCCAAGACTGTCCCCAATCGGGACTGAATCACTTGGGTGCTACTGACCCGTCCTGCGCCTTGGTGTCAACGGTGCGCGTGCTCCGCGGCTTGGGCGCAGGGTCGCTCGACCAGTCCCAGATGTCGCCAGCGGTGCGCTCATAATTGGCGACAGGATCATAAAGGGTGCCGCCGTCAAGGCCCAGGTCGCGCGCTTCGGCCTTGCCCATGGCAGCCAGCAGGTTGAACCCGGCGACATAGGAATTGCGCTGCGCGGTGACGAGTTGCACCTGGGCATTGAGCAGTTCCTGCTCGGCGTCGAGGATGTCGAGAATCGTGCGGTTGCCTACCGTGTTCTCGGCCCTTACGCCTTCGAGGCTGAGTTTGGCGGCATCGACCGCGCTTTGCGATGAGGCAATGATCTCGCGGCTTGCCTGCCACGAGGCAAAGGTGCCTCGCACCGCGGCAATGACCTGGCGTTCGATGGCGATTTCCTGCTCAAGGGTCGCGCCCTCACGGGCCTGGGCCTGGCGGCGTTGCGCGGCGGGCAGGCCACCCTGGAACAGCGGGATCGTGGCGCGCACGCCGGCCTGGGCCGTCGTGCCATTCTGGTTGAGCGCGGGCGAGCCGGCACCCAGCGTATTGTAATAGTCGATGTAGTCAGCCCCGGCGAAGACACTGACACGCGGCAGCCGCCCGGCGCTGGAGGCGGCAGTGTCATAGCCGGCCGCCTTGCTGCGCTGGCGCGCAGCAAGCAGATCCGGGTTGGAATCGAGCGCCACCTGTACTGCGCTTTCGACATCGGCAGGAAGGCCTGGCAGCGGTGGCGGGGGCTGCAGGTTGGATGGTTCCTTGCCGACTACGGCAATGTACCGCTCACGCGCAGATACCAGCTGGGCTTCGGCCGAACGGGCCTGACCCCTGGCAAGGCTGAGCCGCGCCTGCGACTGGGCCACGTCGGTGCGGGTCAGGTCGCCGATTTCGAACCGGTCCCGCGTGGCCTGGAGGTTGACTTCCAGCACGCCGACCTGACCGCGACTGAGCTCGACCACGGCCTGCCCAAGGATCACGTCCATGTAGGATGCCACGGTCTGCGAAAAGACGTCTGTTTCAGCCGCTCGCAAGTCGGCACGGCCCGCCTCAACCCGGACCTTGGCGGCGCTGATCGAATTGCGGATCGCGCCGCCAGCATAAAGCGGCATTCCGGCGTTAACATCCGCTGAAAAGGCCCGCTCGGGTCCGTTAAGCGGGCCGCCCACGGTGCTGGCGGAGCGCTTGACGAATTCGGTGTGGGTGGCCGATCCGCTGAGTGAGGGTAAAGCCTGCGAACGGGCAATCGGCACCCCGGCATCGACCGCGCGCTGCTGGGCGCGGGCTGCCTGCAGCGAGGGGTTGGTGTTGTAAGCCATGACCAGCGCCTCGCGCAGGTCATCGGCCAAAGCAGGATGGGCAACCAGTGCCGCGCCGGCCAGCAGAATTGAACGGCTCAGCCCCTTCCCCATCCTCAAGCCCATGCTTAGAAACTCCACCGCTTGGGTGCGGCAAATTCAGCCAGCACCGGGATACCCATCTCGGCCAGCGGCAGCAGCGCCACGGCGCCGGCGGTCTTGCGACCGAGTGCCAGCCGGGTCACGCCGCGTTCGACCAGCCCCGTTACCAGTCGACCGGCGTCGGCGAGGCGGGCGGCAAGGTTATCAGGCAGTTGTTCGATTGCGCCATCGACCAGGATCAGGCTGTAGCTCCCGCGGGTCTTGCCAGCAGCGGCATCGGCCGCCGAAACCGTCGTGACGGAGGCGACGAGCGGCGTGACCAGGGCCGCCAGGTAATTCGAGCCGCAGCTGACGATGAGCACCTTGTCGGCAGCCGTGGGAGCAGCTTCGACCAGCGCCCGACCATGAAACAGCGGGGCGGGGAGAGAATGGCCACCTCCTAGCGGAATCGCGCGGTCGATATAAGCGTGGCCGCGCGCTGCGGTGGGCACGTAATCTTCGCGGGGGATCCGTGCCATGGCTTCGACAACACCGGCTTCAGTAACGCCGCTTGGGCGCAGCTGGCTGTCAATCATCGCGCGGCGGGCGGCGGCAAAGTCAACACTGGCCGTGCGCTCAGCAGTCATCGTCATTCCTGAACCCTTCCATGCGCATGTGTATTGCACAAATAACACAGCGCGGCAATCGCCTTGCTTCTAGGCGAAGCGCCGTGCTGCGCCAAGCGCTTTGACGCAAGGGACATTGCAGGACTAAAGGGCCGGCAACCATCAGATTCAGGAGTCCGCTGCAATGGCCGAAATGGTAACGATCCGCGAGGAAGACCTGATCGAAAGCGTAGCCGACGCGCTGCAATTCATCAGCTATTTCCACCCGATGGACTATATCCGCGCGCTGGGCGAGGCATACAAGGCGGAGCAGGGCCCAGCGGCCAAGGACGCGATCGCCCAGATCCTGACCAACAGCCGGATGTGTGCCGAAGGCCACCGCCCGATCTGCCAGGACACCGGCATCGTCAATGTCTTTGTCGAATGGGGCCAGAACTGCCGGCTGGAGAGTGACCGGTCGTTGCAGGATGTGGTCGATGAAGGCGTGCGCCGCGCTTATCTCTACCCTGAGAACAAGCTGCGGGCCTCGGTGCTGGCCGATCCCGCTTTCACCCGCCGCAACACCCGCGACAACACCCCATCGGTGCTGCACGTGACCATGGTGCCCGGCAGCAAGGTGTCGATCGATGTCGCGGCCAAGGGCGGCGGGAGCGAGAACAAGTCCAAGTTCAAAATGATGAACCCCAGCGATTCCATCGTTGATTGGGTGATTGAGATGTTGCCGCAGATGGGCGCCGGATGGTGCCCGCCAGGGATGCTGGGCATCGGCATCGGCGGCACGGCCGAACACTGCATGCTACTCGCCAAGCAATCGCTGATGGAG
>JBIIDJ010000145.1:0-4234 GCA_044238415.1 Novosphingobium sp.
ACGATATAGCGCGCCACGTCGCGCAGCAGGTCGGCCTCGGTGCCGTGCTGGGCCAGATGCCCGACCGCCTGCTCGACCAGCATTCGCGCCTGTTCACGGGCCCGGTCCGGCCCCAGCAGTGAAACGAACGTGGCCTTGCCGGCTACGGCATCCTTGCGCAGCGCCTTGCCGGCGAGGGCCGCATCGCCCTCGTGATCCAGCAGATCGTCGGCAATCTGAAAGGCCAGACCGATGTCACGGGCATAGGCGCGCAGGTGCGCACGCCCCTCGGCCGGAACGCGCCCGAGAACCGCCCCCAGCTCGACCGCCGCGCCCAGCAAGGCACCGGTCTTGAGCTGTTGCAACCGGGTGATGGTGTGCAGATCGAACTCCGTCGTTTCTGCGATCATGTCCATCATCTGGCCGCCAGCCATGCCGTTCCAGCCACTGGCCGTGGCCAGGACCTGGATCAGTTCCGCCCGCACGAAGGGGTCGGTAAAACTGCCAGGATCGGCAAGGATTTCGAAGGCAAAGTCATGCAGTGCATCGCCGGCCAGCACGGCGGTTGCCTCGTCAAAGGCCAGGTGCGCGGTCGGCTTGCCGTGGCGCAGGGCATCGTTGTCCATGCAGGGCAGGTCATCATGGACCAGCGAATAGACGTGGATCGCCTCGATCGCGCAACCCACCCTCAGCGCGGCATTGCGATCAACGCCATAGAGTCCGGCAGTGGCCGCAACCAGGAGCGGGCGCAGCCGCTTGCCGCCCCCAAGCAGGGCATAGCGCATGGCCTCAACCAGCCGCGCGCGAGGATCTTCCGGTACGGGCAGGAGCGCATCGAACAGCGAAGCGACGTCTGCCGCGATATCAGTCATCGACTGGGCCAGCAGCGGCGTCGGCTTGCCCGCCATGGCTTCAGCGCCCGGTTTCAGGATCAAAGGCGCGGGTGCCCGCGGCCAAGCCATCGCCGCCGGCAATGATCTGCTCGATCTTGAGCTGCGCGGCATCGAGCCGGCCCTGGCAATGCTGCCGCAAGGCCGCCCCGCGTTCATAGAGGCTGATCGACTGATCAAGCGGGACTTCACCCGCCTCAAGCTTGCGTACGATCTCTTCCAGAGCGCGCAATGCGTCCTCGAAGCTCATGGCGGCAATATCGGAATTGTCATCGCTCATCGCCATGCAGCATTGACCGCGCAGCCCACGCGGGTCAAGCTGGTGCGCAAAAGGAGTTGGTCGATGCAGTGGATTACCGCCTATGTTGCCGCCGGGGTCACCTTCGGCATTCTTGATGCCCTTTGGCTGCGCTGGGCCGCGCCGAACCTCTACCGCCCGCTGATTGGCGAACTGCTTGCCCCCTCTTTCCGGGTGGCGCCAGCGGCGGTGTTCTATGTGCTCTACATTGCCGGCATGGTCTGGTTCGCGGTGCGGCCAGGTCTGGCGCTGGGCGTGCCGCACGGGGTGCTGAACGGCGCGCTGTTCGGGGCGATCTGCTATGCCACTTATGATCTGACTAACCAGGCCACACTGAAGGTCTGGTCCACCCAGATGACCCTGATCGACATTACCTGGGGCGCAGCCGCCACGGCGCTGGCCAGCGGAGTTGCAGTGCTGGCGGTGCAAAAACTGGCCGGAGGCTGACCTTAACGACGGGAGGGGGGATATGTTCATCGGGCACTGGGCGCCGGCCCTGATTGCGGCTGCTGCCAGTCCGCGTGCCCCCCGGCTGGGCACGCTGTTCATCGCCGCCCAGGTGGTAGACTGGGCCTTCTTCGGCTTCCTGCTGCTCGGGATCGAGCACATGCGGGTTACGCCGGGCATCAGCGCGATGAACCCGATGGACCTCTATCACATGCCCTATACCCACAGCCTGCTGGGCTCGGTCGCATTTGCTGCCGGGTTCGCGGCGCTGATCTGGGCAGCAAGCCGCGATCGCCTGGCCGCGGTGATTGGCGGCGCAGTGGTGCTGTCGCACTGGTTTCTTGACTTGCTGGTCCATGTTCCGGACCTGACCCTGGCCGGCAGTCCGCCCAAGCTGGGGCTGGGCCTGTGGAATGACCCGGTCGTCGCCATGCCGCTGGAGATCGGGCTGACATTGGGTGCACTGTGGTTCTATGCAGCGCGGCGCAGGCCTGCCCCGTTACGGCTTGGTACCCTGACCGGGCTGCTGCTGGCACTGCAGGCGGTCAACTGGTTCGGGCCAGTCGAAGCGGACGTGACCACTGGCACCAGCCTGCTGGCTTTTGCGGCCTTTGGCCTGGTTACGCTGGCCGCCTGGTGGATGGGGAAAAGCGAGGGTCAAGCCGCCTGAACAGACTCGCCATTGCACGCCGCCATCGCTAAGGGCGCGCCATGGCCGAGATTACTCCCGAAATCGTCGCCCAGCACGGGCTGTCCGAGGAAGAATACCAGCGCGTGCTGCACGCGCTTGGGCGCGAACCCAACCTGGTCGAACTCGGCATCTTTTCGGTCATGTGGTCGGAGCACTGCTCCTACAAGTCGAGCCGCATTCACCTTAAGAAGCTGCCAACCGAAGCGCCTTGGGTGATCTGCGGTCCGGGCGAGAATGCAGGCGTGATCGACATTGGCGATGGCCAGGCCGCGATCTTCAAGATGGAGAGCCACAACCACCCCAGCTACATCGAGCCTTATCAAGGTGCGGCAACCGGCGTTGGCGGCATCCTGCGCGACGTATTCACGATGGGGGCCCGCCCCGTCGCTAACATGAACGCGCTGCGCTTTGGCCGGCCGGACCATCCCAAGATGAAGAGCCTGGTCCAGGGCGTCGTTGCGGGGATTGGCGGCTATGGCAACTGCGTCGGCGTGCCGACCGTTGGCGGCGAAACCAATTTCCATAAGGCCTATGATGGCAACATCCTGGTCAACGCAATGACTGTGGGCGTCGCCGATACTGACAAGATCTTCTATTCGGCCGCCACCGGCATCGGTAACCCGATCGTCTATGTTGGCTCCAAGACCGGGCGCGACGGGATCCACGGCGCGACGATGGCCAGCGCCGACTTTGACGAGAAGAGCGAGGAAAAGCGTCCAACCGTGCAGGTGGGCGACCCCTTCACCGAAAAACTGCTGATCGAGGCCTGCCTTGAACTGATGGCGACCGACGCGATCGTCGCGATCCAGGACATGGGCGCGGCCGGCCTCACCTCCAGCTCGGTTGAAATGGCCAGCAAGGGCGGCGCGGGCATCCGGCTCAACATGAACGCCGTGCCGTGCCGCGAAGAGGGTATGACGCCCTACGAAATGATGCTGAGCGAGAGCCAGGAGCGCATGCTCATGGTGCTCAAGCCCGGCAAGGAGCCGATGGCCGAGGCGATCTTCCGCAAGTGGGAGCTGGACTTCGCGGTGATCGGCGAAGTGACGGATACGGGCCACATGGTGCTGGAATTCGACGGCGCGGTGGTCTGCGACATTCCGCTCGGCCCGCTGGCAGATGACGCTCCGCTCTACGACCGTCCCGCGCTGAGCCTTGCCGATTACAAGGCCTGGGCCAAGGTGCCGGCGCTGGGCGCCCTCCCCACCAGCGGCGACCCACTGGTCGACCTGGCCAAGCTGATGGGCAGCCCCGATCTCGCCAGCCGGCGCTGGATCTGGGAGCAGTACGACAGCCAGGTCGGTGCCGACACGCTCCAGAAGTCTGGCGGCGATGCGGCCGTAGTTCGCGTCCACGGCACGCAGAAGGCGCTGGCAATCAGCACCGATTGCACCCCACGCTATTGCTATGCCGACCCCTACGAAGGCGGCAAACAAGCCGTGGCCGAAACCTTCCGCAACATTTCGGCAGTCGGCGCAAAGCCGCTGGCAATTACCAACTGCCTCAACTTCGCCAATCCGCAGCGGCCGGAAATCATGGCCCAGATCGTCGAGGCGCTGCGCGGCATGGGCGATGCCTGCCGCGCGCTCGATTACCCGATCGTGTCAGGCAACGTCAGCCTTTACAACGAGAGCAAGGCGACTGGCGGCGGCTCCGCGATCCTGCCAACCCCGGCGATTGGCGGCGTAGGCCTGATGGCCGATCACGAAGTGATGACCTCGATCGCTTTCAAGGACGGGGCACAGAAGATCATCCTGATCGGGGCCGATCCCGAGGCGCGCCCAGAACTCGGCCAATCGCTGTGGCTGCGGGAAATCCACGGCCGGGAAGCAGGTCCACCGCCGACCGTCGATCTGGCTGCCGAACGGCGTCATGGTGAATTCGTTCGGCAGCTGATCGCAGACGGACTGGTCACGGCGGTCCACGATG
>JBIIDJ010000061.1:0-14752 GCA_044238415.1 Novosphingobium sp.
GCCGGTGCCTGAACAGATGGATTCGACCCTGCTCTACCTTGTGGCCCCGGCGAGCGAATGCGTGACCGGCGCAATCATCCGGATTGACGACGGCCAGAGCTCAGCCGTGCGGCTGCGCAAGTAAGGGGCCCAGCCATGCTCGTGACTGTCGAACGCGACGGCCCGATTGCGGTCGTCACCATGAACCGGCCAGAGGCGATGAATGCCTTGTCGCGCGCCCTGCGGGCGGAACTTGCCACCGTTATGCGAGCGCTCGATGGGGACGATGGGGTGCGCGCTGTGGTGCTGACCGGGGCGGGGACCCGCGCCTTTACCGCCGGGCTCGACCTTAAGGAACTGGGCGTCGATGGCCTGGGCGCGGCCAATGCGACCGAGGTCGAAGCCAATCCGGTCAAAGCGATCGAGCAGTGCCGCAAGCCGGTGATCGGCGCGATCAATGGTGTCGCCATCACCGGCGGGTTCGAAGTGGCGCTGGCTTGCGATATCTTGATCGCATCCGAAAACGCCCGCTTTGCCGATACCCATGCCCGGGTCGGGATCATGCCCGGCTGGGGCCTATCCCAGAAACTGTCCCGCATGATCGGCATTAGCCGCGCCAAGGAGCTGTCGCTCACCGGCAACTTCCTCGATGCGCAGACTGCCTGCGCTTGGGGCTTGGTAAACCGGGTCGTCGCCGCCGACGCATTGCTGCCCGCCGCCAGGCAGCTTGCCACGGATATCGCCAGTGCCGATCCCGGCATGGTCCAGGGCTACAAGCGACTGATCGACGAAGGCTATGCCCTGCCGTTTGGCGAGGCCATGGCGCTCGAGCACCGCACCTCGTCTGCTCGCAATGCCACGGTCAGTGGGAATGAGGTGGAGGCCCGGCGCCTTGCCGTCATGGATCGCGGCCGCAGCCAATCCGGTTAGCCGTCCTTCCAGTTGGGTGGCCGCTTTTCGAAGAAGGCTGCCTTCGCCTCCCCGAAATCGCCCGCTTGACCCAGCATGACTTGTTGGCGGTCTTCCAGTGCAAAGGCGTGCTCCATGCTGGCGGCATCGATGTTCAGGTTGAGTGCGTCCTTGGTCAGCCGCAGCCCCATCGGGCTGGTCAGCAGCATTTCGCCGGCGAGTGCCAGGGCCTTGTCGAGCAGCTCTTCCTGCGGAACGATCTCGCTGACCAGACCGCAGGCCCGCGCCTTTTCCGCATTCATGAACTTGCCGGTCAGCAGGTATTCACTGGCCACCGAACTGCCGACCAGGCGCGGCAGGAAATAGCTTGCGCCCATGTCGCAGCCGCCCAGGCCGATCCGGATATAGGCAGCATTCATCCTGAGGTCCGGCGCGGCATAGCGCACGTCCGATGACAACAGCAGCGAGAAGCCGCCGCCACAAGCGGGCCCCTGGGCGCAGGCGATGATCGGCTGCGGGCACTTGCGCATCGCCTGCATCACTGCTGCGATCATCCGCTGGGTGCGCCACGACTGGTGAATTGGCCCGGCATCGGGATCGGGTGCCCAGCCACCCAGGTCCAACCCGGCGCAGAACGCTCGGCCCTCGGCCCGGAGGATCACCACCCGGGCCTGCGGTCGCGCTATCAGCCCGGTGAAGTAGTCGAGTAGGGCCTGGATCAAGGACTCGTTCATCGTGTTGAGCTTGTCCGGCCGGTTGAGGCTGACCACCTCGATCGCGCCGCGTTTTTCGATGACGACTGGTTGCTCGCTCATATTCCCTCTCACTAGCCCGGTTTGAGTCCAGTTGACCGGCAATGTCCTGCGTGGCAAGGCCTGCGCGCCGGGCGGGTGTAGCTCAATGGTAGAGCAGAAGCTTCCCAAGCTTACGACGAGGGTTCGATTCCCTTCACCCGCTCCACTTTCCTGACCGCTGACGTTCGTCCTTGTCTGGAAAAACTCCCAGAAATCGGTATCTTACTCGCCTAAATGACCCTTGGCGTTCGATGCTGTTCGCCTACAATCACCTGGAAGTGGGGGCCGAATAGGGAACCAGCGGCTCAATGCTCAATTCGGGTGGCCCCCAATTGAGGACCATTTCCGGCCAAAAGGCGTGGTGGACCATGGCTCTGACCGTCTGCTTAGGATCCGCGATGAGTGATAAGCAGACGTTTCATTTCGCTGATGAACGCCTCAACATGCTCCTGAGAATTTATCCTGAATGGCGCACGGTTTTTGGGATGCAAGCACCAAAGCGCCTGTTTTCGCTTTGAAATCAGCTTTGGACTAAGGGCTAATGGCGACTGCTTGGAGGAATTCGCAACCATGGGCGGGAAACGCTTCTAGTTGACTAGTATTGCTGAGAACTATGATCTCACCGAAGCCCCACCTGCCGAGCCAGCGCCTCGGCCAGGGCAGCGTGACCGGCCATGTTCGGGTGCCACGGCGCATTGGCAGCGGGTCCGGTTGGCTGTGGTCCTGCGCTCCAGGGATGCTTGGCGCAGGGTGTGTGCTCCACCGATAGCCGGTCGGCAGCGAGCACTTCGGCACCTTCAGCTTCGGCGGCGCGCGCGGTAAGCTTAGCCAGACGCTGACCAATGGATCGAGTGATTGCTGCGCCGCCGGAGGAAAGTTTCAGCCCGGAACAGGCCGTATCGGGCACCAGGCGGACATATTGGATGAAGATCAACCGGGCGCCAGGCGCGCGTTGCTTCACCGTGCGGGCAATTAGGCGCAGGTTCTCTTCGGTTCGGGCATAGTCGGCCTCGGTCGGCTCCTTAATTGTCGGGCACGATAGGGTTCTACTGCCAAGGCTGATGCCCTGTGCAGGATCGCAACTAGCTGCCACCAGGTTGCGCACATAACCCAAATCATTGCCGCCGATCGTGATTGTGACCAGCCGTGTCCCCGGGGTCACGGCATTTACTTGTGGGGGCAGCTCGTTCCACGGGCCCAGGATATGGGCTGTGGTTGCGCCGCCACAGGCCATGTCAGTCAGTTCAAGGCCAAGGCGGCTCGCCAGCAGTGTGGCATAGTTGGCGGGGCTACGGCCGCAGCGCTCGGGCGTGTCTGGCTTCACCCCCCCCAACGCAGTGCCAGCGGCGAAAGAACTGCCGAGCGATACATAGTGCCCGGACAGTGGCGGCAGCGGCTGATGCGCACAACTCGCCAGCAAGAGGCCAGCGGCGAGAAGAGCCGAGCAGGCCTTTATTGCACCCACGTCAGCCCCAGATCGTCGCATATTTCCATGTCCCAACCCCACCTCTTGGCGACCTTTGCGTGAAGCAAGCGGTGTCTGTCGGTCCCGCGATCAGAAAATGAGCTGCCATTCAGCTTTGGCATCAACAACCCGCCAAATGACAGGCACATCATCGCGAGCGACTTGCAACTGCCTGGGCCAATCATCGCAGTACAGCCAGGCTCAAAAACCAGCGACCTGCATCAGTTCCCGCTTGTAGACCCGGCCGACCGGCACCGACAGCCCGCTTTTCAACGCAACGGACTGCGCGCCTGTGAACGCAATTTCATCGGCCGAGACACACCATGATCGATGAACCTGCAACCCGCCGAGCGCCTGCATGTCCGCAACGGCATCGCGAAAGCGATAATGGATCAGGTCTTCGCCGTGTTCGGTGAATACGCGGACATAGTGCAGTTCGGCATTGATCGCGATGACCCGGCCGCGCAGCGCCGGTCTGACCTTGCGGAGGAAGGCGGGTTCATCGATCGCCGTCTCCGAACGCGCCGGGGATGGCGATTCCAGTTCGCGCACACCGGACCAGTTCCATCCATATAGCATCCCGCCGTTGATGCGGCAGGCTGCCAGATTGAGCGTCAGCCACAGCAGCAGCGGCGCAATCGAGCTATTGACCATGTGAGCGAGGGACATGCTTGCAAGAGCATCGAGCCCGTTGCGCTGGAATCCCCAAAACCGAAACAGCTCCCCAAACGAGAAGTTGAGCAGGACGCTGAGCGGTGCCGCAAGGAAGAACCCGGCAATCAGCACTGCAACGAGCGGATAGCCGCGGCGATGCATTGGGGCTGCGAAGGGCCGCGTGAACAGGTCATTCAGCAGCCAGCCTGTCAGCGAGAGCAGCGACCAAAGGCAGGCGGAAGCCAAACGTCGTTCGCCGAAGGCACCAGCCCAGCCGATGATGAAGCCAACCGTCGCCGGCGTTGCCAGCAGGCGGTAGAGTTCGGGACGCAGCCGTTCGTGTTTCGACGCCTGATCCCGTTGCGCAGGGGGAAGGGCATTGATCATGCGGTCAGAATGGACGGCACTGGCGGTTCCCGGCAAGGCCATCGGCCCGACTGTTCGATGGGCGGATAGGCAAATCGGTCCAAATGCTGGCGCGGCGTTGGTTCGGTCCGGTCGTTCGTTCGTGCAAATCTGGCTGCCGTTCGTGCAAGACTCGTGGCGCCCCCGCAAACTCACTCTAACCGTGACCCCTATAGCGCCGGGTCTGCCCACCCGGTGATGCGGAGTGTTTGACGTGCCGACTTCCCGTCGCCAGATCCTTGCTGGACTAGCCGGACTACCGCTCCTGCTGGGCAACCAGTCGGCCTGGGCCAGCGCACCCAGCCTGCCGGGCAAGCAGCCGCTGGCTAGCGAGAGCGCGAGCGTGGTGATCATCGGCGCGGGCCTGGCGGGACTGCAGGCCGCGCTGCTGCTTAAGCAAGCTGGCATCAAGGTGATCGTGCTGGAAGGAGCCAAGCGGGTCGGCGGCCGGGTTTACACCGCCAGCTGGCTCGAAAATGCGCCTGAGTTCGGTGCGAGCCAGATTGGCCGGTCCTATGCACGGGTCTTGGACCTGTGCCGCCAGTTCGATCTCAAGCTCATTCCCGAAGACCGCAATCTGCTGACCATGGCCAGCCATATCCGCGGCCAATGGGTCAACGCGGCAGACTGGGCGGGGTCCCCTGTCAACCGGATGGTTGGCGACGAGCGTGCTGTCCAGCCGGCGCTGGTCGGCTCGCAGCTGATGGGTCGGTACAATCGCCTTGAAGGCCCAACCGACTGGCTCGATCCGGCCTTTGCTGATCTGGATGTGCCGCTGAACGAGCTGCTGCGCCGCCATGGGCATTCGCCCGAGGCGCTGAATCTGGCCAACCTTTCGGCCACGGGCAACGATGCGCTCTCCGCGTCCTGTCTGTCGATGATGCAAGAACAGACCCGCGGCCGGCTTGATGCGCGCTTCGGCAATGTCGAGCTGGGCAAGGAACAGCGGCCCTATGGCTTCGACAACATCCGCGACGGGACGGGGTTAGCGCTGATCAACAATATCGAGGGCGGCTGCGAACGGCTGCCCCAGGCCATGGCTGCGGCGCTGGGTGATTCAATCCGGACCGGCAAGACCGCTGCCGCGATCGATCTCACCGGGACCAAGGCTGTTGTGACCTGCATCGATGGCAGCAGCTTCACCGCCGATCGGGTGATCAGTGCCATTCCCTTCACCAGCCTGCGGCGGATCGCGATCGATCCCCTGCCGCAAGGTGCCCAGGCCGAGGCCATCTCGTTTCTGGGCTATGCCCACACGACCCGAGCCTTCGGCACGATCGTAGAGCCGTTTTGGGACGATGGTATCGATCCTTCCTTCTACACCGACGGCCTCGTGAAGATGTTCTGGGCTCTGAAGAAGCGGCCCGACGACAGCCATCATCGCTTCATGGTGGTGATGACCGGCGCGGCCGCCAGCCGGATCGACCAGTTCGCACCGGACGAGGCGCTGGCGATGATCGAGGCCGAGATTGCCCGGGTACGCCCCTCGGCCAAGGGCAAGCTGCGCTTCAGCGGCATCTTTGGCTGGCAGAACGTCGGGCTGATCGGCGGCTGCCGTCACATGTTCGCGCCGGGTCAGGTGACCCGCTTTGGCAAGGCCATGATCGAGCCATTCCGCCAGCTACACTTCGCCGGAGAGCACACCCGCCGCGCCGACTTCGGCATGGAAGCGGCGCTGGAAAGCGGCGAGCGGACCGCAATCGAAGTCATGGAGCAGGTCGGATGACCAGCGCTGCGATGATCGTGATAACAAGCAACCAAGGGGGGTTTGAGATGATCAAGTTGAGGAACAGTCACCGCACAGCGCTCGGTCTGGGCATTTCCGCGCTTGCGCTGGTCAGCGCCAGCACCGCTTTGGCCCAGGCAGCCGGACCGGATGACAACGGCGCCGATATCGTGGTGACCGCGCGCAAGACCGATGAGAAGCTCTCGGACGTGCCGCTGGCCATCACCGCGGTGACCGCGCAGCAGCTTCAGGAAATCGGGGCCCGCGGCCTGGAAGAGGTTTCACGGCTGACCCCCGGCTTCACCTTCGAACGCACGATCGGCACCCTGGCCCAGCCCGTGATCCGCGGGCAGGTGCAAACCCGCGTGACCAACCCCGTGCAGAACGTCGCGACCTTCTTCAACGGAGTCTACCTGCAGCGTTCGTACCAGGTCGATAGCGACATGCTGGAGATCGACCGGGTTGAAGTGGTCAAGGGTCCGCAGTCGGCCCTGTTTGGCCGCAATGCTTTTGCCGGTGCGGTCAGCATCGTCACCCGCAAGCCCGATTTCGACAAGATCCACGCCCGCTTCGACGCGACGATCGGTAACCATAGCCGACGCGAAGTACGCGGCGCGGTCTCGGTCCCGCTGGGCGGGGTTGCCGCCTTCAGCCTGGCCGGATCGCTCTCGGAATTCGATGGGACCTGGAAGAACAATAATGTCGCATCGGCGGCGCTCAGCGGCCCGGCGCTGCGGACCGAGGGTAACCTCAACGGCTATGATAATCGCTCGCTGCTGGCGCAATTGGCGATCAAGCCGCTCGAAGGCGTACGGATCGACGGATTCTGGAGCCACCGCAAGATCGCAATCGAAAGCCCGGCCAACTATCAGCTCTCCAGCAACCTCGCGATCCGGGCGGGCAACGCGATGAACTGCGCCCCGTTCATCGCACCGCTCAGCCCGTCGCGGGTTGGCACCAATGCGCTCTACTGCGGCGCGCTGCCGGCCGTGCCAGCACTTGGCCCGGGAGAAAACCGGCCAGCCGGGATTCTCGTCGATCGCCGTTCCTATGGCCAGGATGGCACCTCCGACGTGGTCGGAGCCACCGTCGCAGTTGACCTGTCGGACCAGATCTCGCTGACCTACCAGTTCGGCTATACCAGCGCCGACGCCACTAACGTCGCGACACTTTCCGGTGACCCGGTCAACGGTTCGGCAACGGCCTTCTTCCTCGGCCAGATCCTGTTCGATGCGCGGGGTAACGGCTCGATCAAGTCCTATACCCACGAGCTGCGCGCTGCCTATGAAAGCGAGCGTCTGCGCGTGATGGTGGGCGGGTTGGCCGGCACCGTGGACGACTTCAGCTTTGGCGGTACGGCCTTCCTCGTGCCGAACACTACGACCCCTGTCCTGACCAACATCACCACGCCGCTCAGTGGCTATGGTGCAACGCAGCGTGATGAGCGGAACAGGGCGGTGTTCGGCCTGATCTCGTTTGAACCGGTTGCCGGCTTGCGACTGACGGCCGAAGGGCGCCAGTCGTGGGAGCGGATCACCCAGCAGGGTGTCAATGCTGCCGGGGCCCTGATTGGCACGCAGTTCCGCGAGGAATTCCCGGTCTTCACGCCCCGCTTCACGCTGGATTACAAGCCGGTCGAGAACCTGCTGATCTATGCGTCGGCGGCCAAGGGCGCGAAGGCGGGCGGCTTCAACGTGCCCACTGCCACCAATCCGCTGACCGCCGCGCAGCAGATCTTCCTGCCTGAAACAAACTGGACTTATGAACTGGGCTTCAAGGCGAAACTGTTCGATCGCAAGCTCGCGCTCGAAGGGGCAGTCTACCATACCGATTGGGCCAACCTGCAAGGCAACCAGTCGGTCAACTTCGGCCAGCCGGCGATCATCCGCAACCTGGCCGGCGCCAAGGTTGACGGGTTCGAGCTGTCAGCCGTGGCGCGACCGAACAAGGCACTGACCTTTACCGCCGGCCTTGCCTATACAAACTCGCGGTTCGCGGATGGCACCGTCGATGATACTATTCCGCGCGCTTTGTGCCTGTCGCTAGCGACCTGCCCGACCACCGGAGTCTATTCGCCCGACGTCTCTGGGAAGTTGGTCCCGCGCGCGCCCAAGTGGCAGTTCAATGCCGGGGCGATGGTGCGTGAACCGATCGGTTCGCTGTTCGGCAGCGATCTGGACATCGTTGGCCGGATTGATTTCGCCTATACCGGCAAGGCCTATACCGACAACACCAACACGGCCTTCGTGCCCTCGCGCCAACTGGTCGACACCAGCCTCGCTCTTGCCAGTGACCGCTGGACATTGCGGATCTGGGCCAAGAATCTGTTCGACAAACAGTATGCCACCTATGCCTTCACCACCTTTGCCGGCTCGGGCGCCGGTTCGGGCGTGACCTACGGGGTGCTGCTGGGTGATCGGCGGACGCTGGGCGCAACCGTTTCCTTCAATTTCTGACTCCCGCGCAGGGGAGGGGCAGGTGGTAGGCGCCCATGACCACCTGTTTCCCCTGCGGCGGTTTTTCCGCAGGTCAACGATGGTACCTTCCAGATTGCCGCGGTGGGCGCTGGCATTGACCCTCCCCGGCCTGCTCTGGCCGATCACGGCCCAGGCAGAACCTGCCACCGGACCTAGTGCTGAGCAGATCGCGCAGGTCAACGAGCGGCGGGCCACCTTTCCCGGTCCAGCGCTCGTCCAGTCGGTCGACTGGTACCGGCCGCTTATAGCAGTTCCGGGCCAGCCTCGCCCAATCCCGACCGGCAAGCCGCTGGCCGCATCGCTGGCCAGCCAGCTTGACGATTTCGCTGCGCGGACTGGCAGCTTTGCCCTGATCGTCGCGGAGCGAGGCCGGATTGTCTACGAGCGTTACGATCCCCGCTTCACCGCCGCCAGCCGCTATGACACAGCATCGATGCACAAGGCAGTTGTCGCCCTGTTGATCGGTGCGGCGGTGGCTGACGGCCATATCAAGGGGCCCGATGACAAGCTGAGCCGGTATCTGCCCGAACTGGCGGGCGACGCGCGCGGGGCGATCACCTTGCGCCAGCTGCTCGAGATGAACAGTGGCCTGCGCACTCCACCGATGAGCGACAGTTCCGCCAGTCCCTATTGGCAGACCTATTTCGGGTCCGACCTGCGCTGGTCGATCCGCCAGTGGCCATTCGAAGCCGCCACCCGGGGGCAGTTCTACTATGCTAATGCCAACACCCAGTATCTGCTCTGGGCGATCGAGCGCGCCACCGGTAAAACCTATGCCGACTATCTCTCCGAACGGCTTTGGCGGCGGCTCGGTGCCAGTGAAGCACGGCTCTGGCTGGATCGCGAAGGCGGCAGCGCCCGCGGCTTCTGCTGCCTCCAGGCCAGCGCCCGCGACTGGCTGCGGATCGGTGAGCTGATCCGCAACACTGGCAAGTGGCGCGGCGCCCGTATCGTCCCGGCCAGCTGGGTTGCACAGATGCTGGCGCCCTCCCCGGCCAATGCAAACTTCGGCTGGAACATCTGGCGCGGCTCGCCCTACAATCCCAGGCGGACGTATGGTCCCGGCATACCCGCCGTGGTCGAAGCCCGCGCACCATTTGCCAGCCCCGATACCTATTTCATCGATGGCTCGGGCGGGCAGCGGGTTTACGTGATGCCAAGCGAAGAACTGGTCATTGTCCGCATCGGCACCCCAAGGCCCGATTGGGATGACTCTTACCTGCCAAACATGTTGGTCCAACTGCTCACGCTTCCCGTGTCCGAAAGCGGACCGGCCCAATGAAACTGCTAACGATTGATGGCTGGCTGCAGCGCCCCCAACCCGTCGATCATGGCACCACAATGGCCTAAGCCGGGATGTCTGATCCTGCCCTACGGGGGGCTTTGATCGCCTATCTGCGAAACCCAAAATAGCGTCAGCTGCAGAAGTGAACCAACGACTGTTGCGAGATGGACATCCCTTAAAGCCAATTTCCGGTCTGTCAGCAGGATCTGCCGCTGCTGCCCAAGCGACAATACCACGTAAGCCTAAGGCATTTGGATCACCGGAATCGGCGGCGCAGACCAGTATGCTTAGACGGATCGCGGGCTCCATCTGCAGCATTTCGCCATCCCAGGCTGTAAAGTACGGCTGCAGATCGGCAAGCCGGCCCGGCTTCAGGCTTTTGAGGTTGGCTCGCTCCAGCTGATCGGCCTCCACATCGAACAGGAAGCTGTTGCCGGCGATTTCCAGGTATGTGTAGCGTCCTTGACACCAGGCCGGGGGCGATCCGTGACGGTCAGCGCGCCAGATGATGCCTGCGATGGGCGATTATGTTGACCAGGCGGCGCTGAGTCCTGCCGGATCTCCGGTCCCGAACACGTAGCGGTCGGGGCGGACCAGCACGGCTTCGGCCTGGTGTTTTTCCAGCCAGGCCAGGAGCTGCCTGGCAAAAGGTGCCATCTCTTCCCGGTCAAGATCGTTGCGGCTGATCAGCCACTGGCCCACCCCAAGTACATCGTCCAGCCTGGCACCTTCTGCGCTGAGCGGTTGCGGGAAATAGCTGCCAGCACCGGGCGATCCGATCAGGATATGGCCGGCCGAGATGGGGGGATAGGCCGGGGGGCCATCGGGCAGCTTGCCCAGCGCCCGGCCCAGCCTGAACTTCATGTCGCGCAGCCAGGCGGACAGCGGATTGGTAATGCAGACGGTCTTGCCCATCATGATCGCCATGGCGATCGTGGCGCGCAGGTTCGGTTCGCGTTCGGGCTGGTAAGTGTCGAGCAGGCTGTCACTGGCCTCAGCGCGCGTCACTGCGGCGAGTTTCCAGGCGAGATTTGCTGCATCGCGCAGGCCCGAGCACATTCCCTGTCCGGCAAAGGGCGGCGTTTGGTGGGCGGCATCTCCTGCCAGCAGCACCCGCCCCTGGCGCCAGCGCTCTGCAATCCGGGCGCGAAAGGTGTAGACCGCCTTGCGTTCCAGTCGCACTGCGCCTTTGACGTTCCAGGGTTCAAGCAGTCGCTCGATAAAGGCATCGTCACTGACCTGCTCGGCGGTCTCTCCCGGCTTAATCATGAATTCCCAGCGGTGCCGACCTTCACCCATCAGCACGCAAGTGGTCGGACGGACTGGATTGCAGATCTGCAGGTTCTCGGTCGGCAGTTTCGCGTAATCGTCGACCAGTACGTCGACCACGAGCCAGGGCTCTTCGAAGTTGAGATCATCGAAGGCGATTCCGGCTGCCTCGCGAATGGGGCTGCGCGCGCCGTCAGCCGCCACCAGATAACGCGACCGGACGATCCGTTCACCGTCAGGCGTGGCCATGGTGGCGGTGATACCGTGACCGTCGTCGGTGAAGGCAGTCAGTTCCCAGCAGGTGTGCAGCTTAGCTGTCGGCTGGGCTGCCAGCGCCTGCCGCAGTTCGGCCTCGACACTCGGTTGGTGGATCATGTTGGCCGCAGGCCAGCCGCCGGGGCCGATCTGTCCCGCGCCTTCGAAACGCAGCAGGACTTCGCCCTTGGCATTGAGGAAATCATAGCGGTTGGCGCGTCGCGCGGTCTTCATCACCGCCTCGGCCACGCCCGTTTCCTGCAGGATCCGCATCCCCTCATGGTCGATATGGGCGGCGCGCGGTAGCGGATAGATTACTGCCTCCTTCTCGGCGACGATCACGGATACCCCGCGGCGGGCCAGTAGCACGGCCAGCGTCACTCCCGTCGGCCCGCCCCCCACGACAAGCACGTCGCAGCCGTGATCGAATTCAGCGGGCATGGTCAGTACCCGCCGGGCTTGGTGCCGGTCCGGCCGGGGGGAAGGGCGAGGCCAACACGTTTTCCGGAGTACGGACTGTCCGGCGCCAGATTGTCCAGAATGACCTGGGCCGCGTCTTGGTAAGTCACGATCATTTCGGGCATGCGGTCCTTGAAGGCCTTCAGCACCCGGATGGTCAGGAATAGTCGGCCAGGCCCCGGGCCCTGTACCGGCCATGTCTCGCTGCTGATGCGCAGGCCCTGGGTAGGTTTTCCCGTGGCCGATGAAACCATTGGGCCGGGGCAAAGCATTGACCAGTCCAGAGCCGTTTCCCGCACCCGCGCCAGAGTGTGAATGTGCTGCTTATAGATCTTGGGAATCAGTGGCAGATCGGCTGCGCGGAGCGCGTGACCGGGCACGTCGAGCGCTGCCGCTCCGCCGAACAGCCAAAGCTTTCCGCCAGGGCCCAGTACTTGCTCGGCGGCTGCGATCACCCCGTGCACCATGGGCACGAAGTTGGTATCGACAGTGGCGTTGCCAGCGGCGTTGATGACCGCATCCTGTCCCGCCATGGCCGTGACGAGCGCTTGCAGATCGCCGAGCGAGCCGGTCCGTACCGTGAGCCGCGGCGAGGCAGCGTCGGGCCCGAGAAGCGACTGCAACTTCTCTGAATCGCGGACAAAGGCGGTTACATCCAGGCCGCGCGCCAGCGCCATTCGCGTCAGGGCCAGCCCGCTGTTGCCTGTCGCCCCGAGGATCAGAATGCGCATGGCTCAGCCCTCAGCCACCATGGTGCCTTCGATATGGCCCAGCTGGTCAATCTCACAGCGCACGACATCGCCCGGCTGCAGAAACCGGCGGGGGTCCATCGCGGCGCCAACCCCGCCCGGGGTGCCGGTGAAGATCACGTCGCCTGGCTCCAGCGTCATGCCAATGGAGAGGTGCTCGATCTGCTGCCAGATATCGAACACCAGGTGTCGTGTGTTGGAATCCTGCCGCTTCTCGCCATTGACGAAGCAGCGGAGGCCCAGCGCATGGGGATCGCCCATTTCGTCAGCCGTGACGATCCACGGTCCGATCGGCGCATGGGTGTCAAAGCTCTTGCCCAGTGACCATTGCGGCCCGGCATGCTGCCACATCCGCTCGGTCACATCGTTGCCGACGCAGTATCCGAACACCGCGCCCGCCGCGTCGCCGGCGGCGATGCGCTTGCCGCCGCGGCCGATGATGGCGACCAGCTCGACCTCGTAATCGTTGGTCATTGTGCCCTCGGCGATCTCAATAGGATCGTAAGGGGCGTTGATGCTGGTCTGCGCCTTGGTGAACCACACCTGCCGTTCGGGCGTGGCCATGTTCGATTCGGCGATGTGGTCAGCATAGTTGAGCCCAATCGCCCAGACTTTGCCGGGCCGTTGAACCGGCGCCTCCAGTCTGACCGAGGCAAGCGGCACACCGCCTCCCGCCTCAGCTCGGGTTTCCAGGCCGGGCCGGTGCCGGTCCCATTCACGGATCAGGTCGATCATCGTGCCGGGCACGCGGGTGTCGATCACGCTGTCGCCCACCACGATCCCGGTGCGGGTCTGGCCGTCGAGGGTAAAGGTGCAGAGCTTCATGCAGCAGTTCCTTGGGATTGGCGGCGAAACAGCCGCTTGAGGCGCAATTGCAGCGCGGTAACGAAGGCGATCAAGCCCGGCGGGGGCGGCATTTTGCCGGCAAACATCGGATGGGGCGCACCCCACTGGACGGCCAATAGTGCGCTCATCGGCTGTTTCTGTGGCGGGTCGGCGGCAGTGAACAGGTCGCCGTCGGTCCAGTGCTCCAATTCGTTGCCGAACGGATCCTTCCAGTAATCGAAGATCTGGCTGCCCATAATGTGGCGGCCAACGCCCCAGGCTGGCTCACGCTTGCGGGCCTTCAGATGTTGATGCCCCAGCATCAGGTCATCGAGATTGGCGACCTCGAAAGCGGCATGGAGGATGCCCAGTTCGCCGGGCAATTGGGCCAGGAACAGGGTGTGGTGATCGGCCGGCTTGTCGCCCCGGTTACAGCGCATGAAGGCACCGAGTGGCAAGTCCTTGGCGGCTTCAACCTCGTCCGAAGTGATGAAGCCGAAGCGCTCTTTGTACCACTTTTCCGACCGGCGGAAGTCGCTGACCTTGAGCACGGCATGGCCGATCCGCTTGACGTGGGCCGGTGCCGGATCGAGCCGTACCGTGCGGCGCAGGCGCGGCTTGATGGCAGCGGAATTGAAGGGCTGGTCGGCGGGCAGGGGTGCAGGCTTGCCGCGTTCCTGGCCGGCGACAACTTCCACGAGATAACCGTCCGGATCGGTCAGGCGCACCACCTTGCCGCCGCCAGGTTCCTCGAGGTCGGCCATTCCAACGCCTTCGCTGGCCGCCAGCGCTTCAAGGTCATGCAGGTTCTCGGCGCGCAGTCCGATGGCCAGAAACCGCGCCTGCCCGGGCTCGGTGACATGCACGAATGGCCGCCCGTCGCTCCCGCGGCCGTAGAGCCGACCGCCATGCTCGAAGCAGTCCAATCCGAAGTCTTCGAGGAAGGCGCGCATGGCCGGCAGGTCGGGCGCTGCGTAGCGCACGTGGGCAATGTCCTCGATGCGGATTGTGCTCATGACATCCTCTCCCGCGCTGGGCTTCGAACGAACCCGAGTCGCAAATGACTATTTGGTCAAGTTATTGACATGTGACCATCTGGTCAAGTAGCTTGGGCGGGTGACGTCCATGCCTGCCAATCCGCGTGCCCAGCGCACTTACCGCGCGCTAGTCGAAGCCGGGCTTGACCTGTTGGCCGAGCGGCCGATCGATGCCTTGTCGATCGATGAAATTGTCGGCCGGGCGCGGGTAGCCAAAGGCAGCTTCTTCAATCATTTCGCAGATAAGTCCGCATTCGGTGGCGCCATCGGTGGGGAGATCCGCGTTGAACTGGAGGAGCGGATCGGGTTGGCCAACCGGAATGTCTCAGACCCGCTGGCGCGACTGGCCGGTGGAATGCGCACCGGCCTCGCCTTCGCGCTCGATGAGCCGCGCAAGACTGCCATCATGCTCCGCAACATTGGCCAGTCGACCCTGCGCGACCAGCCACTCAACCAGGGGGTGG
>JBIIDJ010000146.1:0-4210 GCA_044238415.1 Novosphingobium sp.
TTTATGACCGATACTCGTTGGCCTGACCGGGCTCTATTCGTAGATGAGGGGCAGGAAAGGCCAATGTTCGATCCTGGAAGTATAACGGTGACACCCAGGCTCCGAACTGCCCGCTGAGATCAGGCTGTCAACGCGTGCGTTGCTATACTTCGGCCTTTCGTAAGCCGAGGATGAGGCCATCTCTTAGCTCTGATCAATCGACCAGTCATTTTCCTGTTTGGCTCTCTTGAAATGTTACCGGTTAATCGCGGGTCGCAGCTATCTCTAAGACAGTAGTGCGGCGGACGCGGATGCCTACATCAGCCGAAAAGGGCTCTGCGCTGCCACGGCGGTCCGGGTTCTCTATGACCCATGGCAAGGGAAGCGCGTCTGCATTTACGGTGATACGGTGCCTGCCATCGGCGATCGATTCAAAACGAAAGTATCCGCTTTCGTCGGTGCGTACAGCTTGGCTTGCATCCAGGATCACGAGGATCCCCGGCACACCCTGCTCCAAGGGTTCGCGCTGCCCATTTGAATTACCATCCAGAAAAACACGGCCTTCAAGAGCCCCTGTGCCGCCAACCGAATAGCTCCGCGCTCCAAGGCTGCTTCGAGGGGTCCCCGCCGAGACGGCGCGACGCAAAGTCAGATAACCGGCCCGAAGCCGATACGTGCTCCGACGCAGGTCAGCGGCCTGATCCGCAGTCACCCCAAGAGGGGAGGTGAAGGCACTTTGCAGACCGTAATTCGAAGTAAGACTAGAGCTCGTGTCGATGTAAGAAGCCGACAGCGTCCAACTCGTCGAGAGGCGGACGCTCGCGGAAAGGGATGCCGAGAAGGCGCGGCCTTGCTCAGATGCCACCACGCCTAAGGGTCCGGCCGGAGCATCAACCGGACCGTAAGTTACGTTTCCGGCATTGGCGTTGGAGCTGTACGCCAACGTGGCATCGAAACTGATGTCACTGGTTGGCGCGCTGCCGGCGCTAAGCGCTGCACTGAACCCATCATATTTTTGGAGTGAACGCTGCACCAGCCCAGCCGCTGAACTGTCTTGCATGCGACGGTGGTCGTAGGACAATTGAGTGCTCAGCCTGGATCCTGAAGGCATCCAATCCGGCATGTCCCAGTTCTGGTTTACCGCCAAACGGTAATGATTAGAACGCGGATCACCAGCCCAGCCGATCTCCGTGCGCGTCGAACCAAGTCGTCCCGCGAGCTCCAAAAAGCCCAGCACCTGCGAAGAGCGCTCGCCGTTGGCAATGCGAAATGTGCTGTTGATCCCGAGCGTAGTCTCAAAGCCGACCGCTCGTCTGACGTCAGTATTCACAATCATCCCGCTCGCACCGCGCCCGTCAAGCGAGTGGACGCCGTCCAGGCTAACTGTCCAGCGCCATCGCTGCGAGGACCCGGCAACTCGGTAATAGGCACCGTAGACGTTGTTCATCACGGCGGATGCGCCCCACGAAAGGCCTGGCTCGAAGTAATACAGCCCGCCACTGTGGCTGCTGCGGCCGACGCGGTATCCAACATCAATCCAGCCGCCGCTGGCGGCTCGTGCGGTCGCGGTATCGGCCGCGCTGCTCCGGTCTGAGACAATAGCATTAGCCTGAAGACGAAGGCGGCCATTTCGATAGGCTACCGACCCCATCAGAGCTGTCGCGGTAACGGGCGCGCTGGAGGCGGGTGCTACACCCTCGAATATCGCGTTGTAGGGGTCGCGGGTATTTGTAGCGGCGAGTGCCTGGATGCCCGTTGTCAGGCCTGGTGAAACCACGAACTGCCCGCCGGCTGACGCTGCCAGACCAGACAGGCCCCTAAACTGCGCCAGCCGCATGCCGCCCAGCAAGCCCGGCTCACCGACGGCAAAATTGAAGCTCGTGACCGGTTGAGGATCAATTAGTGCGCTTGGTGAAGACGCTGCGGGAAAGCGCTCCAAGACCGCGCTCACACCCAAAACTGGGCTCTGCGGCAGATAAAATCGTGCCTGCCGGCGAGCAAGATCTATCGCGGGCGTTGCCACGCTGCCAACAGAGACATCGGCAAGCCAGCCGCGCCCAAGCGGCAAGTCTCTGGTCGATACACTGGCCGCGCCGAGCCATTTTCCAGCCGCGGGCTGAGCAAGCAGTCCACTGCCGGTGCCGCGCTGGAGTTGTGCGTCGATCCCAATCTGGCCGAAGTTGTCGGTCTGATAGCGCCCGGAGAGGAGTATGCCGGCTTCCCGCTGGGTCTGATCAAGACCAGGCGCGGCAATTCCGACAATCTTCGTTTTCGGCGCGACAATGGAGCCACCAATTTCGACAATCAGCGAGCGCGGATTGCCTTGCCGGTTTGGTGCCGCATCCAACTCTGTTGCAACAATTGGAGCTAGCTTCCCATCATCAATCAACCGGTCGACGTAGGGAGCTGGCTCGGGAGTAGACACGCCCATGTCAGATGCATTCGCTCCAAAAGACACGGTCAGCAGTATTGCCACCAGTCCAAGAGAAGCCTTTGGCGCGACAGGCGCCCGGCGCGCAGGCCTGCCAGGCAGAGCTGCCAGCCCCATCAAGGCTCAAACTCTCCTTCAAACTTGAACGAACTGACTGTGTCGTTGATCGTTCCGCTGATCTTTAGCGGATAGGCAATTGGTTGCGGTGCCGACTTGGGCGCGCTCGCGCCCACCTCAACCGCATCCTCAGACTGGTCCACATTGAGGACAATCCGCCGGGTTTCACCTGGCAATACCGGCAGGGTCGAGGGGGTAAACTCACGCTTCACCCCTTTTGCATCTGTTCCATTCAGAAAGGCCGCGAGCCGCCCATGCGCTGTCCCAGTGTTTTCTACCAAAAGAACCGGCATCAGCGACCCGTTGATATCGATCACGTCCGCTTTTGTGATCCGGAGCCGGGGCTTCACATCGCCCACCGACACATAGACAATCAGGGCGATTTGGCCACTTAAAGGGAACCGAACGTTGTCAGTCGGCGAAACGGTGGCATCTGCCCCAGATACAACTATTGCGAACCGACATTCCGTCGGCTTCGCATCGGTCGGCGGCGTCACTTCGAAGCGATAGCGCAGCTGGCTCTTTGCCTGCAGCGTCATACGCCGCCGCTCAATTGCGACCCAAGGGCGGCACGATCCAGGCTTTAGGGCCTCAGTCAGCACAACACCGCCATCGGGCGTGAGCTCCCATTCCGCGGTAGCAAAACTCAGCTGCGTGCCAGTACTCGAGGCATTGCTGAGCTCCGCGACGGCCCGTACTGTCTGCCCTGGTTGGGCGACCAGTTCAAACCGCGGCGGTGAGACCGACAACGCGAAATCTTGGGCCACAGATGGTTTAGCAAAGCCTAACAACCCCAATGGCAGTAAGCAGGTGGCGGCCTTCGACCAGGGGCTTCGGCCCGTTATTGCAATCATTCCTCTACCTCTATCTCGAAACCAAACGAGAGTGCTTCAGGTTGCGCCAGCCTCGAGCCATCGACCTCCAACTTGATTTCAACCAGATCGCGCAGCACCGGCGCAGTGATTGGCCCGGAGAAAACCAATGCTCGCCCGCCTGACACCAGCGTTCCTGGGAAAAGGGTGCCCCCGGTCTGCCATCGCGCCCGGACGCCTGGTCCCGAAGTGGATGGCAAAGCCATATAGATCTGACCCTTCCTGCCGAGCCAAGGCGCTAGGTTGAGTTGTACGCTGATCCGCGTAGATGCTGAGGCCAGCGTCGATCCACTTGACCTGCTCGCCTGCCATTGCATTTGCAGCACCGGTTCCAGAACCAATGTTCCGCTGTCATCGACACGGGAGACTTGCCCGGCCACCCCTGACTGAGCCTCGCTTTGGCACCGCGCCTGAGCAGGATTTAAGAGAACTACAGCCGCTAGAGCGGCACTCCAGAATGTCCGCATCATGGCAGCGAAAGGGTGTAGGTCACGCGGCCAGTATAGGTCCCAGCAGCCGGGACCACTGTATTGGCGTAAGTGAACGTCATGCATTGCTCCTTCCAGGTATTGGCCGGAAGGGTCGCGAGGGTCTGGGTTCCGCCTGTGAATGAACCGTTAGGAAACTGGATAACGGTATCGCCGTTTCCGCTCATCACCCAACTGATCTGGCTGAATGGGATTGCCTCGCTGCCGTTCACCAGGTTGGCAGGAGAGGACACCGTAAGGGTCGCCACCCCCGATCGATTGCCAAGGCGCGACCAGGCGCCAATGTAGACCTGTGTTGGGGGGTTGCAGAACGCGAACCCATC
>JBIIDJ010000062.1:0-14714 GCA_044238415.1 Novosphingobium sp.
GTGGTCGGCCGCACCAAGGTCTACGAAGCGATCGTCAAGGGTGACGACACCTTCGAGGCCGGCATTCCCGAGAGCTTCAACGTGCTCGTCAAGGAAATGCGCTCCCTCGGCCTCAACGTCGAGCTGTCGAGCCTGACGGACGAAGACGACGGCGATGATCTTCCGGAGGCGGCTGAGTAGCTTCTGCAATGACCAACCCGTTGTTCAAGTCGATCCAGGTGCTGGCAGCGCAGTGCGGTGTATCCATACGCCGTCACGTGCCTGTCGGCGCCCAGGATCCGTTCTTCCGGGCGATCCAGCCGGTCACGACCGAGTATGCATTGGTGCGGATCGGCGGCGATGGCGATGGCGGCTATCTGGTGCCTGACGATCTCGACGGGATTGTTGCATGCTTCTCACCCGGCGTTTCGGAAACGGTTACCTTCGAATCCGAGATACTGGCGCGGGGCATCCGCACTTTCCAGATCGACGCATCGATCGCGGATACGCCACTACAGCACCCGCTGAACCAGTTCGAGCGCAAGTATCTTGGCATTGTGTCTGACGAACAGACCGTGACGCTGGATGACTGGGTCAACAGCAAGGCGGGCGACTTGCCGGGCGACCTGATGCTGCAAATGGATATCGAAGGGCACGAATGGTTGACCCTGGCCCAGGTCAGCGAGGCGACGCTGCGGCGGTTCCGTATTGTCGTACTTGAACTGCATGGCCTTGACCGAGTGTTTGACCAGTTCGGCGCCATGGTCCTGATCCCGGTTCTGGAACGCCTGCGGCGCTATTTCGATATTGTCCATCTCCACGCCAACAACGTGTACCCGGTAGTTGAAGGCCAGCATTACGCTGTGCCTCCGCTGGTTGAGGTAACGCTGTTGCGCAAGGACCGTTCAACCCAGCGCCGTGCCGCGGCGCATTTTCCGCACCCGCTTGATCGCGACAATCTGCCTGATCGGCCCAGCGTGGTGATTCCGCCTTCCATGTATTCGGCCAGCGCGGCCGATCCGATTTCATATTCAAGCCAGAACTGAGGCTAACACGATGAACGACCTGACCAAGTTCACCAACCAGATGGCGAAGCCCGAAACCTTCGACCAGATCCAGATCGGCCTCGCTTCGCCGGAGCGCATCCGCAGCTGGTCCTTCGGCGAGATCAAGAAGCCGGAAACGATCAACTACCGGACCTTCAAGCCCGAGCGTGACGGCCTGTTCTGCGCCCGCATCTTCGGCCCGGTGAAGGACTACGAGTGCCTGTGCGGCAAGTACAAGCGCATGAAGTACAAGGGCGTCGTCTGCGAAAAGTGCGGCGTCGAAGTGACCGTGACCAAGGTCCGCCGCGAGCGGATGGGCCACATCGAGCTGGCCGCGCCGGTTGCGCACATCTGGTTCCTGAAGTCGCTGCCTTCGCGCATCGGCCTGCTGCTCGACATGCAGCTCAAGCAGCTTGAGCGCATCCTCTACTTCGAAAGCTACGTGGTGATCGAGCCGGGCCTGACCCCGCTCGAAAAGTACCAGCTGCTCTCCGAAGACGAGCTCTACGATTACCAGGACGAGTACGGCGAAGATGCCTTCTCGGCCGGGATCGGGGCCGAAGCCGTCAAGCATATGCTGATGAGCCTCGACCTTGAGCAGGAGCGCGCCGACCTGCTGCAGGAGCTTGAGACGACCAAGTCGGAACTCAAGCCCAAGAAGATCATCAAGCGCCTGAAGGTCGTGGAATCGTTCATCGATTCGGGCAACCGCCCGGAATGGATGATCCTCGATGTCGTGCCGGTCATCCCGCCAGAACTGCGCCCGCTGGTGCCGCTGGATGGTGGCCGTTTCGCGACGTCTGACCTCAACGACCTCTATCGCCGCGTCATCAACCGCAACAACCGTTTGAAGCGCCTGATCGAGCTGCGCGCGCCGGATATCATCGTCCGCAACGAAAAGCGCATGCTGCAGGAAGCCGTTGACGCGCTGTTCGACAACGGCCGCCGCGGCCGCGTGATCACCGGCGCCAACAAGCGTCCGCTGAAGTCGCTGTCCGACATGCTCAAGGGTAAGCAGGGCCGCTTCCGCCAGAACCTGCTCGGCAAGCGCGTCGACTATTCGGGCCGTTCGGTGATCGTGACCGGTCCGGAACTCAAGCTGCACCAGTGCGGCCTGCCCAAGAAGATGGCGCTCGAACTGTTCAAGCCGTTCATTTACGCCCGCCTCGATGCCAAGGGTCTCTCGATGACCCTGAAGCAGGCCAAGAAGTGGGTCGAAAAGGAGCGCAAGGAAGTCTGGGACATCCTTGACGAGGTGATCCGCGAACATCCGGTGCTGCTGAACCGCGCGCCGACGCTGCACCGCCTGGGCATCCAGGCCTTCGAACCCGTACTGATCGAAGGCAAGGCGATCCAGCTGCACCCGCTCGTCTGCTCGGCCTTCAACGCCGACTTCGACGGTGACCAGATGGCCGTCCACGTGCCGCTTTCGCTGGAAGCCCAGCTCGAAGCGCGCGTGCTGATGATGTCGACCAACAACATCCTCAGCCCTGCGAACGGCAAGCCGATCATCGTGCCGTCGCAGGACATGGTGCTGGGTCTCTATTACCTCTCGATGGACCGCGCCGGTGAGCCGGGCGAAGGCATGCTGCTGGCTGACATGGCCGAAGTGCACCAGGCGCTCGAAATCAAGGCCGTTACGCTGCACTCCAAGATCATCGCCCGCGTCCCGCAGACCGATGAGCAAGGTAACCAGTACCTCAAGCGCTTTGAAACCACGCCGGGCCGCATGCTGCTGGCAGAATGCCTGCCCAAGTCGCACAAGGTGCCCTTCGAAACCGTCAACCGCCTTCTGACCAAGAAGGAAATCGGTGACGTTATCGATCAGGTCTATCGTCACACCGGTCAGAAGGACACGGTGCTGTTCGCCGATGCGATCATGGCGCTGGGTTTCCGCCACGCGTTCAAGGCTGGCATCAGCTTCGGCAAGGATGACATGATCATCCCCGACAGCAAGGTTGCGCTGGTTGACGAAACCAAGGCTCTGGTTGCTGACTATGAGCAGCAGTACCAGGACGGCCTGATCACCCAGCAGGAAAAGTACAACAAGGTGATCGACGCCTGGAGCCGCTGCGGCGACCAGGTGGCCAACGCCATGATGGACGAGATCAAGGCTGCGCCGATCGACCCCGAAACCGGGCGTCAGAAGCCGGTCAACTCGATCTACATGATGAGCCATTCGGGTGCGCGCGGTTCGCCGACGCAGATGAAGCAGCTTGCCGGGATGCGCGGCCTGATGGCCAAGCCCTCGGGCGAAATCATCGAGACGCCGATCATCTCGAACTTCAAGGAAGGCCTGACCGTCCTTGAGTACTTCAACTCGACCCACGGCGCCCGCAAGGGTCTGGCCGACACCGCGCTCAAGACGGCGAACTCGGGCTACCTGACCCGCCGCCTGGTTGACGTGTCGCAGGACTGCGTCGTCGTGATCGAAGACTGCGGCACCGAACGGGCGCTGGAAATGCGCGCGATCGTGCAGGGCGGTTCGACCATTGCCTCGCTGGGCGAGCGTATCCTGGGCCGTACCCTGGCCGAGGACGTGGCCGACAAGGACGGCACCGTGATCGTGCCCAAGGGCACCCTGCTGGACGAACCCGCCACGGCCAAGGTCGAGGCCTCGGGCGTCCAGGCGGTCAAGATCCGTTCGCCGCTGATCTGCGAGGCCGAACAGGGCGTCTGTGCAACCTGCTATGGCCGTGACCTGGCCCGCGGGACCCCGGTCAATATCGGCGAAGCGGTTGGCGTCATTGCCGCCCAGTCGATTGGCGAGCCGGGCACCCAGCTGACCATGCGTACGTTCCACATCGGTGGCGCCGCGCAGGTTAACGAACAGTCGCACCTTGAGGCGATCTGCGACGGCACCGTGATCTATCGCGATGTCCCGACGATCACCGACAAGCGCGGCCGCCGCCTCAGCCTCGCCCGCAATGGCGAGATCGTGGTGCTGGACAGCGAAGGCCGTGAGCGCGCGATCCACCGCGTGCCTTACGGTACGCACCTGATCCACGCCGATGGCGCGATCATCAATGAGGGTGATCGCCTGGCCGAGTGGGACCCGTTCACCACGCCGGTTATCACTGACCAGCCGGGCATCGTGAAGTATCAGGACCTGATCGACGGCCGCACGCTGACCGAGCAGACCGACGAAGCGACCGGCATGACCAGCCGCGTGGTGACCGAAAACCGCGCGACCAGCCGCTCGAAGAAGGAGGACCTGCGTCCGCGCCTGACCCTGCTTGACGACGCTTCGGGTGAGGCGGCGCGCTACATGCTCGCCCCGGGCACCACGCTGTCGGTCGAGGATGGCCAGGCGGTCGAGGCTGGTGACGTGCTGGCCCGCGCCAGCCGCGAAGCCGCCAAGACCCGCGACATCACCGGTGGTCTGCCGCGCGTTGCCGAACTGTTCGAGGCCCGCAAGCCGAAGGACAATGCGATCATTGCCAAGGTGTCGGGCCGGATCGAATTCGTCCGCGACTACAAGGCCAAGCGCAAGATCGCGATCATCCCGGAAGAGGGCGAACCGGTCGAGTACCTGATCCCCAAGTCCAAGGTGATCGACGTCCAGGAAGGTGACTGGGTCAAGAAGGGTGACAACCTGATCTCGGGCTCGCCCGATCCGCACGACATTCTGGAAGTGTTGGGGGTTGAGGCGCTGGCCGAATACCTCGTCGCCGAAATCCAGGAAGTCTATCGCTTGCAGGGCGTTAAGATCAACGACAAGCACATCGAGGTGATCGTTCGCCAGATGCTGCAAAAGGTCGAGATCACGGATGGTGGCGACACCACTCTGCTGGCCGGCGAACAGGTCGACCGCGAGGAAATGGACGAAACCAACGCCAAGCTGGCCCCGGGGCAGAAGCCCGCGGAAGGCAAGCCGGTGCTGCTGGGCATCACCAAGGCCTCGCTCCAGACCCGCTCGTTCATCTCGGCGGCCTCGTTCCAGGAGACCACCCGCGTGCTGACGCAGGCGGCGGTCGAAGGGAAGCGCGACAGCCTGATCGGCCTGAAGGAAAACGTCATCGTTGGCCGTCTCATCCCCGCCGGCACCGGCGCGGGCATGAACCGTCTGCGGGTGGCTGCCTCCAGCCGCGATGCCGCGCTGCGCGCGTCCTATCGCAAGCTGCAGGAAAGCCTGATCGCGCCGGACAGCGCCGAAGAAGAGCATGCGGCCGAACTGGCCCAGGGTCCGGAAGCCGCGATTGGTGACGATCCGCTGGCGGCAGTCGAGGGTGAAACCCACGGCACTGACGCCGATGCCGGTGACTACCTGAACCCCGAAGCGGCCGACGGCGAGGAGTAATCCCCGCCCCGTCCTGACGGGTTAGCGAAAACCCCGCCGGAGCGATCCGGCGGGGTTTTTCGTTGCCGGTTCGCGGCGACCAGCTTGCGGGCGCGATCTTGCGGACCACTTCGCCCTGCTCATTCAGGACCAGGATGGCCGAAAGGCATCGCGACTGGCCAGTACGAAGCGAAGCGTAATGTCGCTTTCGCGGACATCGATCCGCTTCACATCGATCGTCTTGAACCGCCCAGACTGCCCCGCCCGATCGCCCGCCTCCGATGGAGCGTCAAGTTTGCCGGGTATCGTGCCAGCGGGCCAGCGCGGCGGAAACCGATTGCATCATTGCCATCCGCGCGCGGACAGGCTGCCGCGTCGCAGCCACCATGACAGCTACGCCGTAGTAGGACCCGTCGGGTGCCTTGACGACGGCGACATCGTTGTAACCGGTCGCCAGCGAGCCGAGCTCCTGCCCCGTACCGGTCTTGTGGAAGGCCTTCCAGCCTGCCGGCAGTCCGCCTTTCAGTCGCATGGGACCGCTGCGCGACTTGTACATGATATCCAGCAGCAGTTGGGTCGATTGCTCGGACAGCAGCTCCCCCTTGGCCAAACGGGCCAGGGCCTGAGCCATGCCTGCCGGCGTTGCCCCGTCCATTGGATCGGTCACGTAACGGGTTAGCGCTGCCTCGCGCAGTTCCTTGGGCAGCCGTGCACGAGCCTGCTCGAAATTCCGACCGGCGGCCAGCTCGGGGGACCAGGTCAATCCCGCCGCCGCGCTTTGCAGCAGGCGTTCGCCGGGGCCAAAGCGGATCCCGCCAACCTCGCGGCTCTGAAGAAAGCCCCGGATATGGTCCGGTCCGCCCACCGTCCACAGCAGGCGGTCATTCGCCGTGTTGTCAGACAGCGACATGGCATTCTGCATCAGCATCAGCACCGGACGCTGGATCGCGCCCTTTTCGAGCACTTCCCATTGCAGTGGCTGATTGAACAGGGTGAGGTCCTGCGGCGTGATCGTCAGCTGCTGGTCCAACCGCATTCGCCCGTTGTCGACTGCATCGAGCACGGCCATCGCTACCCAGAGCTTGGAAACGCTCTGCTGCGGGAAAGGCCGGTCGAGCTGCGCGCCAACCGTCCAGTCGCATCCCGCCTTGGTAACCGCGATGCCGACCTCGCCGTCGAAGCTCGCGGCAATCCGGGACAGTTCCTGCTGCAAGGCCGCTGGCCGCGCCGAGCAATCGGCCTTGAACGGGGGCGGCGCTGGGCGCCCGCCGATGTTGTCCAGGTTAAGCACCAGCACGGGCGCGCCGCCGCTGACCGTTCCAAAAGCGTAAGTTCCAAGGCCTGCCAGCGTCAGCCCTGCCGCTCCGGCAGCGAGCCATTGAGGGAGCCGGCCATGCTGGCGGCGTACCCCCAGGCGGGCGTTGATTGATACAGGATTTGCTCGCTCGATACGCATGGTCGCCGGGGCTTTATCGGTCGAGCGGACCTGCCCGGCAAGACCAACTTACCGCTTTTTCCTCACGCGTAGGCCATGGTTTCGAGCGCCCCGAAGCAGGCCAGCGCACCGGGATCGCCAAAGGGTTGAAGCTGGCTGACAAAAACCCCGCCCACGCCGGCGAGCGGATCGATCCAATAATACGAGTTGAAAATCCCGGCCCAGGCCAGGCTACCGGGCGACCGCCCGTTTGGCCCCGGTTCCGGGTTGATCAGGAAGCCCAGGCCCCAGCCCGTATGCTGGTCCGGGAAGGTGTCAAAGGGCTGGGCCAGTTGCGGCATGGCGCTGCCCATGTAGCCGGCGCGAAGCGGCGCCACCTGATTGCGGCTCATTTCGGCAATGGTCTCTGGCCGCAGTACGCGCTGCCCTTCCAGTTCGCCGCCATTGAGGATCATCCGCACGAACCGGCCATAATCCGGCGCAGTCGAAGTGATCCCGCCACCGCCGCCATCGAACTCGCCGCCGCCCAGGTATATTTCGACTGGCGACAGGCCGCCGCCGCCCGAGCGCACATGGACCCGCGCGGCATCGGCTGGCAGGGCAGCGCGGAAGGCGGTCTGGTTCATGCCCAGTGGTGCGAACAGATTGGCGGTCAGGTAGTCGTTAAGCCGCTCACCCGTCGCGGCCTCGATTGCGAGGCCGACCCAGTCGGTCGCTACCGAATACTCCCAGCGATCGCCGGGATCGAACATCAGCGGCATGGTCACCGAAGCGCGGGTCCCCGGCACCGGCATGCCGACTGCACCGAAGTATTGCAGCACCTCGGGATGGACAAAGAAATAGCCCAGACCAGCCGTGTGCGTCAGCAAGTGGCGCAGGGTGATAGCCCGGGCAGCAGGGCGCAATTGCGGCTGGCCAGCGGCATCGAATCCGGTCAGCACTTGCGGACTGGCCAGTTCGGGCAGCAGCGCGCCGATATCGGTATCGAGTTCCAGCCGGCCCTGCTCGACCAGCTGCATCGCCCCGGCCGAGACCAGCGCCTTGGTCATGCTGGCGATCTGGCACAGGGTATCGACCGCCATCGCCTGGCCGCTGCTCACATCGGCCAGGCCCAGCGCCTCGGCATGGCGGACGCCATCGCGATCGACAATCAATCCTACGGCTCCGGCCAGGTTGGCTTGGGCAAAGGCGGCGGCAAAGGGCGTGGTCTGGGTCATGGCGTGCAAGGCTAGCGAGGCGGCGGCCCAAGGGGAAGCATCATTGCAGCACGAAGGCATGGCGGGTAGGGACGCGGGCATGACCGTAACCACCCGCTTCGCTCCTTCGCCAACCGGTACGCTGCATGTCGGCAATGTTCGCACGGCGCTGCACAACTGGCTCCTGGCGAAGCAGGCCGGCGGGCGTTTTCTGCTGCGGATCGACGACACCGATGCCGAGCGCAGCCGTGAGGAATATGTCACCGCGATCCGGGCAGACCTAGCCTGGCTGGGGCTGGTGCCCGATGGTGAGGAGCGGCAGTCTGCCCGCTTCGATCTTTACGAGCGCGAGTTCCAGAAGCTGGTCGCCGCCGGGCGGGTCTATCGCTGCTACGAGACGGCGCAGGAACTTGAGCTGAAGCGCAAGGTCCTGCTCGGCCGCGGTCTGCCGCCGATCTACGACCGCGCTGCGCTCAAGCTGACCGATGCGGACCACGCGGCAAAGCAGGCTGCGGGTGAGCGGCCGCACTGGCGCTTCCTGCTCGATCACGACCAGCCGATCGAATGGGTGGACGGCATTCGCGGCCCCCAGCACTTCGATCCGCGGCAAATGTCGGATCCGGTGGTGCGCCGCGCCAATGGCTCGTGGCTCTACATGCTGCCCTCGGCAATTGACGATATCGCCATGGGAATCACCAATGTTCTGCGGGGCGAGGACCACGTTTCGAACACGGCCACCCAGGTCCAGATGTTCTCCGCCCTGGGCGCCCAAGCGCCGCAGTTCGCGCATGAGGCCTTGCTGGTCGGAGCCGAAGGCAAGCTGTCCAAGCGGCTCGGCTCGCTCGGCATGGCCGAACTGCGTGAGAGCGGGATCGAACCGCAGGCCGTGATCGCCCTGTTGGCGCGGCTCGGCACGTCCGATCCGGTCGACCCGGCGCTCGATGCCGCCGCCTTGGCGGCAAGCTTCAACCTGGCCCACTTCGGCCGCGCTCCGGCCCGCTTCGACGAAACCGAACTGGCCCGGGTCAACGCCGCGATCATCCACCATCTGCCCTTCGCCGAAGTGGCGGGGCGCCTGCCGGAAGGCATGGATGCAGCTGCCTGGGATGCCATCCGGCCCAATCTTTCGCGCATCGCCGAGGCAGCCGATTGGTGGCAGGTGGTGACCGGGCCGGTTGCCGCTCCGGCCATGACGGCCGAGGACCGCGCTTACCTTGCGGCCGCTGCCGGGGTGCTGGACCAGGTCGGGGCCGACTGGGCCGCGCTGACTGCTGCGCTCAAGGAGGCAACCGGGCGCAAGGGCAAGCCGCTGTTCCTGCCCCTGCGCCAGGCTCTCACCGGTCAGGATCACGGCCCGGAGATGGCGGCGCTACTGCCAATGATCGGCAAGGATGCCGCATTGGAGCGGCTACACGCAGCGTCAGCCTAGGCGGCCACTTCTACCGCCGTATCGTCGGCGGCTTCGAGCAGCCGCTTCTCAACTGTCTTGAGCCGCGCTGGGCTTTCCACCTTCTCGCCCAGCAAGTCGGTGACATAGAAGGTGTCGACCGCGCGTTCGCCGTAAGTCGCAATGTGGGCGGAATGGACGATCAGCTTGCCTTCGAACAGCGCGCGGGCCAGCCGGTTAAGCAGGGCAGGTCGGTCGCGCGCGTTGACTTCGATCACGGTGAAGCGGTTGCTGGCCTGGTTGTCGAACTCGACCCGCGGACGCACTTCGAAGGCATCGGCGCGGGGCCGGGCGAGCGGGCGGGCGGCGAGCTGCGGTACCAGTTTGACCTTCCCGCCCAGCGCATCGCCAATCATTGTCCGGATCCGAGCCAGCTGGCTTTCTTCGGAGAATGGCCGCCCGAGCGGATCCTGGACCAGGAAATTGTCGACCGCCATGCCGTTCTTGGCGGTGTGGATCCGGGCATCGATGATGTTGCCCCCAGCCAGGTGGATGCCACCGGCGATGCGGTAGAACAGGCCCGGATGGTCGGCCGCGATCACGGTGACCAGCGTGGCCCCGCGCGCGGCATAGTATTCGGTATGCACGTCCAGCGCCTTGCCCGCGGCGGCATCAAGCTGGATCAGGTTCATCGCGATGATGTCATCCGGCTCAGCGATCCAGTAGGCATCGCCCAGCTGCTTGCCAGCGGACTGGACCAGGCCGGCCTGCGCCCCCAGCCGCTCAGCGACGGTGGCCTGCTTGGCGGCGATTCGCTCGGCCCGGCCATGCTGGACATGGCCCAGCCGCAGCCGTTCCTCGGCCGCTTCGTAAAGCTCATGGATCAGCTGCCGCTTCCAGCCGTTCCATACGCCCGGCCCGACCGCGCGGATATCGACGATGGTTAGGAGTGCCAGCAGTCGCAGCCGTTCGATTGATTGCACCTGCGCGACGAAATCGGTGATCGTCTTCCAGTCGGCCAGGTCGCGCTTGAAGGCCGTGGCGCTCATGATCAGATGGTTGTGGACCAGCCAGGAGACCAGCTCGGTCTCCTTCTCGTCCAGCCCGAACCGGGGGCACAGCTTCAGCGCCACCTCTGCCCCCAGCACTGAATGATCCCCGCGCCGCCCCTTGGCGATATCGTGGAGCAGGACTGCGGCATAAAGCGCGCGGCGGTTGGCAATCTTGTGGACCAGCGCAGTCGCCAGCGGATGGTCCTGTTTCATCTCGCCGCGCTCGATCCGCGCCATCAGGCCAATGGCCCGGATCGTGTGCTCGTCGACCGTGTAATGGTGGTACATGTCGAATTGCATCTGGGCGTTGACCCGGCCGAAGTCGGGCACAAACCGACCGAAGACCCCGGCCTCGTTCAGCCAGCGCAGCGCCGTTTCGGGATCGTGGCGGCTGGTCAGCAAGTCCAGGAACAGGCCATTGGCGCGGCGGTTTGTCCGCAGGCTGTCAACCAGGCGAGCATCGCGGACTGCGAGGCGCATGGCCTCGGGATGGAGCTCGAAGCCGTTGCTGTCGGCCAGGGCAAAGATCTCCAGCAGGCGGGCCGGATCATCGGCGAACCAGTCATTGGCAGGCACGTTGATCCGCCCGCCGAACACCGGATAACCGCCCACCATGCGCCGCCGGGCCCGGAAGCCGGCGAGCAGGCCGCGCGGTTGCTTGCGGCCCGATTGCTCTTCCAGCTGGGCCAGGAACAGCCCGGTCAGGTGGCCGACGGTCTTCGCCTGAAGGAAGAAGAACTGCATGAAGCGCTCGACCGCGCTTTTGCCCGGCCGGTCAGCGAACTGCATCCGCGCGGCGACTTCGCGCTGCAGGTCGAAGGTCAGCCGGTCTTCGGCGCGGCGGGTGATGGTGTGGAGGTGGCAGCGCACCGCCCAGAAGAAGTCTTCGGCGCGGCGGAACTTGCGGTATTCCGCAGGGGTCAGCAGGCCGACCGTGACCAGCTCGGACGGATCGCGGACTTTGTGCAGGTACTTGCCGATCCAGTAGAGCGTATGGAGGTCGCGCAGGCCACCCTTGCCCTCTTTCACATTGGGTTCGACGACATAGCGGCTGTCGCCCAGGCGCTTGTGCCGTTCGTTGCGCTCGGCCAGCTTCTCGGTAATGAAATCGCGCTCGGTTCCGGCCACCACTTCGGCGCGGAACCGGGCCTGGGCCTCGTCATAAAGTGCCTGATCACCCCAAACGTAGCGTCCCTCAAGCTGGGCCGTGCGGATCGTCAGATCACCCCGGGCCATCCGCACCATCTCGTCAAGCGAGCGGCTGGACTGGCCGACCTTCAGCCCCAGATCCCAGAGGAAATAGAGCATCGCCTCGATCACCTGTTCGCACCAGGCGGTCTGGCGAAGCGGGGTGAGGAAGGCGATGTCGACATCCGAATGCGGCGCCATCTCGCCCCGGCCGTAACCACCCACGGCCATCACCGTGATCCGTTCGCCCGAGGAACGGTTGCCGGACGGATAGACATCCTCGACCACGTGATCGTGGATCACGCGGACCAGCTGGTCGATCAGGAACGCCTGCGCCGCGGCACACTCGCGCCCGGCGCTGGGCTTTTCGGACAGACGGCGTGCAATTTCGGCCCGGCCAGCGGCCAGCGCGCCGCGCAAGGCTTCCACCACGGCGGGACGCGCCTTGGCGGTACCCTTGCTGGTCACCAGATCCATGATCATCCCGGCCAGCGCACGTCGGTCCACGATCGCGCGCTGGTCCGGGATCGCCATGCGGCTCAAGCCGTGTTCTTCTGCTCGCTTTCCCACACCGACAGGTAACGGGCCTTGAGCGTCCGCTTGTCAACCTTTTCAGTGCCCAGCCGGGGCAGGGTTTCGGTTTCCTGCCACAGCCTGACGGGGACCTTGTAAGCGGCGATATTGGCCTTGAGGAACTCGCGTAGCTCCTCCTCGGTCAGATGTTCGCCGTCCTTGGCCAGGAACACGCCGGTTGGCAGCTCGCCATAGCGTTCGTCCGGCATCCCGAAGACGCTGCATTCGGAAACCTTCGGGTGGGCATAGATCGCCTCCTCCACCTCGATGCAGCTGATGTTCTCGCCGCCGCGGATGATGATGTCCTTCTTGCGGTCGACGATGTAGAGGTAGCCGTCTTCATCCAGGTAGCCGAGGTCGCCGGTGCGGAAGAACCCGTCCGGCATGATCGCGGCCTTGGTTGCCTCGGTGTTGTTCCAGTAGCCCAGGAAATTGGCGATCGAGCGGATCGAGACTTCGCCGATTTCGCCCGGAGCCAGGCATTCGCCGGCATCGTTGAGGATGCCGATCTCGACCAGCGGCTTCGAGGCCGTGCCGGTCGAACCGGGCTTGGCCAGATAGTTCTCGTTGAAATTGCCGCAGCCCACGCCGTTGGTCTCGGTCAGGCCATAGCCCAGCAGCGGGAAGGCGTTGGGCAGGTTTTCGCGAATGCGGGTGACGTGATCGACCGGCCGCGGCGCCCCGCCTGCCGCAAACGAGGTGCAGCTCGACAGGTCATACTTGTCGCGGTTGGGGTGCGTGGCGATCTCGAAGCTCATCAGCGGCACGCCAACGAAGTACGAAACCTTTTCCTTCTCAATCAGCCGCATCGCTTCTTCGGCGTTCCACTTGGGCATCAGCACCAGCTTGCGGCCAATCGCGAAGGACTGGAGGAACAGCGGGACCATCCCGGTCACATGGAACAGCGGCACGTTGACCAGGCTGCACGGCTGCCCGCTGGGCACCTCGCCCCTGGAGCCCATATAGGTGAAGACCATCAGCGTTTGGGCGGCATAGTTCATCGCCGCCTGGACGACGGCCCGGTGATCCGAATAGGCCCCCTTCGACTGGCCAGTCGAACCGGAGGTGTAAAGGATCGTCGCCAGGTCATCGCCGGTCAATTCGGGCAGCGGAGTGTCCGCGCCGCCGCCATGCGCCAGCACTTCGGCCAGGCCTTCCTGCCACGGGCAGTCATGGCTGAAGGTCACCAGCTTGCCCGGATAGGAAAAGCCGGTCAGGCGCTCGCCGCGCTGGTGATCGACCAGGATGATGCTGCATCCAGCCAGCTCGATCCCGCCGGCCAGTTCCTCGCCAGCCCACCAGCCGTTGAGCAGCGTGGCACAGCCGCCGGCCATCAGGATGCCCAGATAGGCGATCATCCAGTTGGCCGAATTGCGGGCGGCGATCCCGATCCGGTCGCCTTTCTGGACGCCGTGCCCCGCCACCAGCCCGCCAGCAACTGTGCGCGCGGCGGCATGGATCTGGGCAAAGGTCAGGCGAATATCGCCATCGACGATGAATTCGGCATCGCCGTGTTGGGCGCAGTAGTGGTGCAGATAGTGCACCAGCGTGGGCGGTGCATTCTTGAGCATTGGCAGGTGGCGACCGAAGCGTTCGAAGTCGGTCGTTTCAAGCGGGGCACCAGGGGCGGTAAGCATGGCGATAACGCCGTTAAGGGCATTGTCGAGTTCACTCGGCATGCGGCATCCTTTTCTCAATGTTGAGGAACGCCCCCCTTCCTGGCGTCCTGCTGGGTTTGTTTCCCGGCTTCGTCTGTGCCAGAAGGCCGCGCGTGTGGTCGCGCCGGAATTCCCTCTGGCGACGCCCCTTTAGGGAGTTCCTTGCGTGCTGTCACTAGCGCTTGCCGTAGCCGCCAATCCCGAGCCAATCTATTGGGCCGATCTGGGCCTGAAGCCTTACCTGTTCGAAATCGGCTCGTTCCAGTTGCGCTGGTACAGCCTGGCCTATCTGGCCGGGATCCTGATCGGCTACTGGCAGATCGGCAAGATGCTGAAGCAGCCCGGCGCCCCGATGGCGCAGCGGCACCTCGACGACCTGTTTTTCTACTGCACGCTGGGGATCATCCTGGGCGGGCGGCTCGGCTATGCGACGTTCTATGCGCCGGAACTGTGGAGCAATCCGCTTGAGCTGCTCAAGCTGTGGAACGGCGGGATGAGCTTCCACGGCGGGCTGTTCGGCACGGTCGTGGCCGTTGCCTGGGTGGCCTGGCGCGGCGGCCTCAGCTTCCTGCGCGTGATCGACTACGTGGCCGTGGTGACGCCCTTCGGCATGCTGTTCGGGCGGCTCGCCAACTTTATCAATGGTGAGCTGTGGGGCCGCGTGGCCGAAAGCCCGATTGCCTGGGCGATGGTCTTCCCTGGGGCAGATGCCGGGCCCTATGCCCGCCATCCCAGCCAGCTGTATCAGGCCGGACTGGAAGGCCTGCTGCTGCTGATCGTCATGCTGTACCTGTTTTGGCGCACCAATGCGCGGTTCCGCCCCGGCCTGCTGGCAGGGGTCTTTGCGACCGGCATGGGGCTGGCCCGGTTCGTGGCGGAATTCTTCCGCGAACCCGATGCCCAGCTCAGCGAATTTGCCGT
>JBIIDJ010000063.1:0-14562 GCA_044238415.1 Novosphingobium sp.
CCGTCGCTTCGTTGCCGTCTGAATGGGCCGCCACGCCGGGGCTGGGATAGTCCCCAAGGTGGGAGTGGATATCGATGATCCCGGGCGTAACAAACTTGCCCGCGCCGTCGATCCGCCGGTAATTGGCAGGAACCGTTAGATCGGCCCCGCCGACTGCCGCGACCTTGCCATCGGCGAACAGCACGACGCCATTGTCGATCCGACCGCCTTCGCCATCGAACACGGTTGCGCCAATCAGCGCGGTGGGTTCGCCCGGATAGGGCTTGTAAGTCGAGGGGTAGGGATCCTTGTTGAATTCCCGCGCGGCCTTGACGGCGGCGGAGGGGCCTTCCTCCTTCTTCTTGGCAAAACCGGGGGTGGCCAACAGCGCAAACGCCGCCACTCCGGCAAACAGTAGACGGGTACGCATCAGGCGCGGTCCTCCAGGGTATCGAGATGCATCCACCGTTTGATGATCGGGCTGACCAGCAGTACCGCCACCGCCACGCCGATCGAGATCCAGCCAAACAGCTCATAGACGTCCAGCAGACCGGACTTGGTCATCTCACCATCATGCCCACCTGTCGCTTCACCGATTTTGCCGGCCACGAAATTGCCTACGGCGGTCATGTAGAACCATGCTCCCATGATCAGCGAGGCCATGAAAGTCGGCGCCAGCCGGTTCATCGCCGACAGACCGACAGGTGACAGGCAGAGCTCGGCAGTGGTAGCGAGCAAGTAATAGAAGAACACCAGGAACACCGGGGTCATCACTTCAATCCCGAAGCTCTTGGTGCCCCAGACCAGCACCAGGTTGGCGAGACCAATCTGCGCCAGCGCCAGACCAAACTTGGCCGGAGCCGACGGTTCCTTGCCGCGCTTGCCCAACCAGACCCACAGCCCGGCGAACAGCGGGGCGGTGACGATGATGATAATCGGGTTGATCGACTGGAACAGCGAAGCCGGCACCCCGCCACGATCAACGAAGCGATCGGTAAACAGGCTCATCGAACCGCCGGCCTGCTCGAACAGACCCCAAAACAGCGGGTTGAGGCTGATCAGGAACAGGATCGCAAACATCCGCTCGCGCGGCTCCTTCGGCAGCTTGAAGCTCTCGTAAAGGACGTAGCCCAGCAGCGCGAAGCCCGAGATCACCAGTAGGGTCTGGATCACATCCTGATACTGGACCAGCGCCCAGCAGACCGCAACTGCGGCAAAGCCAATGGCGTAAAGCAGCCATTCAGTGCTCTTGGCGAGCGGCTTGGGTGCTTCGCCCGCACCGTTGAGTACGCCCTTACCCAGCACGAAGACGACGAGACCGGCGAGCATCCCGATGCCGGCCAGGCCGAAGCCATAGCCCCAACCAATCGTCTCGCCCAGGTAACCAACCAAGATCGTGCCGACTGCGGCACCCAGGTTAATACCCATGTAAAAGATGGTGTATGCCCCGTCGCGGCGCACGTCGGTCAGCTTGTAGAGCTGGCCCACCATTACCGAGATATTGGCCTTCAGGAAGCCCGAGCCGACAATGATGAAGGCCAGTGCTGCCCAGAACACATTGATCGTCGGGTCATTCTGCCCGCCGACACCTTCTACCGCCATCAGCGTGTGGCCGGCCGCCAACAGCAGGCCGCCGAACAGCACAGCCTTGCGCTGGCCGAGGTACCGGTCGGCGAGGTACCCGCCGAGCACCGGGGTAATGTAGACGAGGCTGGTGTACGCGCCGTAGATCAGGCTGGCCTTGCCATCGGCAAAGAGCCAGTGCTTGGTCAGGTAGAAGATCAGCAGGGCGCGCATGCCGTAGTAGGAGAAGCGCTCCCACATCTCGGCAAAGAACAGCATGTAGAGGCCTTTGGGGTGCCCGGCGAACTCCGGTTCCTTCTGGATCGCAACCCGCGCACCGACCGCCATGAAAATGCCCAGCACGACGACCGCGATTGCTGCGATCCAGTCGCCCTCGTTCCACAAGCCCATGTCTTTCATGAAAAGTTCCCCATCAGTCCCGTTGCGCCCGACCTAGCGGGTCGCCAATGGGCGGAGAGACTAGCCACCTTTTGCGCGCTGTGAAGCAAAATTCGTCAGAGCTTTCGGTTTGTTGCGGCCCCGGACAAACCAGAGCGGCACGCCGATTTCGCTTGCCCGCCGCGCTGTATTATGGCACTGAAACAGCATGGCTGGGCACTCGCAACCTGTTTACCTGAAGCTGCGCGACCTGATCGCGGCAGCAATCATCGACGGCACTTATCCCGAGGGCGCCATGCTCCCATCGGTCCGGGCCCTGGCAGCCGAACAGGGCGCCAATCCGTTGACCGTCGCCAAGGCTTATCAGCAGTTCCAGCTCGACGGGCTGGTCGAGGTACAGCGCGGCGTGGGGATGTTCGTTGCGCGCGGCGCGGCCGAACGGCTCCGCCGGAGCGAACGGGAAACGTTCCTCAATCAAGAGTGGCCGCAGATCCGGGCACGGATGGAGCGGCTCGGTTTGGTTACCGCCGACCTGCTTACGAGCTAATACTTAATTGCATCCAGAGCCGCACTCTGCCATCATCGTGCCTCAAGCGTAACCCAGACGGGTCCTGGGCTCGCGCATGAAACCAACCGTTCAAAACTGGTTGTTCTGCAACCAACGGGAATTGTGCGATGATCAGATCCGAACTGCTACAAATGTTGAGCCGTGAGAACCCCGGTCTGCGGACCGAGGAAGTCGAGAAGGTGGTCGATACCTTCTTTGACGAGATTGCGCAGCGTCTGGCCCAGGGCGGCCGGGTGGAACTGCGCGGGTTTGGGGCGTTCTCGACCCGAGCGAGGGAGGCCCGGCAGGGACGCAACCCTCGGACCGGGGCCAGCGTCTCCGTTCCCGGCAAGAAGGTGCCCTATTTCAAGCCCGGCAAGGAAATGCGCGCGCGGCTTAACGCCGACTGAGATCGCGGCAAGTTCCGAAATCTTCGAAGCGGCAGGGATGGATATCTCCGCCGCTTCCCCCTATGGCGCCCATCTAACGCGGACGTGGCGGAATGGTAGACGCCGGGGACTTAAAATCCCCTGAGCCTTGCTCGTGTGGGTTCGAGTCCCACCGTCCGCACCACGCAATGATACCTAACTCTGGGCTTAATCGAACGATAATAGGTTCGATGTAGGTTTTACTAAGTAGTTGTACGCCGACAAAAGGAGCCGGCGCGTGGGCAATCAGATTGAGTCGCTCAATTCCAACAGTGAACAGCGCAGCGCGCCGCGCGTTTCACTGATGCTGCGTTCGGCAAAACTCATTGGCCCCGCTGGCGAATTCCTGTGCATCCTGCGCGATGTCTCGGCAACCGGGATCAAGGCCAAGCTGTTTCATCCCTTGCCCGCCGGCGGTCCACTTGAGCTGGAACTTGGTAATGGAGAACGCTTTGCCGTCGAGCCGGTCTGGCTTGCCGACGGCCACGTCGGCTGCCGCTTTATCAACGGTCCGGTGGAACTTGCCGCACTGGTGGAGGAGCACGACAAGTTCCCCAAGAGGCAAATTCGGATCAAGCTGGACTTGCCGGTGATCGTGGGCGGCGGACAATCCAATCTGGCCGGCAATTTGCTTGACCTGTCGCAGCATGGTGCACTGGTGAAGCTCGACTTCTTCCTTGCTCTTGGCCAGCTGGTCACCGTCAGCGGGTCTAATCTGCCGCAGCGTCATGCGCGGGTACGCTGGCGGCGCGGATCGGCCCATGGCCTGGTGTTCCACGAAGGCTTCAAGCTCGATGAGCTGGCGCGGCTGGTCGCGGAACTGCAAAGTGTTAGTACGTCTTCGGAAAATCCCCTGCGCGTTAACCACTGATTAGGCATTCTCCTTCACTTCTGGGTCATGCCAGAACGAACGGGGGCAAGAATGTCGGTGCAGAAGATCACAGGTGCACTCCAGCCGCACGAAACCAGCGTTGACGTCGCAATAATCGGTGCGGGGCCGGCCGGCCTGACCGCAGGCTATCTCCTGACCAAGCAGGGCTTGACGGTGGCAATCATCGAAAAGGACAAGACCTATGTCGGCGGGATCAGCCGCACGGTCGAACACGACGGCTACCGCTTCGATATTGGCGGGCACCGGTTCTTCTCGAAAAGCCAGCAAGTCGTCGACCTGTGGAACGAGATCCTGCCTGACGATTTCATCCAGCGCCCGCGGATGAGCCGGATCTATTACGAGGGCAAGTTCTATTCCTACCCGCTGCGCGCCTTCGAGGCGCTGTGGAACCTGGGGATCGTCCGTTCGACCCTGTGCATGGTGAGCTTTGCCAAGGCCAAGGCCTTTCCGAACAAGAACGTGAAGTCATTCGAGGACTGGACCGTCAACCAGTTCGGCCACAAACTCTATTCGATCTTCTTCAAGACCTACACCGAGAAGGTCTGGGGTATGCCGTGCGACGAGATGAGCGCCGACTGGGCCGCCCAGCGGATCAAGGGCCTGTCACTGTGGGGGGCCGTGGTCGACGGGCTGAAGCGCAGCCTCGGCCTCAACAAGGCCCCCAATGACGGGATGCAGACCAAGACCCTGCTCGAAACCTTCCGCTATCCGCGGCTTGGACCCGGCATGATGTGGGATGCCGCCCGCGATAAGATCCTCGCCACTGGCAAGGGTCAGGTGCTGATGGGCCACGGTCTCAAGCAGCTGGCCAGCGACAACGCCGGCGGCTGGCGGATGACCGCCACCGGCCCTTCCGGCGACGTCGTGATCCGCGCCGCACAAGCCATCAGTTCAGCCCCGATGCGTGAACTGGCCGCCCGCCTGCACCCGCTGCCGGCCACCAGCTTCAACGCCAAGCAGCTCAAGTACCGCGACTTCCTGACCGTGGCGCTGAAGATCCGCGCTGACGAGGACATGTTCCCGGACAACTGGATCTACATCCACGATAGCAAGGTAAAGGTCGGTCGCATCCAGAACTTCCGTTCGTGGTCGCCCGAAATGGTCCCGGATCAGGGCGTGGCCTGCGTCGGCCTCGAATACTTCTGCTTCGAAGGCGATGGTCTGTGGTCGATGGCTGATGACGATCTGGTCGAACTGGCAACGCGCGAAATGGCCCAGCTTGGGCTGGTTTCGGCCGAGCAGGTGATCGGCGGGGTCGTGGTGCGCCAGGAAAAGGCCTACCCGGTCTACGACGAGGACTATGCCGCCCATGTCGATGCCATGCGCCGCGAGTTGGAAGCCGCTTGGCCCACGCTGCACCTCGTCGGCCGCAATGGCATGCACCGCTACAACAATCAGGACCACGCGATGATGACCGCCATGCTGACGGTCGAGAACATCGTGGCCGGCAAGCGGATCTACGACACCTGGTGCGTCAACGAGGATGCAGAGTATCACGAAGCCGGTGACGAAGGCGCCGAGAAGGCGATCGCGCCGACCCGCGCCGAACTCACCGAAGACCAGGCTGCGGCTCTGGCTTCGGTCCGCGAGGTGCCGCGGCGGGTCGCTGGCGACAAGCGCGAAGCTGCGTGAGCCAGGCGGTGGGCTAGCTGCGTCGGCTTCGCGCCGGTGCTGCTCGCTGCTGCGGAGAGTATGACATGACGTTGGAATTCAACAGCCTGCTAAACCGCCTGCGCAAAACCACGGTGATCCGTTACGGTATCGCCAGTGTTGGCGCGCTGGCCGTTGACATGGGGCTGTTTCTGTCGCTGCTGTCGCTCGGAACGGTGGCAACCGGCGCTTCAGCCCTTGGCTATAGCGCCGGGATCATCGCCCACTGGATTCTTTCCAGCCGCAAGGTCTTTACCGATACCGTGGCCGAACGCGGCCTGGCCCGCACCCGGCAGAAAGCCCTGTTCGTCGTTTCGGCCTTGATCGGCCTGGCCGTTACCACCGGCATCGTGGGGGCGTTTGCCGCCCTGCATGGCGATCCGCGCTTGGGCAAGCTTGTTGCGATCGGGGTCAGCTTCACGATCACCTGGATGCTACGCAAGCATCTTGTATTCCGCGGCGTCTGACTGTGGCCAATCCTGCCGTAATGACTGCTGATGCTGCCGATGCAGGCTTTGCGAGGAAGGTCCTGTGGATCTGGCTGGGGCTCTGTGCTCTGTCGCTAGCGGTCAATACCAGGGTTATTCTCGACATTCGTTTCCCGGATCCCGATGACCTGTTGCGACTGCTCCAGGTGCGCGACTGGGTATCCGGACAAAGCTGGTTCGATGTTCACCAGTACCGCATCAATCCGCCTGATGGCGCGGCGATGCACTGGACCCGGCTGATCGATCCGCCCATCGCTGCGATCATTGTGGCCCTGCGACCGTTGGTGGGGCAGCACCTAGCCGAACTGGCGGCACTGGTCATCGTTCCGCTGCTAACCTTGGGCTGTGTGGTAGCACTGGTTGCCCGCTTCGCCCGACGCATGTTCGGGACCGAAGTCGCCATCTTCGCCTGCCTTGTCCTGGCCGTGTCCGTGCCGGTGCTGCATCAGCTCCGCCCGCTGCGGATTGATCATCATGGCTGGCAGATTGTCATGGCGCTGATCGCGCTGAACGCAGCTTTTGCACGCAATCCGCGGGTTGGCGGAACTATCGCCGGGCTAGCCTTGGCCTTCTGGCTGGCAATCTCGATCGAAGGCCTGCCGCTGGCGGCCGCGACCATGGGCTTGTTCGCACTGCGCTGGCTGCGTGACTGGCGCGATGCAGCCTGGCTCAGTCATGGCATGGCCGCGCTGGCGCTAGCTTCGCTTGGCTTCTGGCTGATCGGCCACCGCCCGGTCGAACTTTGGCAACAGTATTGCGATGTCGTCTCAGGGGGACACCTGGCCCTGCTGTTGGTCAGCGCCGCGGGATGCTGGCTTGCCACGCGGTTGGCTGGGCCGCGGCTGTGGCAGCAGCTGGCAGCACTGGCTGGTGCCGGCCTTGCCGGGCTGACTGCGCTGATCCTGCTTGCCCCGCAATGCGCCGGCGGCGACGCGTTTGCCGCGCTCGATCCGGTGGTGCGGGAATTCTGGTACCTGCGTGTGCGCGAAGGCCTGCCGATTTGGCACCAGCCGCCCAGCGATGCCGTCCAAGCGGCAGGGCTGCCTGTCCTGGCGCTCGTCGCCCTATGCATCTGGTGGCGCGAGGCCGAGCAGGCCAAGCGCGGGCTGTGGATCGAGTATGCATGGCTCGTTGCATCGGCACTCGCCGTTACCCTCATGGTTGAACGGGCCTCGGCTGTCGCCGCAACCTTCGCCGCTCCAGCTGCTGCCGCACTGGTTCGGCGCTGGCTGGACCAGGCGAACCGGAACCCATCTCCGGTCCTGCGGATTGGCATTGTAGTTGCAGCACTGGCGACGCTGGTTCCTGCCATTCCGGTCAAGGCGGTCAAGTCGTTGGTCGCGCCCCAGCAGGTCGCGCTCGAGCGCCGGGTCGAGCAGAATGCCAAGTGCGAACTGGCGCGGAATCTGCGCGGCGTTGCAACTTTGCCGGCCGCCACCTTTCTGTCCACCCTCGATACTGGTCCTGCGCTGCTCTACGCCAGCAACCACCGCATCGTGGCCAGCGGCCACCACCGCTCCAGTGTTGCGATGCGCGATGTGATCCTGACTTTCCGTGGCTCACCACAGCAAGCCCGCGCCATCGTCACGCGGCGTAGGGTGGATTACATAGCCTTCTGCCCGGGACTGTATGAACCCATGACCTATCAGGCCCAGGCGCCCGACGGGCTGATGGCCCGCCTGCTGCGCGGCGATGTGCCCGACTGGCTGGAGCCGGTCAGTCTGGAAGACGTCAACGGATTGAAGGTCTACCGGGTACGGCCCCAATAAGACCCGTACCCTGGCAGATCAGAACTTTGACAGCGTGACGCCCAGCTTGCGGAAGCCATGGACGAAATTCGCGCGGACGCGCTGGACTTCGCCGGTGACGTTCACCCGCATCCGCCGCTCGTGCATTTCCTCGAGCAGGATCTTGAGCTGAAGTTCCGCCAGGCGGGCGCCAACGCAGCGGTGGATGCCATAGCCGAACGACAGGTGCCGGCGGGCATTCTCGCGCGTGACAATCAGCTTGTCCGGGTTTTCGAACACGGTCTCGTCGCGGTTGGCGCTGATGTACCACAGGATCAGCTTGTCACCCTTCTTGACCTGGTTGCCGAACAGATCGGTATCCTCGGTCGCGGTGCGGCGCATATGGGCCAGCGGGGTGACATAGCGGATGCATTCCTGGACTGCATTGGGGATCACCGAGGGATCATTCTCGAGGATCGCGCGTTGGTCCTGGAACTGGTCGAGCGCGTGGACGATACCCGACATGGTGTTGCGCGTGGTGTCGTTGCCGCCAACGATTAGCAGCACCAGGTTGCCCATGAACTCTTGCGGGCTCATGCGGCTCATCGCGTCCGAATGGATCATCATTGAGATCAGGTCGCGGCTCGGCTCAGCACCCATCCGCTGCATCCACAGCTTACCGAAGTACTGCGCCATCTCCTGCAAGATCTCGAAGCGCGTGTCATTGAGCTCACGCGCAAGACCCAGCTCGACATCGCCGGCCCAATCCGACCAGAAGGTTAGCAGGCGGCGGTCTTCCCAGGGGAAGCCGAACAGAATCGCCAACATTCCGGTGGTCAGTTCGATCGAGACCTTGTCGACCCAGTCGAACTCCTGATCCCAGGGCAGGCCATCAAGCACGGCAGCGGTGCGCATCCGCACTTCGGCGGCCATCTTGTCGATCTCGCCCGGCGTGAAGGCAGGGGCGACCGTGCGGCGCTGGCCGGTATGCTCGGGCCGGTCCATGGCGATGAACATCGGCAGGCGACGTTCCTCAAGCTGGGCTGGATCGGCATCTTCCGGCGGATCGCCAATCGTAATCCCGCCATACTGCCAGGACGAGGAGAAGAGCTCTGGCAAGGCCTCGACGTGCTGGATCGTCTTGACCGTCGTGACATTCCAGTAATTGCCGTAAGGCGTATCCGCTACCCAGTTGATCGGGGCCTTGGCGCGCATCTCGGCAAAGATCGGCTGCCAGCGGTCCTCGACATAGATGTCCGAACGCGAGACGTCCCATGGGTGAGTATGCTTGGGCAGTTCCTGGCCATGCTCCTTCAGCCAGGCCTCGAATGCCTCACTGGCGGTTGGCGAGGTCCGGTATACGAAGGGGGCATCAGCGATCTGCGTGGCCATTGGCGAATCCTCTCGGTTGCGACTTTGCGCAATCAGTTTCCCATCAGGACTTATCTGGACTAACTTACCGGAATGTCAATAGAGTGCCCGGGACCGGTACGTTGCGGATCGCAGTCAGCGCACGGTTGGGCGCGCAAACACCCGCTTCAGCAATCCACCCCGGCCACTGTTGCCCCGCGCCGGGCCGCTCTTCATCACCCAGCGACGGAACAGACTGGCGCCGATCCGGACAAAAACGATCACGCAAAGCACCTGCCAACCGAGCGCTAGGGCGTGGGGCAAGAGGGCCTCGTCCTGTGCCGCCCGCGCTAGCATCGCAAAGGGCGAGCTGAACGGCACGATCATGGCTGCCAGCTCCATTGCCGACCCAGGGCGCGACATCGCGAAGGAAGCGAAGAAGAAGTTGAGCAGCTGGAGCATAGTGACCGGCATCGACAGCGTCTGCACTTCGCGCACGGTCGTCGCCATCGAACCAATTGCCAGGAACAGCGAGCCGAGCAGCAGGTATCCCATCGCGAAATAAGCCGTGCCAAGGATAAAGAACAACGGCCAGCCAACAGCCGGAGCGGGGTAGTTGGCCAGATTGCCGCCCGCCCCCAGCCAGACCGCGCCGCCGACACTCGCCCAGACCACGATGCCCACCAACGAGACGGCCAGCATCGCGAACAGCTTGCCCAGGAACACCGCATCCATCGGAATCGCCGCGGCCAGCACTTCGATGATCTTGTTCCCCTTCTCCTCAACCAGGTTGGACAGTACCATCCCGGCCAGCAACATGGTCAGCAGGAACAGGACGGTCTGACCGAGCTGGGCGGTAACCATGCGGCTGCGGCTCTGGTCAGCCGTTGTCGCCAGGGCCAGCGGGGCCAGCTGCACGGCGGGGTAGGCCGTGGCGCGGCTGGCCTGGGCTTCGGCAGCAAGCAGGCCGACTGGTCCCCGCCACCCTTGGATCCGCTCAGACGGCCCGGTCAGCACTGGCGCAGCCGGTGAGCCGGTGACGACGGCGGCGAGGTTGAGCCGCCGGTCACGCATGGCAGCGGCCGGATCAAAGCTCTCGCCCGGCGCGAGTTCACGCACCACGACCAAGGTCGGCAGGGCACTGCCGACCTGCGGCTCGAGCCGGCGATAAGCCGCCAGCATGGCTGCTGCATCTTCCTTGGCCATAGCCAGGCCAAGCTCCGGCCGAGCGGCATTGTTGCGCACTTCGCTGCCAATTCCTCCGGCCACCGCGCCGATCAGGATCGGAAACAACGGGCCAAGCAAAAAGAACAGGAACGAGCGCGAGAACAGGATCGCGGTGAAATCGCGTCGGGCGATCACCAGCGCCGCCGCAAGAGTGGACAGTCGTCCGGACACCGCGGCGCTCATCGTCCTTGCTCCTTTTCTTCTTCAAGCGCCCGGGCCGCAGCCTCGCCGGCAATGGCCACGAAGGCGTCATGCAGACCCGCGCGCTCGATTGACAGCGAGAGAATCCCCGCCTCGCCTTCGATCAGTGCGCGCAGCAAGGGTTCGATGCCGCTTTCAGGCAGCGGGAAGTACCAGAAATTGCCTTCATGCCGTGCATCAGCCGGCAAGGCCTGGCGCCAGGGGCCGTCGCTGGCGCGAGTTTCCAGCCGCACCTGCGGCCGGATCCGGTCGCGCGCCACGTCGACCGGTCCGGCGAAGGGCACCTTGCCACCGGCGATGATCGCCACTTCGTCGCACAGCCGCTCGGCATGAGCGATGACGTGCGTTGAAAAGATGACGGTCGTGCCTTTGGCGGCCAGCGCGCGGATCATGCGCTCCAGCTTCCCTTGATTCAGTGCATCAAGGCCGGAGAAAGGCTCATCGAACACCACCAACTTCGGTTCGTGCACCAGTGTACCCAACAATTGCACCTGCTGCGCCATACCCTTGGACAGCTGGCGGATCTGCCGGTCGATCGCATAGCCCAGGCCATGCTCTTCCAGTAGCTGCTTGCCGCGTCGCTTGCCTTCAGCCAGCGGCAACCCGCGCAGCGCGCCGAGGAAACCGATGGCCTCATAGGTCTTCATCGCTGGATAGAGCCCGCGCTCCTCGGGCAAGTAACCGATCGCATGGCTCACTTCGCGCGGGCGCTCGTGACCGAGCACGCGGCGCAGCCCCTCGTCTGGGTCAATGATCCCCAGCAGCATTCTGAGCGTGGTTGTCTTGCCCGCACCATTAGGGCCCAGAATGCCGTAGATTGCGCCTTCGGGGACCGAGATGTCCACTCCGTCGACCGCCGTGAACCCATCGAACCGCTTGACCAGTCCCCTAGCCTCGATTGCCAACGGCCGCGCCATTGCATCGCCCGCGCCGTTGCCCGCCATTTGCCATTTCCCTAGCTTCATAGATTGTCGCCACTATGGAGGGCCTGTGAACAGGAGCAACAGCAAGTTTGGTTAACGCCGCCGATACCGATGCACTGAAGGACGATCTGCTCGCCGAGGCCCGGCGGCTGGGCTTTGCCGCCTGCGGGATCGCCCCGGCAGCGGAAGACCCCCTGCGTGCCGTGCGGCTGGAGCAATGGCTCGGCGAGGGTCTGCACGGCTCGATGGAATGGATGGAAACCCGCGCCCACCATCGCCGCAGCCCGCAGGGGCTGTGGCCCGAGGCGAACCGGGTGATCGCGCTTGGCATGAGCTATGCCCCGGCCAGCGCGGCCCAGGCGATGCACGGCGATAAGTCGCGCGGACAGATCTCGATCTATGCGCAAGGCGCGGACTATCACGACACGGTCAAGAAAGCGCTGAAAGCCCTGGCCCGCTGGCTAGTAGCGGAAGCGGCCAGACGCGGCTTCGGGGCCGCCGGCGTCAAGGTGTTCGTCGATACCGCGCCGGTGATGGAAAAGCCGCTGGGTGAAGCGGCAGGACTGGGCTGGCAGGGCAAGCACACCAACCTGGTCAGCCGTGACCATGGCTCATGGCTGTTCCTGGGCGCAATCTACACCACGCTGAACTTGCCGCTCGATCCCGCCGGGCAGGATCACTGCGGATCCTGCAATGCCTGCCAGGTCGCTTGTCCGACCGAAGCCTTCCCGACCCCCTACCGGCTCGATGCTCGGCGCTGCATTTCCTACCTGACGATTGAGCACAAGGATGCGGTGCCGCTGGAGTTCCGCAAAGCGTTGGGCAATCGGATTTATGGCTGCGACGATTGCCTGGCGGCCTGCCCGTGGAACAAATTTGCCGATGCCGCTCATGCCATCCGCGCCTTCCTGCCCCGCGCTGAATTGACCGCCCCGCGTCTGGCCGAATTGCTCGCGCTGGACGATGGGGATTTCCGCAAGCTGTTCAGCGGATCGCCAATCAAGCGGATTGGTCGCAATCGCTTTGTGCGCAATTGCCTCTACGCGGCAGCCAACAGCGGCGATGCCGCGCTGCTGCCGCTGATCAGGGAACTGGTGCAAGATCCCGACCCTGTGGTGGCCGAAGCCGCAACCTGGGCCCTGGGGGAACTCGCCGACTAGCGCCCCAGCAGGTTCCTTGCCTGGTTGCCAATCTGCGCCAGCATGGTCGAGGCCAGTACCGGCGCGGCCTGCGCACGGGTCACCACAGCACGGAACTGTTGAATGGCCGGGGCCTGGGCACCAAGCCAACGGTCGACCGCCTCCAACGGATCGCCCGTGCTTCCACTCTGCCGGCGCAGGAAATCGAGCCGCATGTGCTGCAGATCGCGCGCCAGGCTGTTGACCAACAGGCGTTCCCAAGGATCGCTGGGAGCCAGCCGCTCGGCGGCCTGCTGCGCCCAGTCGAGCCCGAGAGCGCGTCCCAGCGCGATATAGGCGCGGGTCAGGGCTTCAGGCGCGGTGGCGGTCTGCTCGGCTAGGTGGGCCAGGCCGACCGAGCCATCCATCTCGTAAAGGTGCGCAACCGCAGCGGCGAGATCGGCCGGAGCCCCGGCCTCTGTGAAGCGGGCCTGAAGCTGAGCCGACTGGGTCTTGCCTTCAACCGAAAGCAGTGTGCCGGTGGCACCGCTCAGGGCCGCCACCCCTTCACCCAACTGGCTGACCAGTTCGCCCGCGCTCAGCATACCGCCCGAAACGCGCAGCAGGTCGGCCATGTGGTTGACCATGGCTGCCGCGGTCCGATCAAACAGCATGATCCGGGCCCCTTCGGGCATGGGCCGGGTTTCGATCCCTGCCCAGATCGCGGGCATACCCAACAACCGTTCGGCGGCAGCGAAGGCGGCGGTAACCTGAGACAGCGTTGCGCCTTCTTCCTCGACTAGTTCAAAGGGATGGATCAAGCCCAGCCGGTTGACCATCCGGTTGGCCAGCTTGGTGGCAATGATCTCGCGCCGCAGCCGGTGGCTCAGGATATCCTCGTGGAAGGCTTCCCGCATTGGCTCTGGGAAGGCGGCCAGCAGTTCATCTTCGAGCAGGGCATCGTCAGGCACTGAAGAAAGTTCAAGCGCATCCTGCAGCACCAGCTTAGTGCTGGATAGCAGCACGGCCAGCTCGGGCCGGGTCAGACCCTGGCCCTCAGTGGCGCGCCGGGCGAGCACTTCGCTGTCGGCCAGGCCCTCGGTCTTGCGGTCGAGCTGACCCGCGACTTCGAGCGTTTCGATCAGTCGCAGGTGCGAGGCCGTGGTGGCGGGGCCGCCCGCCGCCGCGATCGACAGTGCCAATGCCTGGAGGCGGTTATCCTCCAGCACGATGCCGGCAACCTCATCGGTCATCTCGGCGAGCAGCCTGACGCGGGCTGGCTCGTCCAGCCGGCCGGCGCGCTTGGCCCCGGCCAGCGCGATTTTGATATTGACCTCGTTGTCGGAGCAATCGACCCCGGCCGAATTGTCAATGAAGTCGGTGTTGACCGAGCCGCCACGCAGCGCGAATTCAATCCGGCCCGCCTGAGTGCAACCCATGTTGGCACCCTCACCGATCACCTTGGCGCGCAGGTCCGCCCCATCGACGCGCAGGGCATCGTTAGCCGGGTCACCGACCTGGACGTTATTCTCGGTGCTGGCCTTCACGTAAGTGCCGATCCCGCCAAACCACAGCAGATCGACTTCGGCCTTGAGGATCGCGGTAATCAGGCCGTCGGGATCGATGCTGGGCTGGTCGAGACCGAGCATGGCCTGGACCTGCGGAGAGAGCGGAACCTCTTTAAGGCTGCGGGCAAAGACCCCACCACCCTTGGAGATCAAAGCCTTGTCATAATCCTCCCAGCTTGAGCGCGGCAGCGTGAACATGCGGGCGCGTTCTTGCCAACTCTGGGCCGGATCTGGGTCGGGATCGAGGAAGATGTGACGATGGTCAAAGGCGGCCACCAGCTTAAGCGCCTGCGACAGCAGCATCCCGTTGCCGAAGACATCGCCCGACATGTCGCCGCAGCCAGCGACGCGCACCGGATCGGTCTGCACGTCGATGCCCTTTTCGAAGAAATGGCGCTGGACCGATAGCCAGGCACCTTTCGCGGTGATGCCCATCGCTTTGTGGTCATATCCCTTCGAGCCGCCGCTGGCGAAGGCATCGTCCAGCCAGAAGTCATGCTCT
>JBIIDJ010000147.1:0-4149 GCA_044238415.1 Novosphingobium sp.
CTTGCTGCAATGATCGAGCGGTGCTGCGATCATGCTATCGCTATCTATGACGGCATTGTCGGCGTCGAAGGGGCCACTGGCATCGCTCGGCCAACCATGAACCAAGGCCTGATTCGCTTTAATGCAAAAGATGGTTCAAACATCAGCGACACGGTCATATCGGCGATCAATGCAAGTGGAGAGGCCTTTGTAAGTGGCGGTAGCTGGGACGGCGAGCGCGTGATGCGAATCAGTGTCTGTGGCTGGAACACTAGTGCCAATGACGTGGCTCGCACGGTGGCAGCAACAGCCGGGGCATTATCTCGTTTGCGGTAATGCCAGCCAGACCCTTTGCCCCAAAGCGACGCCACTCGCCCACTACTGACGATTGATTGCAAAACGTCTGCTTGCAGGTGCCGAAATCGGGACGCCTGCTGGCAGATAACTTGTCGGAAACCGACATGCGGGCTTCAACTCTCCGCACCCCTACCCCGGCAACCCACCAGTCTGCCGCAGCGCCTCCCCCAGCGCCAGGGCTGCCGAGGTCGCGAGGTTAAGCGAGCGCACTTCGGCCCGCATGGGCAGGCGGACGCGTTCGTGGGCGGCGGCGAGGACTTCGGCGGTGACCCCGGCGCTTTCCTTGCCGAACAGCAGCACGTCGTCGGCGCGGTAGGCGAAGGCATAGGCGCTCTGGGTGGTCTTGGTGGTGAAGAGGACCAGGCGGCGCTCCCCCAGCGTCTGCGCAAAGGCGGCGAAGCTGGCGTGGCGGATCACCTCGACATGATCGATATAGTCCATCGCCGCGCGGCGCACCCGGCGGTCATCCCAGGTAAAGCCCATGGGTTCGATCAGGTCGACCTGCGCGCCGAGGCAGGCGCAGAGCCGCATTATCGCACCGACGTTGCCGGCAATCTCGGGTTCGAACAGGGCAATCCGCATTGCGGGCGATTGCAGCAATTTTCAGCCCTGCGCTAGCAGCCTTTGCACCATCGCGCGGGCTTCATCAGCCATATCCTCGCGCTCCAAAGCCAGGGCCAGAGTCGCTTCGAGGAAGCCAATCTTGCTGCCGCAGTCAAACCTGCGGCCGGCAAATGTGACGGCGTGGAACGGCTGATGGCCGATCATTTGCGCCATGGCGTCGGTCAGCTGGATTTCGCCGCCGGCGCCTACCGCCTGCCCTTCGAGCACCCGCATCACTTCGGGCTGCAAAATATAGCGGCCGGAAATGATCAGGTTGCTGGGCGCATCGGCGCGCTTGGGCTTTTCAACCAGGCCAGTCACTTCGGTTACCTGATCGCTGAGCTTCGCGCCCGGCGCGATCACGCCGTAGGAGGAGACCTCTGCCTCAGGCACTTCGAGCACCGAGATCAGGTTGCCGCCGTGTTCGTTGTAAGCTTCGACCATCTGCTTCATGCAGCCGGCCCCGCCGGCATGAGCGATCATCAGTTCGTCGGGCAGAAAGATCGCGAAGGGTTCATCACCGACGATCGCGCGGGCGCACCAGATCGCGTGACCCAGGCCCAGCGGCACCTGCTGGCGCACGGTTACCAGGTTGCCTGGCTGGATCCGCGTCGGTTGGAGCACCTCGAGCGACTTGTGGCGATCGGCCATGGTCGTTTCGAGTTCGAAGGCCATGTCGAAATGCTCGACGATTGCCGTCTTGCCGCGGCCGGTCACGAAGATCAGCTGTTCGATCCCGGCCTCGCGCGCCTCGTCAACCGCGTACTGGATCAGCGGCCGGTCGATGATCGGCAGCATCTCCTTGGGGATGGCCTTCGTCGCGGGAAGGAAGCGGGTGCCAAGCCCGGCAACCGGAAAGACAGCCTTGCGGATTGGTTTGCGTGCGGTGGTGGTCATGGCTGCGGCGTTAACCCTGTTGTGTTGCGGGCCAGTTAAAGCGGTTTCCGGACCTTACGGCAATGGCTGCGCTTGTGAGAACCGCCAAAGTGGCTAAACGGTTCCGTCCATGGACAAGATCATCATCGAGGGCGCAAAGCGCCTTTCCGGCACCATTCCGATTTCGGGCGCGAAGAATTCGGCCCTGACTCTGCTGCCTTGCGCACTGCTGACCGACGAGCCGTTGACCCTGCGCAACCTGCCGCGACTGGCAGATATCGACGGGTTCCAACACCTGCTCAACCAGTTCGGTATTTCGACCACGATCGCCGGAAGCAGGCCCGAGGATTTCGGCCGGGTGATGACGCTACAGGCGCCGCGGATCACCTCCACGGTCGCGCCGTACGAACTGGTGCGCAAGATGCGGGCCTCGATCCTGGTGCTGGGCCCGATGCTGGCGCGGATGGGCGAGGCGACCGTTTCACTGCCCGGTGGCTGCGCCATCGGCAACCGCCCGATTGACCTGCACCTGAAGGCGCTTGAAGCCATGGGCGCGACGATCGAGCTGGCGGCAGGCTATGTGAAAGCGATCGCGCCTGACGGCGGCCTGCCCGGTGGGCGCTATTCCTTCCCGGTAGTCTCGGTCGGCGCGACCGAGAACGCGCTGATGGCGGCGGTGCTGTGCACCGGCAAGACCGTGCTGCACAACGCCGCGCGCGAGCCGGAAATCGTTGACCTGTGCCGCCTGCTGGTGGCGATGGGGGCCGAGATCGAGGGGATCGGCACGAGTGACTTGACGATCCACGGCGTCCCGCGCCTCCACGGGGCGACCTACCGGGTGATGAGTGACCGGATTGAGGCCGGCTCTTATGCCTGCGCCGCGGCGATCACCGGCGGAGAAGTGTTTTTGAAGGACGCTGTGGCCGAGGAAATGGATGCCACGCTCCAGGCGCTGCGCGATGCTGGCGTGCAGGTCGAACCGCGTGATGGCGGCATCCAGGTGGCGGCCGATGGCAAGCTCAAGGCGGTAACGCTGTCGACTGCGCCCTATCCCGGCTTCGCGACTGACATGCAGGCGCAGTTGATGGCCATGCTGTGCCTGGCAGAGGGCAGTTCAGTGCTAACGGAGACCATCTTTGAGAACCGTTACATGCACGTGCCCGAGCTTAACCGGATGGGCGCCCACATCGAGACCAAGGGGCGCACGGCCGTGGTGCACGGGGTCGGCAAACTGACCGGTGCGGAAGTGATGGCAACGGACCTGCGGGCCTCGATGAGCCTCGTCATTGCCGGCCTTGCCGCCGAAGGAGAAACCCAGGTCCACCGGCTTTACCATCTCGACCGCGGCTATGAGCGTCTAGAGGAAAAGCTCGCACTGGCCGGCGCGCAGATCGAGCGGATTGGCGGGGATTGATCGGCGCAGCCTTGCCGACTATCTGCTGGTCTAACGGGATAATGCAACCTCCCGGTCAGGCGCTTCGCGCCCAAGCGTTGCCTTGATCGTCCGCGCATGCGCGGACGCAAAGGCATGGAGTTTGGCGTGACTGCGCAATCGACCCCGCCGTTCAGAGACCTTATCAAGACCTTCGCCCGGATCGGCTGCCTCAGCTTTGGCGGACCGGTCGGCCAGATCGCGCTGATGCACCGCGAAGTGGTGGAAGAGCGCGGCTGGGTAAGCGAGGACCAATACCTCCACGCGCTGAACTTCTGCCATTTTCTGCCCGGGCCCGAGGCACAGCAGTTGGCCACCTGGATCGGCTGGAAACTGCACGGTTGGCGTGGCGGGCTGGCGGCGGGTTTGCTGTTCGTGGTGCCCGGCGCATTGGTGATCCTGGCGCTGTCAATCTTCTATGCCGCCGCCGCGACCCTCGGCTGGTTTGCGGCGCTGTTTCTGGGGATCAAGGCAGCGGTGCTGGCGCTGGTGGTTCAGGCGCTGCTGCGGATTGCCACGCGGGCGCTGGATACTCCTTTCAAGCGACTGCTTGCCGTACTGGCCTTTGCCGCACTCGCGCTGTTTGCGCTGCCGTTCCCGCTGGTGATCGGGGGCATGGCGCTGATCGGCTTTGCCGTCGCGGCGACCCGGCCAGGGCTCCTGGGACTGCGCTCTGCTGGAGCGCCGGTCGCGCTGCCGCCGCGCCCTTGGGCGGCCACGCTTAGAACCGTCGTGCTGTGGGGGTCGGTCTGGGCCTTGCCGATGGTGCTGGTGCTAACCTTGCTGGGGCGCGAGCACGTGCTGTGGCAGATCGGCGTGTTCTTCTCCCAACTGGCAGTTGTGACCTTTGGCGGTGCCTATGCCGTCCTCGCCTATATGGCCCAGGAAGCGGTCAATGGCTT
>JBIIDJ010000148.1:0-4146 GCA_044238415.1 Novosphingobium sp.
AGCCCTCCGCGGACCTGATTGCCCAACCGGTCAGGGTCGAGCGATTCGAGCACTTGGGCGAGCAATTCTGCAGCGCCAGCACGAATCCGGGAGCTGCCGCCGGTCTGTGGATCGGCCAGCCAATTGCCTGCAGCTGCTGCCACGTTGGTGCCACGCAGCCGCCGTGCCACGACTTGCGGCGTCAGAAAGTTGGTCCGCAGGAAGTTCGCCATGGTATCGGCGATGCGGTCCTTGTTTTCAGGTACGATCGCAGTGTGCGGGATCGGCAGGCCCAGCGGGCGACGAAACAGTGCGGTTACCGCAAACCAGTCCGCCAGGCCGCCAACCATCGCCGCCTCGGCGAAGGCCACGACATAACCCAATGCAGGGTGGAGGTGCTCAAACTGCCGCGTGGCCAGGTAAAGCACCGCCATGGCCACCAGCAGGCCGGTGGCAGTGCGCCGCATGGTCCGCGCGCGGTCAACCGGTTGGTCACCACCGCGCGTCCAGCGCAGGGGGGAGTTCCCGCTCACTCCGCCGGGAGGGCCCCGCCCTCAAGCCGGGCCTGGGCCTGCCGATCCGGCAGGCTGTCCTTGGGATCATAGCTGAGCAGGCGCTTGCGTAACCACGGGCCAGCCCGTTTTTCGAACCCATCAGCCAGGCTGAACCCGGCCGGCACGATCACCAGGGTCAGCAGCGTCGAAAGGATCAGGCCGCCGATCACGACCGTGCCCATTGGTTGGCGCCAGGCCGAATCCCCGCCAAGCGAGAGTGCGGTCGGCACCATGCCAGCAGTCATCGCCACGGTGGTCATCACGATCGGCTGGGCGCGCTTGTGCCCGGCATCGACGATAGCCTCATACTTGGGCACGCCCTGGGCCATTTCCTCGATCGCGAAGTCGATCAGCAGGATCGAGTTCTTCGCGACGATGCCAAACAGCATGAGGATGCCGATGAACACCGGCATGGTCACCGGCTGCCCGAACAGCGCCAGCAGCAGCAGGCCCCCTAGTGGAGCGAGGAACAGTGACCCCATGTTGACCAGCGGCGAGACGAACCGGTGGTAGAGCAGCACCAGTACCGCAAAGACCAGCAAAATGGCTGACACGAGCGCAATCTGGAAGCTGGTGATCAGCTCCTCGAAAATCTCGTCCTCACCGAACGGCTTCTTGCTGACGCCGACCGGCAGGTTGCTCATGATCGGCAGCTTGTCGACCTGCTCCATCACCGGACCCTTCAGCGCCCCGGGCGCAAGGTCGGCGCCAACGAAGACCCGGCGCTGCTGATTGTAGCGGCGGATAGAGACCGGGCCCGAACCAAAGCTGATCTCGGCCACCCGGCTCAGCGGCACAGAGCCGCCGGTCGTGGTTGCAACCGGCAGGTTGGCGATCACCGAGATGTCGCGGCGGTCATCCTCGGACAGGCGCACGCGGATCGGGATCTGCCGGTCTGACAGCGAGAACTTGGCGGCGTTCTGGTCGATATCGCCAATCGTTGCGATCCGGATCGTCTGGCTGAGCGCCGCCGTGGTGACGCCGAGGCTAGCAGCAAGGTCCTGACGCGGGGTGATGATCAGTTCCGGACGGCGGGTATCGGCGGCAATGCGCGGCGCGACGATCCCGGGCACGGTCTTCATCTGCTCCACCAGACTGGTCGCGGCCTGCTCAAGCGCGACTGAATCCGCGCCGGTCAGCATGACCGAAATCGGCCGCCCCAGCCCCGGAGGGCCCGGCTGGAACACCGCCTGGAAGTTGACGCGCGCGTCAGGCACCCGCTGGAGCAGCGGCGTAACCTCGCGCTCGAACTCCTGGCTGGTCTTGTTGCGATCTTCCTTCAGCGTGATGAAGATTGAGCCATTGCCTTCGCCGATCCGCTGCTGCACGCGCTCAACCTCGGGGCGCGAGCTCACGATCTCAGCCACCTGGTCCGAAACCTTTTCGGTTTGTTGCAGGGTCGTGCCAGGCACCATCTCGATCGAAATGCGGCTGAAGTTGCTGTTTTGGTCCGGAAACAACTGCTGCGGTAAAATGGCGAACAGGACACCGGACAGGACGAGCGCAACCGCCGCGATGCCCAACATCCAGACCCGATGGTCGCGCAACCGGGCATTAAGGCGGCGCGTCCAGAACATGCACCAGGCGAAGAATCCCTGCTCCTGCCGTGTAACAAAGCGATCCACCAAAGCGCCAATCAGCATCATGAGCAGGAAGGTCAGGCCATAGGCGATCGGCGCGCCGAGCAGCATCGCTGCGAGGACCATGCCAAGGCCGGGACCATTGTCGACCTCTCCCACTTCCGGCTGACCGCTGAACAGAAATGGAGCAAGCGCCACAACCAGGGCGACGGCCGCTGGGATCAGGTGAAAGATCGGCGCACCGCGGACGTGGGGGATCAACGCCCGCATCGCCTTGGCCCGGCGGTCATCGAGGCTGAAATGCAGCAGCCGGTCATAGCGGTCCATCCACGGGCCGGTGCCGTGCTCGGCTGGACCGGCCGATTTGAGGAAGTAGGCCGCTACCATCGGCGTGATCATCCGGGCAACGGCCAGGCTGATCAGCACCGAGACCACCACGGTCCACCCGAAGTTGTAAAAGAACTGGCCGGGAATACCCGGCATGAGACCAACCGGAAGGAACACGGCCACAATCGAGAAGGTGGTGGCAACCACCGCCAGCCCGATCTCGTCCGCCGCGTCAATCGAGGCCTGATAGGCCGATTTGCCCATCCGCATATGCCTGACGATGTTCTCAACCTCGACGATGGCATCGTCCACCAGCACACCGGCAACCAGGCCCAGCGCGAGCAGCGACATCTGGTTGAGGGTAATGCCCAGCATGTCGAGAAACCAGAACGAAGGGATCGCGGAAAGCGGGATGGCAATCGCCGAGATCACCGTCGCGCGCCAGTCGCGCAAGAAGAAGAATACCACGATGACGGCGAGGATCGCACCTTCGACCATGGCTGCGATCGAGCTGTTGTACTGGTCCTTGGTGTAGGGAACCGTGGTGAACAGCCTGGTGAACTTGATGCCTGGATTGTCGGCTTCCAGCTTTTCCAGTCGCGCTACGGCTGCGTCATAGACCGCGACGTCGGATTCGCCCCGTGCACGGGAAATGCTGAATGTAACGACCGACTTGCCGTTAGTCTTGCCGATCGAGGTGATCTCGCCATAGCTGTCGGTAACCTTGGCGATATCGGCCAGCTTGATCACCCGGCCTCCGCCTAAGGGAATATCGGTCTGCGACAGTTCGTATGCGGTCAAGGCATTGCCAAGCACCCGCACCGATTGACGCGATCCGCCAATCTCGGCCCGGCCACCGGCCGCATTCAGGTTAAGTTGACGCAACACCTGATTGATCTGGCCAGCCGATACGCCGTTGGACTGCATCTTGGCCGGATCGAGGATAACCCGGATTTCCCGGCTGACGCCGCCACCTCGGCTCACTTCTGCCATGCCAGGAACGCTGAGCAAGGTCTTCGTGACGGTGTCATCGACGAACCACGACAGCTGCTCGATCGTCATGTCATCGGCCATCACCGAGAAGAATCCGATCGAATCGTTGGAAACTTCAACCTTGAAGACCTGCGGCTCAAGGATGCCGTCGGGCAGGCTGCCGCGCACCTGGTCGACCGCGTTCTTCACATCGTTCAGTGCCTCGATCACATCGACGCCGATTTCGAATTCGAGCGACGTTTCGCTGTTACCCTCGCGGGCGGTCGAACTGATGTTGTTGACGCCCTGGATCGATTGCAGCGCAGCCTCGATCTTCTGAGTGATCTGGTTCTCAATTTCGGTCGGCGCGGCACCAGGCTGAGCGATCGCCACGACGACGATCGGGAATTCGATGTCAGGATCGTTCTGCACCTTCATCCGCGAGAAGGTGACCATGCCAGCAAGGACCAGCCCGATGAACAGGATGATCGGCACCACCGGGTTGCGGATGCACCAGGCCGAGATGTTGCGGAAACTCATATCGCGCTCTCCCGAGGCACCGAAGCCTACTTCGCCACCACCGGCTTGATCGTCTCACCAGGCTGCAGGAAGCCGCCGGCGCGCAGGACGACCCGCTCGGTCCCGCTCAGCCCTTCGGTCACGACGACGCCGGCGGGAACGATCGCTCCGGTCTTGACGTCGCGTCGTTCGGCCTTGTTGTCCTTGCCAACCAG
>JBIIDJ010000064.1:0-14529 GCA_044238415.1 Novosphingobium sp.
ACCAGGCCGAAGATGGCCGGAATGCGGCTTTGCCCGGAAGTGCCACCGCCACCGTCACGATCGGCGGCCTCGGCGAGCGCCATGTAGGCGAGGTAGAGGAACAGCAGCACGAGCATTGAGGTCAGCCGGCCGTCCCAGACCCACCAGGTACCCCAGGCAGGCCGGCCCCACAGCGAACCGGAAGCCAGGCATAGCGCCGTAAACCACGCCCCCGGCAGGGCAATCGCCCGCGCGGCGATGGCCGCCAGCGGATGGCGCCAGACCAGCTCGGTGAGGCTGGCAATGGCCAGTGCGGACCAGCCGCCCATCCCCAACCAGGCAGCGGGTACGTGCACAAACAGGATTTTTGCGGAATCGCCTTGCAGCCGCTCAGCGGGAGCGGCGATGATGGCCCAGGCCAGTGTCGCACCGGTGATGATCAGCCCGGACAGCAGCAGCAACGGCGTCAACCAGCGCGCAAGGCGCAGGAAGCGGGCAGGATTGGCGTATCCGTGCATTAAGTGGGCCGTACCTAGGGTCAGAAATGCCCGAAAATGGTGTGCGCCCTTTGGCAGGACGCGGGGATTCGGGCAAGCGTCTAACGCCCGATCAACCGCTGCGCCATGGCGTCGGCCACCTGGTCGGCCGGACGACCGCTTGCCTTGCTCTCGTCCCAGATCGCGGTGAGGCGGGTGGGGATTTCCTCAAGTCGCCGTTGCACCTCGTCCAGCGAGCTGGGCTGCCCGTGTTCGCGCGCCAGATATTCCAGCGCGACGGCGATGATCCCGCCGGCATTGATTACATAATCCGGCGCGTACAATACGCCGCGCTTGGCCAGGGCCGGACCGTGTTCGGGCCGGGCGAGCTGGTTATTGGCACCGCCCGCCACGATCGGCGCACGCAGCCGGGCGATGCCGGCGTCATCGAGGATTGCCCCCAGCGCGTTCGGGCTGAACACGTCGCAGGCCACATCCATGATCGCGTCCGCAGCAACGGCTTCGGCGCCGAGTTCGGCCGCGAGGGCATTGGCTCGTGCGGTATTGACGTCGGCCAGAGTCAGGCGCGCGCCATCGGCTGCGGCGAGGCGGGCCACCCCACCCCCGACACTGCCGGTGCCCTGGACGGCGATGTGAACCCCAGCCAGGCTGTCCTTGCCCAACTGGTAGGCTACAGCCGCCTTGATCCCGTAATAGATCCCGCGCGCAGTAAACGGACCGGGATCACCTCCAGCCTGACTGGCATCCTGCGGCGGCAGACCGGTAACGTGGCGCGTCTGGCCGGCAATTGCGACCATGTCCGTCTCGCTCATGCCGACATCTTCGGCCGTAACATAGCGGCCGCCCAAGGCATCGATTGCCCGGCCGAAGGCGGCGAGCATCTCGGGCGTTTTTGACCCGGTGGGATCGGCTAGGACCACGGCCTTGCCCCCGCCCATCGGCAGGCCAGCCATGGCGTTCTTGTAACTCATCCCACGTGACAGGCGCAGGGCATCGCGCATGGCCATCGCCGGATCGCCATAATGCCAGAACCGGGTACCACCCGCGCCGGGGCCAAGATGCGTCGAATGAAGTGCAATGATCGCGGTCAGACCGCTGGCGCGGTCGCGGACCACCTGGACCAGTTCGTGATCGTCAAAATCGGGTTCTTCCCAAACCGCTGGCACGCGCTTCCTCCCGTCCGGGCCAAGGCATGAAAGGAGGGAGACTGGGGCGATCGATGGGGTTCGAACCCACGACCTCCGGTACCACAAACCGGCGCTCTAACCAACTGAGCTACGATCGCCATGTCCCCGGAGCCTGCCGGACCGGCGCGCTGTTAGGCACCGTCGGTCCGCCCCGCAAGCACCGATTGGGGCAGGCGCGGCCTGTTGCACAGGGGGCTGCGTTTGGGAAGCAAAAAAGTACAGCAGCAACCCGGCGCGCAATATCCTTTCGCGGCTATCGCTGGTGTTGCGATTGGCAGACATCGCGCTGGAATCGATTCTGCAATTTCGCTGTGGCGCACACCCCAAGTTAACCAACGATCGATAGACCGGCCCAGTCAACCTTCGCTGAAAGGACTGGTGCCAGTGAGCGAGACTGTGAAGATGGCCACTTCTTCCGCTGCGGTTCCCGCCGGCCATAACCGGCGCAGGGCTGACCGCCAGCCATTCAATGGCAAGGTTGTGATCGGTTTTGGCGGCGAAAGCGGTATTGGCCGGATCCGCAATATCTCACCCTTCGGCTGCAATGTTGTTGCCGATGTCGATTGGATGCGCGTTGGCCGGATCGTCAGCCTGAAGGTGGGTGGACGCCGGGTGATCCAGGCGATCGTCCGCTGGACTCACGATGGGACGACGGGCCTTGAATTTCTGCGGCCGATTGATCTGGCCGAGGCGGAATGGCTGGAAGGCGACGGCGCCTGAGCCAAGCGAAAGGGGCGGCCCAACGGACCGCCCCTGACTTTTCCTCAGTGGCTGAAAGGTTCAGCCCTTCTTGAGCGAAAGACCGCCAAAGCGCTTGTTGAACTGGGCGACGCGGCCGCCCTGATCCAACAGGCGCTGGTTGCCGCCGGTCCATGCCGGGTGCGAAGTGGGATCGATTTCCAGCACCAGCGTGTCGCCTTCCTTGCCCCAGGTGGAGCGGGTTTCGAACACGGTGCCATCGGTCATCTGCACCTTGATCATGTGATAATCGGGATGGATATCGGCCTTCATTGCACAGTCTTTCGTTGCGGCCGGTTCCGACCGGCCTGAAAAGGAAGCGCGCCGCATAGCGGGGGTTTGAGGTGTTGTCCAGCCTCTCGGCTGGCCTGCCAGACCAGACGAGCCGAATGGCTCGTCCGATCAATCAGGAATCTTCTGGCGGATCAGCAACCATGGCAGTGAACTGCACTTCGCAGGTCACCTTGCCCTCGATCGAAGCCTTGCCCCAGAACTTGCAAACCCGCGCCCGCTTCTGGACAAAACCGACTTCGAGATCGAGCAGCACGCCAGGCTCGACCGGAGCGCGGAACTTCGCCTCCTCGATCGCCATGAAGTAGACCAGCTTACCCGATCCAGCCAGTTCCAGCGTCTCGATCGCCAGGATCGCGGCAGCCTGGGCCAGAGCCTCAATCTGTAGCACGCCCGGCATGATCGGACGCCCCGGAAAGTGACCCTGAAAGAACTGCTCGTTGAAGCTAACGGCCTTTACCGCATGGATCCGTTCGCCAATCTCCAGCGACTTGACGCGATCGACCAGCAGCAGCGGATAACGATGCGGCAGGGCGTTGAGGATGGCCCGGATGTCGTAAGTGACGGCGGGGGCGCTGGTCGCGCCACCCGCCTGGTCAGTGGTTTCGCTCATCGCTGCCCCCAGCCGAAGTGCTTAGCGCCCTTCGGGCTGTGGACCGACCGGGGTGGCCGGACGCGGCGCCGGCGCGGCGGGCGCAGCCGGGGCAGCACCGCCGGCAGCCGGACGGGCAGCAGCTTGCTGAGCGGCCTGCTGCGCGCGCGCTTCGCGGATCTGGCGCGGTTCCCAGCCCTGCGGCGGCACCAGCTGCGAAGTCGGAATTGCCGTGTTCAGCTCGGCCACGATCTCGTCGGTCAGATCATAGGCGTTGGCCCGCGCCACCACGGCACCCGGCTGGAGCACCAGCGTGATGCGCGCCTTGGCCATGGCCGCCTGGACGGCAGCGTCGAGCTTTTCCTCGATCTGCTCGTTCACGAAAGCCTCCGAGAGGGCGATCGGCAGCAGCAACTGCTGGATTTCCTGCTTGCCCTTCTCCTGGATCTCCTGGATCGAGCGAGCCTGGGTCTGCAGCCCTTGCTGCAGCGCCGGCGTGGTGGCCGCGGCGCGCGAAGCGTTGAAGCGGTCGATCAGCGGCTTGAGCTGAGCTTCAAGCGCGTTCGAACGGGCCTGGGCCTGATCATACTGCGCCTTGTAGGTCACCGGGCGCTGCTGCTGGGCAACCCGGAAGGCATCGGTGTTGACGATGGCTGCTTCGAGATTGGCGACAGCGATGCCGGCCACGATCGGACCACCCGGAGCAGCGGCCGGAGCCGCGGCGGGAGCGGCCGCTTCCCGGTTGCGCTGGGCCAGCGCCGGCTGGGCCAGGATTGCGGCAAGAGTTGCGGCGGCAATGGCCGACTTGCGGAAGGTGTTCATCAGAATTGGGTTCCTACGTTAAAGGTAAAGCTCTTGGTGTCGTCCACCGGGCTCTTCATCAGCACGTGGGCGAAGTCGATCCGGAAGGGGCCGAAGGGCGAATTCCAGTTGACCCCGACGCCCACCGAGACGCGCGGCTTCTTGGAATTGCCCACGAAGAATTCCTGGAAGGCGGTGCTGGCCACCACGCCATCGCTGCTTCCGGTGCAGGTCGCCGGCAAGGTCGGGATTGCCGCACGCGAAGGCGCATAACCCACAGTCGTCACGTTGTTGCAGGTCTGCGTATAGGGGAAGGTCAACGGCTCGATGGTCGGGCGGCGCACACCCCAGACCGCGCCGACGTCGAGGAAGATCGACGGCCGCAGGCCCAGCTCGCGGGCGCCCGAACCCAGCGGAATTTCCAGCTCGGCATGGCCGAGGTAGTAATACTTGCCGCCCAGCGCATCATCGCCCCAGGTGTCACGATCGGCCGAGAAATCGTCGGCAATGCCATCGCCGTTGCTGTCGACAGTCAGGAACTTGCGCAGCACGCGGGGACCGACGCCCCGGATGTCAAAGCCGCGCATTTCAGGTTCGCCCAGGTAGAAACGGTCGGTCAGGCGGACCGGATCGATCCCCGCGCCGCGGTTCTCGAACGACTTGATGATCCCGCCTTCGCCGCGGATCGAGAAGATCCAACCCTTGCCGATCGGCCAGTACTGGGCAGCATTGCCGCGCAGGCGGCCATACTTCACGGATCCGCCGAGGCCGGCGAACTCCGCAGTCACCGAAATGGCGCGACCGCGTGACGGGCGCACCCGGTTGTCGAGCGTATCGTAAATCAGCGAAAGACCCAGGATCGAGCTGGTGCGCTTGCCGATAGCCTCGCACAGATAGCGACCAGCGATCAGCGGATCGCATTCCAGCAAGCCCGGATTGACGCGGTTGGAGAAGTACTGGGTCTTGTCCAGCGTCACATCGTCGATGTTGAAGGTATAGCTGCCGACCGCCGAGAGATATTCGGTGAGCGGAATGCCGGCACGGACCTGAAAGCCGGTGGTTGCCTGGCGGTAGGTCGTGTCGTTGGTGGTGAAATTGCGGTTGTTGTAATCGCGCCGGTAAACGCTGGCCCCCAGCGAGACGTTGCGATCGAACAGGTACGGCTCGGTAAAGCTGACTTCGGCGCTCTTCGAATAGCGCGAATAGCTCAGCGAAAGACCAATGGTCTGGCCGCGGCCGCGGAAGTTGCGCTGCTGGACCGAACCCTGGAAAATCAGCTTTTCAAGGCTGGAGTAACCCGCCGAAAGCTGCAGTTCGCCGGTCGGCTTTTCCTCGACATTGGCTTCCAGCACGATCCGGTCCGGCGCGGAGCCGGGCTTCTGCTCGATCTCGAACTTTTCCTGGAAATAGCCGAGCGAGTTGATGCGGTTGGTCGAGCGCTTGACCTGGAGCGAGTTGAACGCATCGCCTTCTGCGAGACGAAACTCGCGGCGGACCACCTTGTCCTGAGTGAGGGTGTTGCCGTTGACGTCGATCCGCTCGACATAGACGCGCGGCGCCTCGGCGATCTGGAAGGTGATGCCCATCGTCAGATCGTCCTTGTTACGATCGTAACTCGGACGGACGTCAGCAAAGGCGTAGCCAAAGGCACCGGCGGTCTCGTTCAGCCGCTCGATGGTGTCTTCCACCATCTTGGCATCGTACCACATGCCTTGCTTCATCGGCAGCTGGCTGGCCAGCCGATCACTGTCAAAATCGCGCAGCTGGCTGTCGACCTTGACCTCACCGAACTTGTAGCGCTGACCTTCCTCGACCACGTAGGTCAGGATGAAGTCCTTCTTGTCCGGTGTCAGCTCGGCCACCGCCGAAACGATGCGGAAATCGGCATAGCCCTGGGTCAGGTAGAACTGGCGCAGCTTCTGCTGGTCAAAGGCCATCCGGTCAGGGTCATAGCTGGTACCGGAGCTGAAGATCTTGGTGATCCCCGTTTCCTTGGTGACCATCTCGTCCTTCAGGTCGCCATCGTCGAATTGCTCATTGCCGATGATGTTGATCTTGCGGACCTTGGACTTGGGCCCTTCCTGGATTTCGAAGACGATATCCACTCGGTTCTGATCGAGCAGCACCATCTTCGGTTCGACCGAGGCTGCAAAGCGGCCCTGACGCTTGTAGAGTTCGATGATGCGGGCCACGTCGGCGCGGACCTTGGACCGGGTGAAGATCTGGCGCGGGGCCAGCTTGATTTCGGGGAGGATCTTGTCCTCCTTCAGCCGCTTGTTCCCTTCGAGAATGATGCGGTTGATGACCGGGTTTTCCTTCACCTCGATCGTCACGTTGCCGCCATCGTTGCGGATCTGGACGTCGGAGAACAGCTCGGTGGCGAACAGGTCCTTGAGCGCCTGGTCAGCCGATTGCTGGGTGTAGGGCTGGCCGTTGCGCAGCTTGATGTAGGACCGGATCGTATCCGGCTCGAGCCGCTGCGAGCCAACGACCGCAATCGACTGGATCGGCGTGGCAACCGGCGCAGCCGGAGCCGGCGCTGCAGGGGCAGGTGCCGGGGCTGGCGCGGAAGCATTCTGGGCCAATGCGACTTGCGGCACACCGGCCAGGACAGTGGTGCCCAGCAGTGCCGTAGCAATGCGGAAAGTTGAGCGGTGATTGCTGGAACTGGTCTTCTTGTGCACGGCTCTTCCCGTCATGATGCTCAACGCCTTCCGCCCACCCCAGGCGGCGCTTGCAGGCGCTATGCTGGCAATTCGCCGCCCTTGCCCGATGCAGCCGTGCCGATCAAGCAATGTTGCCGAAATTGCCCGCAGTTTTACCCTATCCTTGCGCTCATCCCCCGAAGATCGAGAGCGAGGCGATGTCGTTCAAAGTGACGAACAGCATCAGCGCCAGCACAAAGGCCAGACCGGTGCGGAACGCCCATTCCTGACTGCGGGCGCCCAATGGCCTGCGACGGACAGCTTCTGCCGCGTACATAGCCAGGTGCCCGCCGTCGAGCGTGGGGATTGGCAGCAGGTTAATGAATGCCAAATTAATTGAGATCAGCGCCGCGAAAGAGACAAAGGCCAACCAGCCGAGCGAGAACTGTTCGCCCGAGAATTTGGCGATCTTGATCGGTCCGCCCAACTCGTCGAGCGGACGTTCGCCAGTGATGATCTGCTTCAGACCGGCGGTCATTTGCCGCATGATACCAATGCTTTGGTCGACCCCGGTGACAACAGCACCGATCAGCCCGACCTCCTTGAGCTCCATGTTGGCCGGACGAATACCCAACAGGCCACGCCGCACCTCGTTACCGAACCGGTCCTTCTGCACGTCATCTGCCAGACGCACCGGGACCGAGAAGCTCAGTCCCTTGCGCTCGGCCGAGACGGTCACAGTCCGCCCGGGATACAGGGCAACCCGCTCGGCAATGTCGAGGAAGCTATCAACCCGCGTGCCATCGATGGCGACGATCCGGTCCCCCACCTTGAGGCCGGCGGCCTGGGCCGCAGAAGTCTTGGAAAACTCGCCGATGACTGGGGCAGCAACCGGTACGCCATAGGCCATGTTGAACCCGGCAAAGATCGCCACGGCAACCACCAGGTTCATCACCGGGCCGGCCAGCACAATCAGCGCACGCTGCCACAGTGGGGCATACTGAAACATGCCGGCCTTATCGGCAGCAGGAGCCTGCGCCGCCGCGGGATCGGGCACGGAAGTGGCATTCATGTCGCCGGCAAACTGGACGTATCCGCCCAGTGGCCAGGCCGCGAGCCGCCAGCGGGTACCGCGCCCATCGGTCCAGCCCGCCAGCTCGCGCCCGAAACCGACCGAAAAGACATCGGCCTTCACACCGAACCAGCGCCCGACCAGGTAATGGCCCAGCTCGTGCAGCACCACCAGCGGCCCCAGCACCAGCAAGAACGCCCCAATCATCATCAGGACAGACGGAGATTCGCTCACTGCGTTATCAACTCCACAACACTGCGCGCATGGTCCCGCGCCGCCGCATCGACCGCCAGCACATCGGCCAGCGACTGCGGTCTGGGCGGTCCATAGCGCGCCAGCACCTGTTCGACCACTACCGCGATGCGGGTGAATGGCAGCTGTCCGGCGAGGAACGCTGCTACCGCCACTTCATTGGCGGCGTTGAGCACGGCAGGAGCCGCCCCGCCCGCCCCGATCGCCTCGCGGCACAGGCGGGTCGCGGGAAACAAGGCCTCGTCCGGAGCGCGGAAGGTTAACGAGCCGATCGCGGCCAGGTCGAGCGGGTCGCAGGGCGTATCCATCCGCTCCGGCCAGGCCAAGCACGATGCGATCGGCACGCGCATGTCCGAAGGGCCGAGCTGCGCCAGCGTCGATCCGTCGCGATATTCGACCATTGAGTGGACCACCGACTGCGGGTGGACCACGATCCGCAGCTTATCGAGGCCAACCGGGAAAAGGTGATAGGCCTCGATCAGTTCCAGCCCCTTGTTGAACATGGTGGCGGAATCGATCGAGATCTTGGCGCCCATATCCCAGTTCGGATGCTTGAGCGCCTGGGCCGGCGTGGCTGCCTGCAGCTGTTCAAGGTTCCAGTCCCGGAACGGCCCGCCGCTGGCCGTCAGCGTGATCGAGCGGACATGGTTCAGGTCGTTGCCGGCCAGGCACTGGAAGATCGCATTGTGCTCGCTGTCCATCGGCAGGAGCGTGGTGCCATGCCGCGCAACCGCCGCCTTCATGACATCTCCGGCGGAAACCAGCGCTTCCTTGTTCGCCAGCGCGACGGTGCGGCCCTGCTCAATCGCGGCCATGACCGGTGCCAGCCCGGCACAGCCGACGATGGCGGCCACAGTAAGGTCGGCCGGACGGCTGGCGGCATCGACCAGCGCCCCCGCCCCACCAGCTGCGTCGATGCTGGTGCCGGCCAAAGCCTCGCGCAGATCGGCCAGGCACGTTTCATCGGCCACAACGGCGAGTTCGGCACCGAATTCGCGCGCCAGCCGGGCCAGTTCCTGCGCCTGGCAATTGGCGGTCAGCGCCACGACCTGCCATTGATCACGCTCACGGCGGATCAAGTCGAGCGTCGATGCCCCGATCGAACCCGTCGCGCCAAGAATGGAAATCCGCCGCGTCATGCCAGGCCTACCCGGGTAACGAGGGCCAGCATGGCCAGCAGGAAGCAGACCGCAATCAGACCATCGACACGGTCAAACAGTCCGCCATGACCGGGAATGAGCCGCCCCGAATCCTTGACTCCGGCCCGCCGCTTCATCCAGCTCTCGAAGAAATCGCCGGCCTGCGCCAGCACGGCTGCGGCAATGCCCAGACCGACAATGCTGAGCACCCCAGCCTGCGCACCGCTGAGGTTGGTCGCGAGGAACAGCACCGCCTCTGCCCCCAACACACCGCCCAGCAGCCCGGCCCAGGTCTTGGACGGGCTGATGGCCGGCGCGATCTTTGGCCCGCCGATCGCGCGGCCGGTGAAATAGGCACCAATATCAATCGCTGCGACCAGCGCGATTACAGTGAGCACGTTGGCAAAGCCGCCAGGGGCCTGGCGCAGGTACAGCAGCATGGCCGCCGCGGGGGCGATGTAGGCGATTCCGCCCAGCGTCCACAGCAGCTGGCGCAGGAGCGAGGGTTCGAACTGGCGCACCAGCCCTCGCCATTCCACCAGGACCCCCCCAGCAACCGCCATGACGAAGGCAGCCCAGACCCAGCCACCAAACCACAGCGCGGCCAGCGCCACCGCCACGACGACGAGAGCCGAAGCGACGCGCACCGGCAGGTCGGCGTTCTTGCCCTTACCGTCCGCCATAGCGACGCTCGCGCTTGACGAAGGCATCCAGCGCCTCCTGCAGATGTTCGGGCTTAAAATCGGGCCACAGCACGTCGGTGAACCACATTTCCGCATAGGCCGCCTGCCACAGCAGGAAGTTGGACAAGCGCACCTCCCCCGAGGTGCGGATCAACAGATCAAGCGGCGGCAGTTCCGCGGTGTCCAGTTCCGCCTCGATCGTCGCAGGCGTGATCGGCCCCTTGGCCGCAGCCTTGGTGGCGGCGCGGGCAATTTCGTCCTGCCCGCCGTAGTTAAGGGCGATCACCAGCCAGGTCCCGCTATTGCCTGCGGTCCGAGCCAGCGCGCCATCAATCAGCTCCACTACATCGGCTGGCAAGGCGCTGTAATCGCCGATGATCTTGAGCCGGATGTTGTTCTCAACAAATTCGTCGATATCCGCCACAATGTAGCGCCGCAGCAGGCCCATCAGCGCGGCGATCTCGTCTTCCGGGCGGCGCCAGTTCTCGGTGCTGAAGGCGTAGAGTGTCAGGGCCTCAAGCCCCATGTCGCGCGCCGCGCGCACCAGGGTACGCACGGCTTCCACCCCGCGCTGGTGCCCAACGGCGCGCGGCAAGTGGCGCTTCTTGGCCCAGCGCCCGTTGCCATCCATGATGATGGCGACGTGACGCGCGCCCTTAGTGGCGCGCCTGGCCGTCACTTGCCCAGGATTTCCTGTTCCTTCTGGGCCGCGACCGTTTCGACTTCCTTGATCATGTCGTCAGTTAGCTTCTGGACCTCGGTTTCGCCGCGCTTGCGATCGTCTTCCGAGATTTCCTTCTTGGTTTCGTCAGCCTTGAGCGCATCGATCCCGTCGCGGCGGACATTGCGGATCGCAACGCGGGCCTTCTCCGCATAGGAGTGGACCAGTTTGGCTAGTTCCTTGCGGCGGTCCTCGGTCAGGTCCGGGATCGGCAGGCGGATGTTGTTGCCGTCATTGATCGGGTTGAGGCCCAGACCCGCCGAACGGATCGCCTTTTCGACGGGGCCGATGTTGGACTTGTCCCACACCTGCACCGACAGCAGCCGCGGTTCCGGCGCCGAGACAGTGGCAACCTGGTTGAGCGGCATCTTGCTGCCATAGACCTCGACCGTGATCGGATCGAGCAGCGCAGTATTGGCGCGGCCGGTGCGCAGGCCGCCCAGGTCGCTGCGGAGAGATTCCACGGCGCCCTTCATGCGGCGCTCAAGATCGGCCTTATCGTACTTGGCCATGGTCCTAACCCTTCTTCACGATTGTTTGCGTTCCCTCACCCACCAGCACCTTGGCAAGGTTGCCCTTTTCGCGGATCGAGAAGACGACGATGGGAATGCTGTTGTCCCGGCACAGCGCTACGGCACTGGCATCCATAACTTTCAGGTTGTCTGCCAGAACTGTATCATAATCCACTGTATCATAACGCTTTGCCGCAGGATTGGTCTTGGGATCGCTATCATAGACCCCATCGACCGAAGTGCCCTTGAGCAAGGCATCGCACTTCATTTCGGCGGCGCGCAGCGCGGCACCGGAATCGGTGGTGAAATAGGGCGCGCCCACACCGGCGGCGAAGATCACCACCCGGCCCTTTTCGAGGTGGCGTTCGGCGCGGCGGCGGATCACCGGCTCGCAGACCTTGTCCATCTCGATCGCCGACTGAACGCGGGTCGGCACGCCGAGCTGTTCCAGCGCGTTCTGCATGGCCAGCGCGTTCATCACCGTGGCGAGCATGCCCATGTAATCGGCCTGGGCCCGGTCCATGCCCTTGGCTGCCCCGGCCATGCCGCGGAAGATGTTGCCGCCGCCAATCACCAGACAGATTTCCAGGCCGGATTCCTTAGCCGCCTTCACTTCGGCAGCCAGCTCGGCCACGAATTCGGGATCGATCCCGAACTGCTGGTTACCCATCAGCACTTCGCCGGACAGCTTCAGGAGAATGCGCTTGTAGCGGGGCTGGGACATGGGGCTGGTCATCGCTCTCACTGGGGTTTGCGCGGCCTTATACCGTGGACCGCGCAAAGCCAAGCCGGGAGGCGACACAAGCCCCCCGGCGTTTGGCTGTATCACCCCATCGGATAACGGATTTCCTTTGAGACCTTGTCGATCGCCTTCATCACCTCGTCCGAAAGGATCAGGTCACCGGCGGCGAAGATGTCCTCAAGCTGATCCTCACGCGTCACGCCGACGATCGTGGAGGCCACGAAATCGTGCTGCTTCGACCAGGCGACCGCCAGCGTCGTAGGGCTGATCCCGGCTTCGGCGGCAATCGCCATGAACCGTTCGGTCGAAGCGAGCGAGCGTTCGTTGACGAACCGCTTCGCCATCACCTGCTGGCGCCCTTCCATGCCAAGATAGCGCGAGAACCGCGCACCTTCGGGCCGCGCGCCGGCCTGGTACTTGCCGCTCAGCACCCCGCCGGCGATCGGCGAATAGGGGATCAGGCTGACCCCTTCCTTGCGGCAGACCTGCGCCAGTTCATCCTCGAAGCGGCGGTTATTGAGGCTGAAATTGTTCTGGATCGTGTGATAGCGGACGGTGCCAAGGCGCTCCGACGCCGCGATCGACTTCATCAGACCCCACGCGGTTTCGTTGGAACAGCCGGTCACCCGCACCTTACCTTCGCGCACCAGTTCGTCGAGCACTTCCATGGTTTCGTCATAGGACGTGTCGTGATCGGGCCAGTGGGTCTGGTAGAGATCGATGTAATCGGTCTGCAGCTTGCGCAGGCTGTCTTCCACCGCCGTGATGATGTTGCGGCGATCGAGCGCGGTCATGCCGGAGCGCTTGGGGCTGCGGAACCAGACGTGGCTGGGGCCGGATACCTTGGTGGCCATGATGATCGCATCGCGCGGCTTGGTCTTCATCCAGCGGCCGACAATCTCCTCGGTGCGCCCTACCCACTTCGCGTCCGGCGGCACCGGATAGCCTTCGGCCGTATCGTAGAAGTTGATCCCGAAATCATAGCAGCGATCGAGAATGCGGTGCGCCGCTGCTTCGTCAGTCTGGCTGCCGAAGGTCATGGTGCCCATGCAAATGTCGGTAACAACAATCGGCGAGGTGCCGAGGCGGCGGTTTTGCATGGTGCTATCTCCGTGAGCTTTGCTGCCTGATTGCGTGGCCACCGCGCCGCGTCAACCGCGCACGCAAAAAGGGCCCGCCATCCGGCGAGCCCTTTTCACTGCGCTGTCCGGGCCAGGCCCGGGAAAGCTTTAGTTGAGGCCGGCGGCGGCAGCCACTTCGGCCGCGAAGTCGCTGACTTCCTTTTCGATGCCTTCGCCGAGCTGGAAGCGAACATAGTCCTTCAGCACGATCTTGGTGCCAGCGGCCTTGCCGGCCTGCTCGATCACCTGGGCAACCGGGGTCTTGTTGTCCATCACGAACAGCTGGCTCAGCAGCGCGTTATCCTTGGCGAACTTGGCGACCGCGCCATCGACCATCTTGGCCTGAACTTCGGCGGGCTTGCCCGATTCAGCGGCCTTTTCGGCAGCGATCTTGCGCTCGCGGGCAATCATCTCGGCGTCGAGGTCATCCGCGTTCAGCGCCAGCGGGAAAGCCGCGGCAATGTGCATGGCGATCTGCTTGCCCAGCGGCTCGAGCACGTCGGCACCGGCTTCGGATTCGAGCGCGACCAGCACGCCGATCTTGCCCAGCATCGGAGCGGCGGCATTGTGCATATAAGGCACGACCAGGCCGCTGCTGACTGCAACGGTCTTCATGCGGCGGACCTGCTGGTTTTCGCCGATGGTGGCAACGTTGTTGGTCAGGGTGTCGGCCACGGTGCCGCCGCCGGGATAGGCGGCCGCCTTGAGCGCTTCGACATCGTCCGCGCCGAGGCCGAGGGCGGCTTCGGTGGTCTTGCGCACGAAATCCTGGAACTGGTCGTTCTTGGCGACGAAGTCGGTTTCCGAGTTAATCTCGACCGCAACGCCCTTGGTGCCCGAAACGGCCACGCCGACCAGGCCCTCGGCCGCGGTGCGGCTGGACTTCTTGGCAACGGCCGCAAGGCCCTTGGCGCGCAGCAGGTCAACGGCAGCTTCCATGTCGCCGCCCGTATCGTCGAGCGCCTTCTTGCAATCCATCATGCCGGCGCCGGTGCGCTCGCGCAGGTTCTTCACGTCAGTGGCGGTATAAGCCATTGAACTGGTCCTTCTTGAAATGAACTGGCGGCCGAGGCCAATGGCCCCGGCACGCTACAGGTTTGTGACGAAAGCGCTCAGGCTTCGGTCGTGGCTTCTTCAGCGGCAGCCGGAACTTCAACCACGGCTTCTTCCACCGGGGCTTCTTCCAGCGCGCCGACATCGACGCCCGAATCGATCACGCCTTCGCGGCGACCCTTGGTGGCAGCAGCGGCAACCGCTTCGCAGTAGAGGCGAATGGCGCGGCTGGCGTCATCGTTGGCCGGGATCGGGAAGGCGATGCCATCGGGCGAAACGTTCGAATCGAGGATCGCGACGACCGGGATACCCAGCACGTTGGCTTCCTTGATCGCCAGCTCTTCCTTGTTGGCATCGATCACGAACATCACGTCCGGGATGCCGCCCATGTCGCGGATGCCGCCGAGCGACAGTTCGAACTTGTCACGCTCACGGGTAAGCTGAAGCACTTCCTTCTTGGTGAGACCGGTGGTGTCACCCGACAGCTGCTCTTCCAGCGCCTTG
>JBIIDJ010000011.1:0-44608 GCA_044238415.1 Novosphingobium sp.
GGGGTTGCCGCCCCACCCTGAGCCGTCCTGGAAGTTAGAGTCCGTGGACTCCGCCGTCAACATCCGTTTGTCGATTAGGCCCGATAACATCCTAGATGTGATCGACATTTTTCAAATCTAGCTCTAACAAAGGACTTGAGTAGTTGGGCTGTCGGTTTCCCGACGAAGGAGTTCCTGCAAATCAATGACCAAATGGTCTATATCCGGGATATGAATCATTTTTCGTGTTGGCTAAGATAAATTATATCCAGGATTAATCGAATTTCGCATTATTACTGGAACGTGTTGTTCGAGCCGACCCCTTCCAGACCGGTGACCAGGTAGTCTCCTATTGTGTTCCGAACGACCATGAAGTCCAAATCCTCCAGCATCTGTATGAATTGGTCGAAACTGACAGGCCGAGTGCTACAGTAATCCTTGGCGTAAAACTGGTACTTATCGAATATTACTCGGCACTTCATTGACCCCTCGCTACGTCGAACCATCCCGCTGTCCTCAATAAATTTATAGACCGAGTTGGTGATCCGGCGCATTTGACCAAGGCGGTACTCATGGCACGGCGGAAGAGTATAGCCACCTTGCTCAATGAGTCGTGGCAGCCCCGCCGCAGCCCATGCCGTAATCGCATCACGCTCTTCCGCCACCAGTATCTCGGCAAAGTTTGCTACACGGCGCTTCTCGGGAACGGCTTTGTTGAAGTCTATTATTGCCCAACGACGAGCCAGCCCGAAAGAGGTGTCGGCCGAATAAGGAAGGAAGTTCGAGGCGAACCAATGAGCGCACTTGGGTTTAAACCTGAAGTGGTCCTTGTGCTTGAAACAGTCGCGGATTGATGCACCTTCCACCACCTGCTTGAACTCGCTTCCACTGATCAGGCCCCGCTCCGGCAGCTCCCCGCAAATGTTCGCAATCTTGCCGACCAAGTCCGTCATTTCGAACTGCTTGCCCCACTTCTGTGGACCAACTTCAGTCGTTGCATCCGGGGGCAAAATCGCCCGCAGGACATTGAGAATCTGGCTCTTGCCTGATCCGGCTTTGCCGAAGAGGAGGAAAGCGCGCTGATAGTGGGTGGCGATGCCAAACAGCGTCGCCGCGAACATTTCCTGCAACGCCAGAACGCGGTTATTGAAATCCGGTTCATCGCCCCAACACGTGTGCAGGAACTCCAGCCAGTTGCCACAGTCCCCGGCAAGGCTGGCGTTGTATTCGAACGGAAGCGTGAAGGTGGCCCCGAAGTTTGGATCGTGGCCGACAAGTTTGAGATCGGTGTCGAGGACCCCGTTGGCGAAGTTAACCCCAATGTGTTCCACCTGGACCAGCGATTTGGCGCTAAGTCGCTCGATAATGGTGACAACTGCACGGTAGTCGGACTCTCGCCGTACCAGCGCGGAGTCCTTTACGTTGCCCGCGACGTGAAGGTAAACCTCATTCTTGTTCAGCTGGACCCAACAGCTGCCATTCCATTGCCACAGCTTCTCGTGATCAAAGCGGATTTCACCACCGCGGCTGAGTTGTTCTAGTTCGCGTCGAGCTATCGCTTCCTGATCCTCTGCGCCATCTGGGATCTGTTTAGCCTTTGCTTCCTTAAGCAAGGACTGAAGCTGTCGCATGTCGAAGCCGTTCGTACGGGTATGCCGCAGGATGTGCTTGAACAGGATTACCTCATGGGCCTTTGTAAAATGCGGACAGCGTGCAACCAGCTCCATTGTTTCGTTAACGGCTCGGGCAGCGCAAGAGTGACTGTTATCGGAAAGGACGATTTCGTCGAACTTTTTGATCACCTGGTCGATTGTCCAACGCTTTGAGCTATTGAGTTCGGCCATCTGCCGGATGGTCGGGTGTTCGCGCCACTCGTTCGGCAACCCAGCGTCCCAGTCTTCCGGCATAGACTTGCCCCTCTCGATGTCCTTGATCAGGAACTCGAGCAGCTTGGCAACGCCCTTGTTGGGGTCCATCGCGTCGCCGGAGACTTTGGCCGTGAAGTGCTCAACCCACGTGTGGATGTGCAGGATGGCTTCGTAGAGCGAGAACTTGGAGGTGCGGTCGATCCCCAGCACGACCCGCGCGAGGTAGCCCGCATGGCGGATCATCTGTACGTCGCGTTCGCCGGCTGGGATGACTTCAAGCGGGGCCGAGCGTCCCCCAGCCCCAAGTGTGAAACCCTTTGAGCCGAGCACGGCGCGCAGCTTGTCCTCGATGTCCTCGCCGAGGAAGGGAAGCTGGGCCTTAACCTCCCACAGATTTGTGTTCGACGTATAGGGCCGGCCCGTATCCGGGTGGATCGAACCAGGCAGAACAACCTGGTTCCCCTGTCCGAGGAACTCGCAGATCATGTCGCCATCGGCGCTGCGCAACTTATGGTTCTTTTGGCCCTCCCAGCGGAAGGCCAGCGCCATGCCCTTCTTACCGATACGCTCCCAAGGGCTGGAGCCACACGCTTCGACGATTGCTTTGATCAGCTCCTCGTCCTCAGTGTCGATATCGATGACGCAGATACCGGAAGCGGCACCGAGTGGTAGACCGATGTTGCCATGGGGAAACGAGGCCAGCCATCGGGCTTGTTCGGTAGCGTCGGGCATCCGGGTCCCGAACTCCGCCCACTGGTTGATGGCCGGGATTTTGTTACGCTCACGGAGAGGGATAGCCGGCAGTCCGGCGGCCCAATACAGCGGCGCGTAGGTCTCAAAAATCTGGTCAGTCAATGTGCAAATTCCGTGATTATGCGATCGACGCACGGCACGCTTAAGCGGCTGCGATGATGCTGATTGCGTTTGGCCTCTGCGCTAGTGAGAGGCGGCGGGCTCTCCGGTTTTGCGGTGAGCTGATAGTCAAGCGCTGAATCGTCAGGTCGAAGTCGGGAGCGTGAAGAATTGCTGCGATAACTGCGTGCCGGCCCGCACTAATTGGATCGCGTCTGTGCAGAATAGAAGGCTAACCTCCCATCGAATCCCTGATTAGAGAGAAATAACTGCAGAACCCCCAGCCTATGCGTCGGCGAAGCAGCCAGCCGAGGTTAGGCCAAATTTCGAATCTACCTGAACGCCGGGTCAAGGAGCTGTTTCTGTTCGCCACCCCGCGTTCACCCTAACTAGAGAGCCCAGAAGGGTACCACGTTTAATTGAGGCTTCTGAGCCGCCGGGATCTGACTGTGGCAGACGGCTCGCGATCAAATTTACGAAAAATCAGAAATGACCCGATCGTTGGTCGAGCCGGCTTTTGAATTTGTCGTTCAATCCTTGGTGCCCAGAAATTTCCTAAGACTATCGGATTTCCACGTCTTGCCGGTTGGTGTGGTCACACCTGCGGTATTGAGTGCTGCGGCGATGGAGGGTCTGTTCATGTCGCTCGCAAGGAGTGCAAGCGCCCGTGCGCGGGCTAGGGTGGCGCGTTAGGACTTTTTGGCGTTCCACCGTTGCGGCCGTTTGCGCCAAGCGGTGAAGTGTGCGTGGGGCTTGAACAGCTCGCCGTCCAGAATGACTGGCTCAGCTTCAATCGCAGTCTGCGGCAGGCTGGCCCGTTCCGGCCAATCCCGCATGTGATAATGGGCTCGCCATTGCGCGACGCCATCGAAACTGACGTAGAGCAGCTCGGCAGCATGTGAGCGACAGGCGTTAACGGCGGCTAGTAGAGCGGGTTCAATCAACTCGCTTCCCCGGTCGGGTTCAATTTCGAGAAACGCGGCCTCATGGGCCAGAGCCATACCGTGGCTGCGCCCATAGTCCTGGATTAGGGCTCGACTGATTTGCGCATCATTTGCTTCCCAGCCGCTCAAAAGCCCAAAAATCTGGAGCAGTCCGCGCCAAAGGTTCTGCCGGTGATAAGCCCGCTCCATTGCAATTTAACAATGGAGTCATAGATGAAAAGTAGCCTGACCCACCCCATCCACCTCGCGGAAGTCCTACCCTATCCCCACCACGGCCATATCGGCATTAGCAACAGCTAGGCTTTATCGTAGTTGAGTTGTATGGCGCGCTAGCCGGCAACTTGTTTGATGCGTATTCTTTAGCGCCACTAGTGAGCGATCAGCCTTGCACCAGTTCGAAGGCAGTGACAACGGCTGCCTCGGATCGCGCATCCGTAAGCGCAGCGACAAACTGATCGGTAGCCTGCTCCCAGGTGAAACTTTGACCGAAGACCGCCGTGACACTTCTGTCCAGTGTTAACGCTCGAAGGACGGCGCGTTCGAGGTCCTCGTCACACACGCCTACTGTCGCGGTCATGGCCGGACCGTTACCGCGCCCATCACGGCCAAGGATATCTATCGGACCCTGGACCGGGTAAGCCGCGACTGGCACTCCGGATGACAACGCCTCAATCACAACCAGGCCGAAAGTGTCAGTCAGGCTTGGAAAGACGAAGCAATCGGCGGTACGATAGGCTGCCGCCAGCTCCTCCCCGGCCAAAGCGCCAATGAAGTGAGCTTCGGGGTAAAGGCTTCTCAGGCGTTCAAGATCGGGGCCGTCGCCGACGATCACCTTAGATCCGGGTAGGTTGGCATCAAGGAAAGCTTCAAGGTTCTTTTCTGGCGCAACTCTGCCGACATTTAGCAGGATCGGGCGGGGTAGTCGGCTAATCACTTCGTGAAGCTCGCCGACTGGTCGGAACAGCCAGTGGTCGACGCCCCGTCCCCACGGGCGGACCTGCCCAATCCCTCGCTCACGCAGTTCGGCCTCAAGGCTGGGCGTTGCCGCAAGCACCGCCTGGCTTGAACGATGGAAGCGCCGCATCACTGGCCAAAACACATCCTCGCTGAGGCCCGTGCGGACGGCGGCGTACTTTGGGAACTGGGTGTGAAACGCCGATGTGTAGGGAACCTTGTGGGATTTGCACCAGCCCCGCGCGCTCCAGCCAATTGGGCCCTCAGTCGCTATGTGGACGATATCGGGCTTAAACTGCCCCAACATGCGTCGCGTGGTAAAACGTGGCGCCATGGCCAACCGGATCGAGGCATAGCCGGGCATTGGTAAGGTAGCAAAGTTTTCGGGTGTGATCAGTTCTACCTCGTAACCACGCCGATCCAGTTCAGCGACGGTTGCAGCAAGCGTGCGGACCACCCCATTGACCTGGGGAAACCAGGCATCAGTCGCAATGGCAATCCTCATGCCGCGTAATCCTCGATCAGCAATTCATTGGTATCGCCTGGTGCTGCACATTCTTCAGCCCAGTGGATGATCCGCATGGCACCGCTGGCTTCCTCCACCAGGGCGGTGCAGCTCTCGACCCAATCACCGTCGTTGTAATAGGTGATGTCACCGATCTGGCGGATCTCGGCGCAGTGGATGTGGCCGCACACGATCCCGTCAAGGTTGCGCTCAGCGGCTTGGTGCGCCAGCGCTTCTTCGAAGCTGCTGACATAGGCCACGGCGTTTTTGACTTTGCGCTTGAGGTGCGCTGCGAGCGACCAGTAGGGCAGTTTCAACCGCCGCCGCACCGCATTGATCACCACGTTGGACCGCAGCAAGATTCCGTAGGCCATATCACCCAGGAAGGCGAGCCAGCGGGCATAAAGCACGACCGTATCGAAGCTGTCGCCATGCGTGATTAGCAGGCGGCGACCATCGGCAGTGCGGTGCACATCTTCCAGCGCAATCTCGATCCCGCCCAGGCTCATACCGGCGTAGTCGCGCAGCACTTCATCATGGTTACCGGCGATCAGGACCACCCGGGTCCCTCGGTGCGCCATCTTTAGAACGCGGCGCACCACTTCGTTATGCGCATCCGGCCAATACCAGCCTTTGCGCAGCTGCCATCCGTCAATGATGTCTCCTACAAGGTAAAGCGTTTCACATTCAATCGAGCGCAGGAAATCGACCAGCATGACAGCGTTGCAGCCGCGCGTGCCAAGATGAACATCGGAAATCCAGACAGTGCGATAACGCTGCTTGGGACGGAAACTCTTGGGATCGGGGTTTAGCAGCCAGGCGGGGCGGTTCGGAATGGATGGGGGGACGTTGATGAGGTCGAACAGGTCGGTTGGCAGATCGCGTGCGAGCATGGAGGGCTCCTTTCCTGCTTGCGCTGCCGTGTTGCATGGCCAGGTTGCGCGCCAATGACCGATCAGAGTCAGTTCGGTTACAGCCACGCGAATTTTCGGATGATCAGCCTTTTCTCCAATTCGTCGCCGAATCGTCACGCATACGTCACATGCACGGGTTAGCTCCAGTCAGAAACATGGGGCGTTGTGATGCGGAAAGTGGATATCCTTGTCACCAGCGAGGTCGAAGGCGGCCTTGAGACTTTCGAACATGGCGAATTGCAGCTGGTCTTCCACAAGTTACGGCGATTGAGCGAATTGCCGCTACTTGAGGGATCGACCTGGGCGTTCGTCGACTGGATGTTATCCGATACTTCGGGCCTGGAAATCTGCCGCCAGATCCGTTGCGCACCCCAGACCACGCAGGCCCACATCACGGTTATTCTGGATGAGGATGATGCGGAGCTGAAACGCCGCGCCTTGAGAGCCGGTGCCGATGATTACATGATCGGGCCAGTTAACCGCGGAATGGTGCTGGACCGGGTCATGTCGGTCGCGGCCAATCTGTATGATGCCGGAGCGGTGAGGGCGATCAGTTTGGGCGAACTTGCGGTTGATCTCGCTGCTTTCCGTGCAAGCTGGCGCGGGAAGGCAATCCCAATGATGCCGAACGAATTCCGCCTGCTGCGGTTCTTTGTCGAGCATCCAGGTAGGGTCTTTACCCGGGCTCAGCTGATCACTGCACTAGGCAAGCAGGAACCGCCAATTGACGAACGCACTGTCGATGTCTGGATCGGCCGCCTGCGCCGGGCTATGCGTGCTGCAGGAGCTGGCGATTTGCTGCGCACCGTCCGCTCACTGGGCTATGTATTCGACCGGCCTTGATAAGACCTATCGCTCGATTCAAAGAAGCCCGGCTGGTCCTCTGGTCCAGCCGGGCTTCTCTTATCAAAACGGCCGGGCGGGTAAGCCGCCCGGTGCAGGTCAGAATTTGATCGAGGCCGAAACTGAGAACGACCGGCCGACGTCATAAGTGTTGATCTCGACCCGATTAGTGGCCGACTGCTGAAATTCCTCGCGCTTGCGCCCGGTCAGGTTGCGCGCTTCGAACTTTAGATCGATCTCGCGACCCAGGAACTTGACGCCTTCACGCAGCACAAGGTCGAGCCGCAGGCCAGGGTTCTCGACGATGTCAGGTTGGCCAACCGGCCCGCGGCTGGTCACCCGCTTGCTGGCATAGGTCAGCAGCAGCGTTTGCTGGGACAGCCGGTCAGGATGCTCGAAGCCCAGCTGCAGGTTGGCGAGGTGGTTGGACTGGCCAGTCAGCGGCAGCCCGTCCTGGAACACATTGCTGGCCGGTTGGACGGTTGTGCCGAAGATCGCCACAGTGTCATCGGCGCGAACCTCAAGTTCGGACTTGGTGTAAGTATAGTTGGCGATCGTCACCAGTCGGCGCTGGGTGAAAAAGCCGCCAAGCGATTCCAGATCGAAATACTTCTGCACTTCCACCTCAACCCCGTAAAGCTTGGCGCGCGGAGCGTTGGCAAAGCTGGTTTGGGGCTGGTTGTCGGAAAAGCCGGTGAAGGCTTCAATCGGCTTGTCGATCTTCTTGTAAAAGCCGGCCAACGATACTCGCTGGTCGCGTGCGAAGTACCATTCCCAACGCGCTTCGGCGTTGAACAGCTTGCTGTCGGTTAGCAGGGGATTACCGCGGAACAGCCGGTCCGATTCCGGATCGTAGTAGAGTTGGAAAATCAGCTCGCGGAACTGTGGCCGGGCAATGGTGCGCGAAGCATTGGCACGGAACTGCATTTGCGGTGCAAATTCCCAGGTGATAGTTCCCGCCGGCAGCCAATAGCCTTTATCCAAACGGGTTCCGGCTAGCGAATTGCTGGGCACTGTGAAGACCGCGACCGGATTTACAGTCTGCAGCGCCTTTTCATAACGCACGCCAAGGTCGAGGCTCAGCCCGTCAATCGGCTCCCAATTCGCCTTGCCATAGCCGCCGTGCACCCGCAGCGCTGCGGCAAAGGCCGGGTCGCTCTCAGTAGTTTCGACCAACCCGATATTGAAATAGTCGATAATCTGGGGCGAAAGCAGCAGGTCAGGCCGCAGCATCGCAACGCCAACCGGGAAGTCAGATGGCGCGATGAACTGGAACTCGCGGCGGGTCGAGGTGCGCTTCGTGTCGGAGAAGGCATAACCCGAACTCAGCGTCAGACGCGGCGTGATCAGCCAGGATAGGTCGGCACTAGCGGCCCACAGATTCTCGTTGAGATCGGAGAACGAGACCGAGGCCGATCCGATCTGGCCGTTGTTCAACCGGTTGACGAAGAACTGGCCAGTCGGATCGGTGGCGCGGTTGGTCCGGGCATAGCCGAATGACAGTTCGTAGGGTGCCTCGCGCTGCGAATTGGCATAGGTGCCGCGCAGGTCTAGGCTGATGTCACCGAACTTCAGTTCCGAGACAAGCTGGGTTTCAAACAGCTGGCGCTCGAACCAGGCGGTGTCCTGGAGCTGGCGCGTAAAGCCGCTGTTGAAATCCTCAACCTGGGCCAGTCGCCCCTGCTTGATCGTGTCGCGGATGAACAGGTTGGTCAGGCGGAACTTGTGCCGCCCCAGCTCCAGGCCGAGGCCGAGCAGGCCGTTCGCAATGATCCGGTTGTCGGTGGTTACCCGCTGGGTATCGGAAAACAGCTCGGACAGGTCGGCCTTGGCCGGCGTCTGCTGGCGGGAATCGCGATTGGTCCAGCGGTTGCTGAAGCCGACCGTGGCGATAACGCCCAGCCGCGCGTCGTCGCCCACGTCCCAGGCGGTCCCGCCCGAGATCGATCCCGAGAAGTTTAGCGGCAGGTTTGGCATGCGTTGTAGCGTCGCCCGGCTGAATCGCACCAGCTCGCCCGCAATGGCTTGGTCATCAACTGCCACATCGCTGATCTTGTTGCCGCTGGCGAAGAAGGCCGCCAATGCCGGAGGCACATCGCGGCTGCCGTTGTCGAAACCGGTCCAGTCGCTGCGCGCGCCGAAGTAGGAATAGCCGAATTGGCCCGTGGTTTCGGTATCGCCGCTGCCGCCAACATTGACGGTCAGGAAACCTTCCTTTGGCACGGCGGTGGTGGTGAGGTTAACAACGCCGCCTCCGAATTCACCGGGAAAATTGACTGAATAGCTCTTTTGCACCAGCGACGAGGCGACGACGTTGGTCGGAAAGATGTCGAGCGGCACTACGCGGCGCAGTGGTTCGGGACTAGGCAGCGGTGAACCGTTGAGGAGCGCCAACGAATAGCGATCACCCAGGCCGCGAACATAGACAAAGCCGCTGCCGACAATGGACAGGCCGGTAACGCGGCCCAAGGCCCCGGCAATATTGCCTTCGCCGGTCCGCGCAATCTCGGCTGTGGAAAGGACCGAGATCACCTGGTCGGAGGACTTGGCGATGTTGCGATCCTGGCGGCCTGTAACCACGATTTCACCCGGCAGGGAAACGTCGACCTGTTCCTGCGCTGGTTGTTCTGGCTCTGCTGCCGGTTCGGCAACCGGTTCGGGCGCGGGCGGCGGATCGGCCGGTGCCTGCTGGGCAAGGGCCTGCGCTGGCAGGGCCAGGGCAGTGGAAAGCAGCAGCAAGGTTGCGAGCCGCGACGTGGTCATTTCAATTCCCCCGGGGAAAGCTGGATACAGAGCGGGGGCAGCCGGGTCCGGCCGCCCCCTCGATTGATTGAACGGGCGGCCGTCAGGTGACGGGCAGCGACGTGCACGAGCCCGAATTGCCGGTGCCAAAGTTGGCGTAGGACATGTTGCAGGTCCAACCAGCGAACCAGCTGTCTGCAGCGTTCCGAACCGCACCAATCCAAGCCGTGGTGTCGAAGAACGAACCGAAGCCCTTGGCATCGAAAGCGGCAACCGCGCTTTCGTTAGTGCCGTTGATGTACTGGCTGGACAGCGTCGGCGTGAAGGCGTCGTTGTTGTTGTTGCTGCCCGAGCCGAAGATCGCGCTGACTTGCGCTTCGGTCACACCGTTCGACCCGATATACTTCGGCGTACCGCACTGCATCACGACTGAGCGGAACAGGGGGGCACCCGCCTCGTCAATTGCGGCATCGGCAGTAGTCGCAGCGGTTTGGGTCCGGCTGATGCGCAGGCAGGAGTAGCTCTGCGAAACCATCACGCCGTTGCCCAGCGAATAGTCGGTGCCACCGCGCAGCAGGATCGAGGCCTGAGTATCGCCGCTCACGCCGCCGTGGATGAAGGTGAAGTTGGAAATCTTAGTGTTCTGCCGCGGGGTGTTGCCATCCGCTGAATTGTCCGAGTCGGCTTCGATCAACCCGTTGCCAATACCCTGCCGCTGAATGGCAATGGCATACTGGATGTTGGTCTTGGTGCCGGTGTCGGTGTCGATCGCATCATCTTCGGAGCCAGCGACGATCAGGTTCTTCATGTTGACGCGGCCACCGAAGATTTCGATCCCATCGTCCGAACTGTTGACGCTCTGGATGTGCGACAGGGTGGTGCCAGTGCCGACGCTCTGCAGGGTGAGCGACTGAAGCTCCGAGTTACCCGACAGGACATAGCCCGAGTAACGGATTTGCACATAGCGCATCGTGCCGCTGTTGTCGGCCGGGTTGGCGCCACCGTAAATGGCTGGGTCAACGGCGCCTTCGGTCTGGCGTTCGCACTGAGCCGACCCCGGCGTTGCAGCTGGGGCGATGGTGCAGTCGGTGGTTGGGGCGCGACCCGAAAGCACGATACCGCCCCATTGGCCGGAGGAGCTCTCGGTATTGAGGCCCAGCACGTTGTCACGGCTGGTGAAGATGATCGGGTTGGTTGCCGTGCCAGCGGCGTTGATGCGATTGCCGCGGTTGACGTGGAGCCAGGATACGCCAGTGCCGCCGAAGACGATCACACCTGGGTCGATGGTCAGGACGACGTTGGTGTCAGCTGCCGAGGCAGTTGCCCCGCCATCGGTACCCACATCAACCCGGCCCGGCAGCTGGTACAGCAGGCCAGGGACCTTGGTCAGCTGAATTGACCGGTTGATCCGGTTCGGCAGGCTGCAAACGCGCCACGTGCCGGTCGGACCCGAAATGGTGCCGGCATCGGTCAGACCTTGCGGGTCGGCAATGGTCGGGCAACCGGCGGCGGCGGTTACGGTGGCTGGGCCGGTCGGGGTGGGGGTGGGCGTTGGGGTGGCCGGCGGGTTGATGATCACGTTGCCACCGGTACCTGGCGAAGCGATGTCGCTCGGCCCGCAGCCAGCAAGAACAGCTGCACTGCAGCCGGCAAGAAGCAGACCCTGGATATTCTTCACGCTGAATTCCCCTCAAAGCTCGGATGAAGCGATCCGGCCGACGCCGGTGCGAATCGCGAGATAGGGAACCAAGGTGACAGGTTGTTTTCGTCACCATGACGAAGAGTATGTGTAGTTTGAGACTAAATCATGACTAATATGACAATCGACTCCATTGGCAGTGCCTGAATCGTGGGGCGTTGCACGTTATGTTGCGTTTTTATGACAATGTTACAGTTTTGTTGCACCGACTCGATGCTACGCATAGCTTCTCTTCATAACGAGGATGCAATTGGGAGTTTTGCCATGATTGGGACTATGATCTTGGCCAGCGTCGCTCTTGCCGGCGGAACGGTGCCGGTAGAGGTTTCGGCACCGCGTGCTGATTGGGTTGATGTTGCTTATGACGAGCTGCGGGCTGGACGAAGCGAGGCTGCCATCCAACGCATTCGCGCCAGCCGTGAACTTGATGCAAACGATCCGGCAGCGTTGATTAACTTAGGTGCAGCGCATGCCCGCCTTGGTCAGTCTGAAGAAGCGCGGGCGCTCTACCTCGCCGCAATCGGCAGCCCGGAACGCTATGATGTGCAGTTGGCTGATGGCCGTTGGATGGACACGCGCCGCGCCGCACGACTAGCGATACAGCTGCAGGCGACGGGTACTGTTCTGGCACTGCGCTGATCAGCTCGCGCGCGCGGGCGCGTCTGCGGTGTAAAGTCGGACGTCAGAAATAAGCCTAACCCCGGCCGGCTGTCCAGCAACCGTCACGGAGCTGTCATGTAAAGCGCGCATCGCGGCCTTCACGGAGGTCGTAATGATTCGGCGTTATCGATTCGGTATGGTGGTTATGGCATTGGTGGCGACCAATGTTCCTGCTTATGCCGACGTGCTCGAAATCGGTGCAGGCGGAGCTACTTGGATCGCTGGAGGGCCTGTCGCTGAACTGGCGTCGGATCGGCAGACCGTCGGGGCTGCACTAGTCGGCATTGCATCGCAACCTTCTGAGACGGCTGGCCCTGCACAGTGGCGCAGCCATGTTGCCCGGCTCGCCCAAAAATATGATCTTAGCCCGCAATTGCTGGAAGCACTTGTCTGGCAGGAAAGTCGCTGGCGTCCTGGTGCGGTTTCGCCCGCCGGAGCACGCGGTCTAACTCAGTTGATGCCTGGGACGGCGCGCGATCTGGGGGTGAACCCAAACGATCCGATCGCCAACCTCGAAGGTGGGGCACGCTATCTGCGCCAGCAGCTCGACACCTTTGGTGGTGATGTTGAAAAGGCCCTGGCTGCCTACAACGCTGGCCCCAACCGGGTGATCCGGGCCGGTGGTATTCCTCGCATACGCGAAACCCAGGGCTATGTGGCTGCAATCATGGCGCGCCTCGCCCAACCTGTCCGGAGATGATCCAGATGAAGTCCTTCCGTAACATCGCCACAGCTCTTGCTGGGACTGTGGGCAGCCCGGCACTAGCGCAGACGGCGAATCCTCAAGGCTCGGGCCCCATCGTGGCCGCATTGTCTTGGCTGCAAGGCACCTTGCTCGGCAACGTCGCTACGGCCGTGGCGGTGATGGCAGTCGCCGCGGTAGGGTTCATGATGCTGACTGGCCGGATGAACTGGCGCTTCGGGGCTACCGTGATCATTGGCTGTTTCATCCTATTCGGCGCGGGCGCAATTGTATCAGGTATCCAGTCCGCCGCCGGAGCAGGTTGAGCTTAGATGCAACTCTCGCGCTTCCCGGTCCATCGCGCTTTGACGCGCCCGCAGATGTTCGCAGGCGTGACTTACAGCTTTTTTATCATCAACGCGGCGGTGACGACTGAGATATTCCTGATCACCAAAAGCTTCCTTGCCTTGCCGGTAGCGCTGATCATCCATGCCGTGGGCTATCTTGCCTGCTTGCGCGAGCCACGGGTGTTCGATCTTTGGATCACCAAGGTTTCACGCTGTCCGCGGGTGCGCAACTGGCAGCGCTGGGGCTGCAACAGTTACTCAGCCTGAAGGGGAACCGTAATGGGCAAGTGGGCCGGGGCGGCACTCTGGGCAAAGAAGGAAGCTACCGCCGGGGAGCGATTGCCCTATCGGCGGCTGATTGACGAGAACGTTGTCCAATTGCGCGATGGCTCTCTGATGATGTCCCTGCTGGTGCCGGGGCTGAGTTTTGAAACGGCTGACGCCGACGAACTCAACGCCCATACTGCCACGCGTGAGGTGCTGCTGCGCAGCACCCTTGATGCGCGGTTCGTGCTTTACCATCACGTCATCAGGCGGCGCGTAAACCTGTCACTTGATGCGCAGTTCGACGATCCGTTGGCGGCCCATATCGACAACTTGTGGCACAACCGGCTGGGTCGGGGTGCTTTGTTCGTGAATGATCAGTTCGTGACCCTGGTCCGCCGCCCAGCCCGCGGCAAGGCCGGTTGGGGCGATCGCTTGACCCGGATCATGAAGCGTCGGCAAGCGGAAGCAGTTGTCGCCGATCCAGCCGAACTGCGCTCACTGAAAGCCGCTGCAGGTGGTATGCTCGCTGCACTGGCTCCTTATGGTGCCCGCCTGCTGGGTGATTACGAAGGTGGCACCGGTACCTGTTCAGAAGTACTCGAGCTGGTTTCGGCTCTGTATAATGGTGAAATGCGGCCCGTCCGCCGCCCGGCTGAAGAAACCGATCTCGGGGCCATGCTGCCCTATCATCGGCTGAACTTCGGCCTCGACGCACTTGAGCTGCGCGGGCCGGCCGGAGCCAGCTTTGGTGCAATGCTCAGCCTCAAGGACTATCCGGACACGACCAGCGCCGGATTGACGGACGGACTGTTGCGCTTGCCGCACGAACTGGTTCTCACCGAAAGCTACGCTCCAGCCGATCGTCAGATTGCTCGGGAGCGAATTGATCTGGCAATCCGCCGCCTGCGATCTGCGGATGAAGAGGCATTGGCCGAACGGCGCGAGATGCAAGCAGCACGAGATGCGCTGGGCGTCGGCGCGGTGGGCTATGGCGATCATCACCTCTCCGTTCTCGTCCGGAGCGATCACCTCGACAGTCTTGACGAGGCGATGGCGGTCTGCGCCGCCGCGTTGGCGGATGCTGGTGCTGTTGCCGTGCGCGAAGATGTAAATCTCGAGCCTGGGTTCTGGGGCATGTTCCCTGGCAACGAGTCCTACGTGGTTCGCCGCGCGATGATCTCCAGCGCCAATATGGCTTGCTTCGCCGCGCTCCATGGTTTTGCCATGGGCCAGGCTAGCGGAAATCACTGGGGCGATGCGGTAACCTTGCTGCAGACCACAAGCAGCACCCCGTTCTTCTTCAACTTTCACCAAGGCGATCTTGGCAATTTCACCGTCATCGGTCCATCCGGCTCAGGCAAGACCGTGGTGATGAACTTCCTCGTCGCCCAAGCGCAGAAGTTTTCACCACGCACTGTTCTGTTCGACAAGGACCGCGGGGCTGAAGTGTTCGTGCGCGGGATCGGCGGGACGTACAGTCGGATCGCCGCTGGCCATCCGACCGGATTCAATCCGCTGGCGCTGCCTGACAGTCCGAACAGCCGGGCCTTTCTGCGTGATTGGCTCAGTGTGGTGCTGGCTGCCAATGGCCCGGAGGAGTTGGCAACAATCGCGGCGGCTGTCGATGCGGCCTATGCTAACGATCCTGAGCTCCGCCGGCTATCGCACTTCCGGGAGCTGTTGGCTGGCTCGCGGCGGCCGCAGCCCGGCGATCTTGCCAGTCGTCTCGACGCCTGGATCGGTGACGGCGAACACGGCTGGCTGTTCGACAATGCCGAGGACCGGCTTGACCTATCTGCCCGCACTCTGGGCTTTGACATGACCGCGTTGCTGGAAACTCCCCGCTTGCGCACGCCGGTCATGATGTACCTCTTCCACCGGATCGAGGAGCGGCTCGATGGCCAGCCCACGATGATCCTGATCGACGAGGGCTGGAAGGCTCTTGACGATGAGGTATTCGCCGCTCGTATTCGTGATTGGCTCAAAACGCTACGTAAGCGGAATGCGCTGGTCGGGTTCGCCACGCAATCGGCCCGCGATGCGCTCGATAGCCAGATTGCAACTGCCTTGGTCGAGCAGACTGCGACGATGGTTTTCATGCCCAACGCTCGCGCCCGAGCTGAGGACTACTGCGAAGGCTTCGGCCTGACCGCTCATGAGCTCGATCTGATACGCAGCCTGCCGGCGCACAGCCGCTGCTTCCTCGTGCGACAGAGCGATGCCTCAGTGGTTGTGCGACTGGACCTTTCGGGCATGCCTGAGGTGTTGGCCGTGTTGTCCGGTCGCGAAAGCACGGTCCGGCGGCTCGATGTCCTGCGCGCTGAACTGGGCGATGAACCGGCGGCCTGGTACCCAGCGCTGACTGGTACCCCGTGGCCAACTGATGGTGATGCTGCTGCCTGGATCGAGGCTGCCGAATGAGCGCCTGCGCAGGCCTTGCCGCCAATGCACCAAGCGGTGTTGCGCCGGCTCTGCGTGCGGTGGACTGCCTGGCGAACGAGGCAGCCGCTACGGCCTTTTCGCGTCTTTTTGGCAGTGCAGGATCGCTCACTCCGGCGCTGACCATTCTGCTGACACTTTACATCGCTTTCTTCGCGATCTCGCTCCTCACCGGACGCAGCCGTGTTTCGGTTTCCGCGCTGACCCCGCGAATGATGACCTTGGGCCTTGTGCTGACGTTTGCCACCAGTTGGCTCGCTTACCAGGGTGTCGTTTGGAACTTGGCGGTCGGCGCGCCCGACCAGATTGCTGGCGTGCTCCTGGGCGCCAAGGGCTCGGCAACGCAACTTTTTGCCGACCGGATCGACATCATTTTTGCCGCCATTGCCGAGGTCGCCTCGATTTCGGGCGGGGGCCAGGGCGGGGCGCTTCAGAACACGGCGGCCGGCAGCTTTACTCCCGGTAACTTGATGTGGCTTGGTGCACTGCTGCTGATGCTGGGAACAGTTGGCGTGCTGGTAACGGCGCGGATTGCTCTGGCAGTTCTGCTGGCAGTTGGCCCCATTTTCGTCGTTTTTGGACTGTTTTCGGGAACCCGCGGTTTGACCGCCGGTTGGTTGCGCGGGGTGGTGTTGACTGCAGTGACCCCGCTCTTTGTGGTGCTTGGCGGCGGCCTGATGCTCGAGCTTTTGGTGCCAGTGGTGAACGCCCTGCGCGAAGGCGAAGGTATCGATGGGCGTGCCGCGATGGCGCTGTTCATGATTGCTGCCATTCACATTGCCTTGATGGCCATGGTTTTGCGGGTGGTGGGCACCATGGTGGGGAGTTGGCAAGTGTTCGGCCTGGCGGCCACTGATCGTCCGGCGTCCGGCTCGACTATAAGCAGCGCCGCTGCTGCACCGTCGACTGGCTACACGCCTGACCCTTCATCCGTTACGCCAGCGAACGCGGTTACCCGCCGAGGTGTCGGTCTAGCGGTGGCGACTGTGGTTGCAGATGGTGGGCTCAACGCCCCGGCCGCGGTCAATCGAACCTCAGTTGTTACAGGTACTGTAGTGACGGCCCCCACCGATCCTAGCTCGCTACCACCGTTGCGCGGGGCGGCACGCGCGCGCGGGATCGGCAGCCGGTTCCAGTCACGTAGCACTCAGGTCCAAGGGATGATCCGATGAAGTCCTCAATTCTGCTGCCCCTAGGCCTTGCCTGCCTGAGCAGTCTGGCCATGGCCAAGGATCCGCGCCTCGCGGCCCGAACCTACAATCCCGACGAGGTCGTCCGGATCGATGGCCAGCTCGGTGTCCAGGCCTCAATCACCTTTGCCGAGGACGAGCGGATCGAGAATGTTGCCGTGGGCGATGCCGCCAGTTGGCAAATCACTCCCAACAAGCGTGCCAACCTGTTGTTCGTGAAACCGCTGGCCGGCAAGGCCCGCACCAATATGACAGTGATCACTGATCGCCGGACCTATTTCTTTGACCTGGTTGCCGGCAATTCGCCCAAGCCGCTCTACGTGCTTCGGTTTACCTATCCCGATGAGCCGAAGCCAGCCCCGCAGCAGGCTGCCGCACCTGCGCTCAACGAGGCCGAAGCGCAATTGGCCGAAGGGGAAAAGCCGATCGATCCGGCATTGTTGAATTTCCAATGGGCTCGCCGCGGTGACGCGCGGATCCAGCCGGTGCAGCTTTACGATGATGGCCAGTCGACGTACTTGACCTGGTCCCGCGACGTGCCGTTGCCGGCAATCCTTATCCGTGACGAGACGGGCGCTGAGGGGCCTGTCAATTACGCTGTCCGGGGCGACACCATCGTGATCGAAGGTGTTCCATCGCCAATCTTTCTGCGCGCCGGACGCAATTCGGCCCAGCTCGAATATCGCGGTGCGCCCCGCACTGCTGCTGCATCCAATTCCGTGCCTGCCGTTCCCACGCTCGCTGCTGCAACCAAGGAACCTTGAGCCATGCGCCTAAACCAGCGTTTGCCCGAGCGGGTTGGCCTCGATCACCAAGATCAGGATCCCCGTGATAGTCATGGTGCCGAGGTCATCGATCTTGCGACGCGCAGCGTGCTGCCCGCTGTGACACAGCGGCGCCCTAAATCGGAAGGGCTCGGCCTAGCCGTCGGAGTGATCGCGGTTGCTTTGCTAGGTGGGGTTACGCTGTGGTCGATGGACGCGGCCCGCACCGGGACGCAACAGCCACAAGCCGCGCCCAATCCGGCGCAGCCTGCTCCGGTCACTCCGCTGGACGCCGCACCCGCCGTGCCTCCTCAGGCGATCACCAACCTTGGCGCACAGGAGCTCCCTGCACCGCCGCAGCAGGCAGTGTTGGCAGCACCCCCCCAGGCAGCCATCGTTGGAGCGCCGCAATCAAATCCTGCAGCCTCGCCGACGATTGTGTTCGATGCCAGTGCCTTGCCGCCTCCAGCACTGGCCGTGCCCGCAGGACCATTGGTTGATGCGGCTCCGGCGGCCACACCGACGGGTAACAGCAATGACGATTTTGCCACTCGGCTCGGCGGGGTTGGCGGAACCAAAGCCACGGCGACAGCCGGGATAGATCCTAAAACCACCGTGACTCAGGGCACGCTGATCCCAGCTGTGCTCGAAACGGCGATCGATACAGACGTGCCGGGATACGTTCGCGCAGTGGTATCAGCCGATGTTCGTTCGTTCGATGGCAGCCGCGTGTTGGTGCCACGCTCCTCGCGGCTGATCGGTCAATACAAGAGCGGGCTGCAGGCCGGCCAAAAGCGTGCCTATGTGATCTGGACCCGGCTGATCCGCCCCGATGGCGTTTCGGTCAACATCGCCTCACCGGCCATTGCCTTTTCCGGTGAGACTGGCCTTGCTGGTAAGGTTGATACTCATTTCTTCGAACGGTTTGGCTCAGCCATGCTGCTCTCGGTCATAGGCGGGCTGTCGGCGGTCAGTGGTGGAACCGCTGGATTGCTGATTGCCAGCAGCGGGCAAAGCGCAGCCGCCGCGGCAGTGGGTAAGACCGCCGACATCGGGCCGACTGTGCGCGTTCGCCAAGGAGAGCCGATCCGCGTGTTCACGGCACGCGATCTCGACTTCTCACGGGTCGCGACACAGTGACAGCATCCGTGAGCCGGCTACCACTTGACCTGTCGGATCCTGCGCCTGCGCCGCGCAGTGTCTATCTTGATGCCTATCTTGCACCACTCCAGCCTTGGCTGGACCGGGAGACTGTTACCGAGATTATTGTCAACCGCCCTGGCGAGCTGTGGATCGAAGACGCGGCGGAACCAGGCATGCAGCGGGTAGTGCTGGATGCTCTGGACGACAAGTTGTTGCAGCGCCTAGCCGAACAGGTGGCCCGGATTAGCCACCAAGGCATCAACCGTGAGCATCCGCTGCTAGCGGCAACGTTACCGGATGGAGCGCGAATCCAGTTGGTTGGTCCACCGGCGACGAGACGGCACTGGGCTCTGGCGATCCGGCGCCACCGCTTGCTGGATCTGCCGCTTGATGCCTATGACCGCGGCCCCATTTTGGCTCCGGTGCCGGTGCCCGCTCCGGACCCGGTCAATGCTCCGATCGATTTTTTGCGCCATTCCGTGCGCGGACGGCAGACGATCCTCGTGTCAGGGGGTACCTCGACCGGCAAGACTACCTTCCTCAATGCTCTGCTGCGCGAAATTCCTTCGAACGAGCGCGTCATTCTGGTCGAAGACACTGCCGAACTACGTTTGCCTGGGGCCAATGGCCTGGGTCTCATCGCTGTTAAGGGGGAGTTGGGCGAGGCCAAGGTGTCAGCCAACGAGCTGCTCCAGTCCGCACTGCGCCTGCGCCCGGACCGGATCGTGCTAGGGGAACTGCGCGGCACCGAGACAATTAGCTTCCTGCGCGCCATTAACACCGGACATCCGGGATCGTTTTCCACCGTCCATGCCAACCACCCGCGCGGCGCGCTTGAACAGATCGCGTTGATGGCCATGCAGGCTGGCATAGGCCTGACCCGGCGCGAGACGATGGAGTATGCCGCGTCGGTGATCGATATCGTGGTCCAACTGGACCGCGTCGGCGGACAGCGTGGGATTGCAGCAATCGTGCCTTCGCAGGAGTTGCTCGATTAGCAGCGCTTGATTGCGGACTTTAGTCCAAGCTGTTCCGCCAGCATGGCGAAGTCCTTTTCGACCGCCTCGGTGACAAGCTCTGCGGCGATGGCATCCAGCCGGAGCTGTAACTCCTCGTCTCGGACTTGGAGTTCGGCTGCGGAGAACAAGTGCGGCACTAGGCCGGTTATCCGGCGGCACAGCCGCATTGCCAGCCCCCAGGTAAAGGCATCAGCAACTTGCTGCGGCTGTGCAAGGTGAATGATGTCATCTGGCAGTGCGCGGTTCGCATTGGCCAACATGCAAGTAGCCAGCAGGACCCGGCAAGGACCTCCCGCGCCAATCCAGCGCTTGTGTAGCGCCCAATCGAGCGCAGTTACGCCGCGCAAATTCGGCTCAACCTGCTGCAAGGCTAGGGCCAGCATGATGGCGCTATGGCGCAGCTTTTCGGTCTGGCTGTCGGGGGATCCGCAAACGGCGGCCGTCCAGCCAGCAATCATCGTTGCAACCGCAGAATTGGCACCCAACGGTTCGGCAAAAGCACGCACGCCGGCGGTCAATGGATCAAGCCGGCGCTGATCGGGTGACAGCTGGGCGAAGACCAGCCCCTCGCGCAGGCCCCAGCCGGAGAAGATTACCCGGGCGGGCTTCAGAGTTTGGATCAACACCGCCAGAAGAGCGGCAGTGTCGCCCAGACTGGCCAGCCGCGACGGTGAGAGTCCGGGTACATCCGGCAAGCGCTTCGCCAGTTGGAGCTGGCGGCATCGGCGGAGCAGTCCTTCTGCCTCGATCTCCAATCCATGGGGATCGTCTAGTGGTACCCCGCTTACATGAAGGTGATAGCGTGCGAGGGCGCGAAACGAGCCGCCGACGAGGTAAAGCGCATCGTCGGCAGCGCAGCTGGCACCGGTACCAGCCACCAGGCCTCCGGCCCGGCGTCGAAACTTCGCTGTACCCCCCGCGCGCAGCGCAGGAAGTCGCAAGATGCCAAGCGGCAAGCTTGATCCTTGTTCGCAAGTCCCCGCGCAAATGCGGACCAGTTCAAGGCTCCCTCCGCCCAGATCGGCAACGACGCCACTACCAGCGGGAAAAGCGCCGATTACGCCGAGTGCGCTCGTTTGCGCTTCTTCTTCGCCGCTCAGGAGCTGAGGCTTCAGGCCAAGAGCTTCGACTTCACTGAGGAACAACGCACCGTTGACTGCCTCCCGAACTGCTGCGGTGGCAACTGTGTGCACTTGCTGGATGCCCATCGCCCGTACCAGGGCTGCATAGCGTCCAAGCGCGGCAAGGGCTGTAGCTCTGGCCTTGGGAGCCAGAGATCCGGTTTCCGCGACGCCTTTGCCGAGCTTGGCGGAGACCTTTTCATTGAGCACGACGGTGGGCGCCCGAGGCGGGCCGCCATAGACCACCAAGCGCACCGTATTCGAGCCAATGTCGATGACTGCTCGGCGTTCGGAGCTTGCCTGCCTCAGTGTCTTGTCGCGCAGTCCCATTCCGTTCCTACCGTACTACCGCGCGCTGTAGTGCCAGTTTCGGCACTTTGTTGCCATTGGCAAGAGCGGCCCCTCGTCCTGAGAGCGAGGGATTGGTCATAAAGTAACGGTGCAGGTTGAAGGGCTTCTCACCCCGCGCGCACCGTCGGTAACTGCCATCCGCAGCGAGCAACCAGCTTTGTTCTGTGTCGAGTAGGTTGGCAACCATGACCTGCTCAAGCACCTGGTTGTGAATCGTCCGGTTGCGGATCGGCACCAGCAACTCCACGCGCCGATCTAGGTTGCGGGTCATCCCGTCGGCCGAAGAGATGTAAACCTTGGCCCGCGCACTGGGCAGTTGTGAACCGCAGGCGAAGGCCCAGATGCGGCTGTGTTCGAGAAACCGGCCGATGATCGATTTGACCAGAATATTATCGGACAGGCCTGGCACGCCAGGCCGCAGGCAGCAGATTCCACGGACCACCAGGTTGATCTTCACGCCTGCCGTACTCGCGGTATAGAGTCGATCAATCAGCCGGGAATCCGTCAGAGAATTGAGTTTGGCCCAAATTGCGGCAGGCTTCCCACGCCGGGCATTCTCCGCCTCGGCGTCGATCCGGTCGTACAGCGTTTCCCGCATGTCCAGCGGAGACATCGCCACCAGCTCCAGTCGGCGCGGTTCAACGTAGCCGCTGACAAAGTTGAACAGTCGGCCGGCGTCGCGCCCGGCGCGTGGATCGGCCGTAAAGAAACTGAGATCGGTGTAGGTCCGTGCCGTAACCGGATGATAATTGCCGGTTCCAAAATGGCAGTAGGTACGATGGCCATCACCTTCGCGGCGGACGATCATGGAAACTTTGGCATGGGTCTTCCATTCCAAGAAGCCATAGATCACCTGCACGCCTGCTCGCTCGAGTTGCGAAGCCCAGTGCAGGTTCTGCTCTTCGTCGAACCTGGCTTTGAGTTCGACCACTGCAGTTACCGATTTGCCGGCTTCTGCCGCAGCGATCAGAGCGGCTACCACGGCCGACTGCTTCCCTGCGCGGTACAGCGTCTGCTTGATTGCCACGACGTCGGGGTCTGAAGCGGCTTGGCGCAAGAAGTCGACCACCACCTCGAAGCTTTCATAGGGGTGGTGAATTATGATGTCTTTTTCCCTGATCGCCGCAAAGCAATCGCCATCATGTTCCCGGATTCGCTCGGGGTAACGCGGGCTGTACGGTTCAAACTTGAGATCAGGCCGGTTTTCGTCGATCATGGCCGAGAGGCCGGCAATGCCGATCATGCCGTTGGTCTTGAGCACCATGGCGTTATTCAACCGCAGCTGTTCGCGAAGTAGCTGTTCTGCAGCAGGATCAATGTCGCCCTGCAGATGCAGGAATATCACTGATCCACGCCGGCGGCGCTGGATTGCAGTCCGGAAATAGCGAACCAGGTCCTCTGCATCTTCCTCGATTTCGAGGTCGCTATCGCGCAAGACCCGGAACACACCGTGGCCCAGTACCCGAAATCCGGGAAACAAAAGCGCGGCATTTCTGCAGAGCAGGTCTTCAATGCTGATGTAAACCGCCTCATCGCCAGGCAATCGGATGAACCGCGGGAGTGCCTGGGGAATGAGTACCATTTCCATCACCGCTGCGCCGTCGGTGCCACGCACCAACGGAAACAGGATCCCCATTCCCTGATTGGCAATGAAGGGGAAGGGATGGGCAGGGTCAATTGCCTGTGGGGTGATAACAGGCAGTATGTGCTCGATGAAGTAATCGCGCAACCAGCGTGCCTGGCGTGTGTCGAGACGAGCGCCGTCGGCCAAACTCAGGCCCTGTCGAGCAAGGGCGGGGCGCAGCTCTTGCCATACCTCCTGCTGCGCTGCTTCCAGCTCGCGGACCGCGTTGCGGACTTGGGCGAGCTGCTGCGCAGCCGTGAGGCCATCAATCGACACCTCATCAATCTGACGGCGCACTTGACCAGCCAGTCCGGCCACCCGAACCATCATGAATTCGTCAAGGTTGCTACCCGAAATCGAGAGAAAGCGCAGGCGCTCGAGCAGCGGGTAGCTGGGGTTGCATGCCTCGGCCAATACTCGCTGGTTGAAAGATAGCCAGCTCAGCTCACGATTGAAGAAACGGTCAGGCGAAAGCACGGAAACCAGTTCCGTTTGCCCTGCTTTGGCCACTGCCATTGACTGATTGTCCCCGTTTCAAACGCAAACTTCGAATGGGGCCGCGATGTTACACTTTGGTGACGTTCAGCCCGCCAATCTTGTCCAGGGACCAGTGATCGCCAAGGTGCGACCAGGAGCATAGGCATTGACGAACAGTGTCTTCCCGTCTGGGGAAAAACAGGCGCCCGCCAGCTCCGTTTCCGCGTTTAGACGTGCCAGGGTATACGTGCGCCCCTCTGGGGTCACGCAGCGCAGGTGGTTGATCTTGCTTCCCGAGCGGTCCTCGCAAACGATCAGGTGGCCCCATGGGGCCACGGTCAGATTGTCGGCATAGTCCAACAACAGCGGATCGACGGATTCGTGAAACAGCGCGATTTGGCCCGGTCGGGTGGCCTCACCCGCAGCGCCTTCCGCCAACGACGGGCGATAGCGCATGATCTGTCCATAGCGGCCCGGCCCACCGGAGGTGCAGGTGAAGAAGAATTCCGCCCCGCCGTCTGCCCGTTGGCCAAGATGTATGCCTTCCCCCCGGGCAAAGCGCACCGCACCGGCTGCATGACCGCGCTGCCGCAGGTCGTCTTCGGGATTGTCGACATCCGTCAGGTCGATCCAGCGCACCGCCCGCGTGGTGCCGGGCGCAAAGTCTGCGCTGTTCCAGTTACGGCTATCGCGCTGGCCATCCGCGAAAGCCAAGGCCTGAAGCCGCCCGCCTTCGGCAAGCCGGCCCGGCACAGCGGGGATGAAGCGATAGAACAGGCCATCGTCCTGGTCCTCCGTCTGGTAGACGATCCCGGTGCGCGGATCGATCGCCGCGGCTTCATGCCTGAATCGCCCCATCGCCTTAAGCGGGGTCGGCGTGACCATTCCGGTGGCGCTGGCGGGAACTTCGAACACCCATCCGTGACTGGTGCCCGTGCGCGGCGCAGACACCACGGTTTCTTCACAGGTCAGCCACGAACCCCAGGGCGTAACGCCCCCCGCGCAGTTGGTGGAGGTGCCGGCCAGTGACAAGTGCTGCCGGAGCACCCGCTCACCCTTGGGATCGAGTAGCAGAGTGGTTGTGCCTCCAGGCAGCACGCGCCCGGTCTGGCCCCGGTCGAACGGCCCTGCTGCAGCCAATCTCGCCTCTAGAGCCGGGTCGGTTCCAGCCGGGCCCTTTGCTTCGCTACCCAGGCTCAATTCATGATTGCGAACCAGCGCCAGATGGCCATCGGGCAGGGCGAAGCACCCCATGCCATCGAAGTTGTCCGGTGCGATGAAGCCATCGTCCATGGTCTCCCCGGCTTTAGCCAGCACGCGGTAGGAAAATCCTTCGGGAAGGTCGAAATAGCCGGCCGGATCGGGCCGAAGCGGACCATAGCCCTGTACTTCGTTGCGGTAAGTGTCGCCCGACTGGGCCGAACCCAGCCGTGCCCATCCGCCAAGGGCGAGCGCGGCGATGCTGGTAGCGGCCAAGCCGCGGCGCGAGATGGTCACTCGGGCTGGTCCTCTTGAGCCGGCTGCGTCGCACGCAGGATATCACCCCAGGCTACAAGTTTGAAGTTCTGGGCGGCTGGCGCGTTATGCCCGTCCTGGGCCACGAACAGACCGCCGGGATAATTGCGACCGAATGAGCCGGAATGGACCTCGATCCCGTCCGTTTCCTCGACACTGCCGATAGCTCCGGCAGCGATTCGAAACCGGCCTAGCGCTCGATAATCCGGCAGACTGTAAAGCGCGAAAGCGTTGTCACCCTGGCTGGAAACGACCAGCCAGCCGGCGCGGCGGCCAAGCGTGACGATTGCCAATCCTTCCACGTCCGGGACAAGCTGGCTGTTGTCGGCCTCGATCACCAGCTTGCCCGCGATTGGGCCGTTCGTGCGCGCATCAAAGGCCCAGACACCGCGCGCTTCCTCGCCAACGTAGAGCGTCTTGCTGCGCCGGTCGACCACGCAGCCTTCGGTCTGGGTCGCCAGCCTCATCTGGCGGACCATTGTGCCGCTAGGCTGGGCACCCAGCGCGATGCGAACGTGGTGGATGGCCCCCTGCTTGAGCACCGAATAGGCGTTCAATTCGCGTCCTTCGCGCCAGAGGCACAGGCCATAGGCCTCGCCCGCGCCGCCTTCGACCGCGCCCAACCGCGCCAGGGCACCTGTAACAGGGTCGAGCCGGTAAAGCTGAATCAGCGCCCGGGCCTCGTCGTTGCGGTCGCTGGCGGCCACGATCACCCCAGCGCGGCCCATATCAGCCAGCGCAACATTATTGACCCGGCCGGCGGGAGTGAAGCTCTTCACCGCGCCGTCGAGCCCGTAGACATAGAGGCCGGCCTTCTTGTCGGTCCCGACAATCAGGCTGCGTTCCGGGGAGCGGGGGTCGCGCCAGATTGCCGGATCATCGGCCGCATCGTCATTGGCGGTGCCGACTGGCACGGTCTCGCCGCGCGCAGTGACGGTGGCGGTGGCGGTCACAGTGGCGGTTTGCGTGGCCGTCTGGGCTGCAACTGGAGCAACCCAGACCAGCGCGCCCAGCAGCGTTGCAACGCGGCGCATCAGAAGTTCACCCGGATGCCGCCGCCAAAGCGCCGACCGAAGCGTTCCCATTCGATCGTCTGGTTGGTGATCGCGGGTGTGGGCGTACCAGTCGCAGTCAGCAGGTTGCCCGGCTCCGAATAGCGCCGCCCCGGCTTGTTGAGCAGGTTCGAAGCGTCGAAGAAGATCTCCACATTCGGCGTGATCGCATAACGGGCCGAAAAATCGAGCTCGTCATCGGCTGCCCAATAGGTATCGCCGGCGTCGGTCAGATCGTCGGCGATCCCGTCCAGCCAGGTGCTGCGGCGCTGATACTGGAGGCGCAGCGACAGGCCGTACTTCTCGTAATAGGCTCCAACATTGTAGACCACGTCGGAAGTGCCGGGCAAGCGAACCTTGCGCGCCGGGACGGCCCCGATCGCGGGCTTGGTCACTTCGCTGTCGTTCAGCGTCAGGTTAGCGCTGATCCCGAAGCCGCCCATCCATTCGGGCAGGCCCAGGCTCTCAGTCCAGGGCTCGAGCTGCAGCTGGGCGGCGGCCTCGAAGCCATAGATCCGCCCATCACCGCCGTTGGTGATCCCGCTGAAGTCATAATCGGCACGGTCAATCCCGCCGCTGTTGAGGGCATCGGAACCGAACTTGCGGGTCTGGGTGTAGAGGACGTCTTTGACCTTCTTGTAGAAGACGCCCGCCATCAGGTAACCCTGCGGGCGCAGATACCATTCGAAATAGGCATCGACGCCATAGGCGCGCTCGGGTTTTACGCCTGGGTTGCCGCCCGAGATTGTCCGGGCCAGGTCGTTGACGATGACGTTCGGCCGCAACTGGTCGTAATCGGCCCGCGCTGCCCCGCTGTTGAATGAGAGCCGCAGCTTCTTGGTATCGTCGAGGTTGAAGTTCAGGTGCAGGCTCGGGAACACGAGGGTGCGGTTGGATTCGGCCACGATCGGACCGGTCACCGCGCCGACCGTGCCGGTTGCGATGCCGCGGTTCTTCAGGTGTTCAACGCGAACCCCGCCGAGGACCGAGCCCCAGTCGTACTTGATCGTCCCCATCACGAAGCCGGCAAAGACCTGCTCGCGGACATCGTAGATGTTGCCGGTGACCGGGGCGAAGGCGAAGGCCTGCCGGGCATTGGCCGCGACCGCCTCCATCTTTGCCGGATCGAAGTAGCGGAAGCTATAGCCTAGCGGGATCGCCCCGAGGAACGGCTGGTCGAGCGAGAAGGCGTTGTAATCGGTCGGGATGCCGACCTGGGCCAGTTGTGCCGCGGTGGACAGCTGAATGCGGTCTTCATCGACGACTTTGGTCCGCTGGTCGAACTGGAAACCGGCCTTGAGTAAGGCATCACCGCCCAGAAAACTGGTTTCCCGGCTCAGCACCAGCTTGGCGGTATAGGCATCCGTCGTGTCGACCGCATCGAGCACGGTCAGGCTGCTGGGCACCTTGGTAAAGCTGTCGATCGCCGTAACTTGCGAGCCGGCCTGGAAGCGCGTCGGGCTGGTGAGCTGAAGGGTGTTGAACAGCGTCAACCGGGCAAAGCCGGGATCGCTGAAATCATAACCGACGGTTGGCCGCAGGGTGCGGGTCGAGGGGCTGTCCCAGGCGATCTCGCCGATCACCGAACGATCATCCTTGGACTGGGTGTAATTGCCCAACCAGGTCAGGTTCCAGCCATCGGCGAAGTCGTGCTTGCCTTCGAGCGTATTGGTGAAGATCGACTGACGGAAGGCACGCAGCGTCGAACGCTGTCGGATATCGATGCCATAGATCGTGCCCTGCACCGGCGTGTTGCCGATGCAGACATCGGCATAGCCGGAGGTGGTCGGCGTCGTGGTGGGCGTGATCGTGCAGGCGGCGGCATTGGCCGCCAGGTCACCCTGCCGGTCATCAAGGTCGAAGCGGTAGTTGTCGCGCGCCTCGTCATCAGTGAAGATCGTGTAGATCGAGCGGAGCGATACGGTGTTCTGGCTATCAGGCTTCCAGTCAAGCCGGCCCGAAACCGACCAGTTTCGGCGGGTCAGGCGATAGAGCTTGTTCTCGGTTTCATGGACCCAGAAGCGGGTCGCAGCACCAGGGCGCTGGTCCTGGGCGACACGCTCCCAGTCGTTCTCGAAGTTGTCCGTGATCATGTTGCGCTCGTAGAAGCTGCCCGAAACCAGCACGCCGATTTCGCCATCGCCAGCCTGGAAGCGGTCAGACACGACCAGCGATCCTTCGTATTCGCGCTTGTCACCCAGTTCGGCAAAGCCGATCCCGGCCTTGCCCGCAGCGTGCAGACCTGAATAATCGAAGGCCGAGCGTGTCACCACGTTGACGTTGCCCGAGACGGTCTCGCCCGGCATGTCCGGAGTGACGGCCTTCGAAACCACGATCTGCGCGGCGATGGCTGAGGGGACCGAATCGAACCGCGCATCGCGGCCTTCGGGGCTGACGACGTTGATCCCGTCGAAGCTCAGTGTGGTCCAGTAATTCGGCGCGCCGCGTAGCGAAATGTAGCGGGCCTGACCCTGGTCGCGCTCAATCGCGATGCCCGGCAGGCGGCTGGCAGCCTGGGCGACGTTCTGATCCGGCAGGCGCCCAACCGAGTCCGAGGCGGCGACGGTAACCAGCGAATCCGCCTCGCGCTGGACCTTCAATGCCGCTGCCTCGGACTCCGCGATTGGACGGGCCCCCGTTACCACGATGGCTTCGCCCTCAGCCGTGTCCTCCGCCGTCTCAGCATGAGCGGCCGAGAGCGGAAATACTGTGGCAATGGAGCAGAGCAGAATGGTGCGGAACTGGTTGAGCGATGTCATTTGGATTCCCCGAGCCTATTGGTTTGAGGACGCACCTAAGTCCGGCGGATGACTCTATGAGGAAAGATTGGCGACAGTCGCGTTACAGGATTACGTCAATTGCAACATGATTGGCGCAAGGCCTAGTTCGGCACCAGATCGATCCCTTCCGCGTCGCGTACAATCTGCCAGCTGCTGATCTTGCGCACCTGGTAGCGGCGGCTCCGAACGTCGCTCACCGCCATGAAATCCGCCGTCCCACCGCTAGGCGTCAGCACCAGGCGGACATAGCCCTGATGGAGATTGTCGGTCCAGATTACCTCGGGATTGTGTTCTGCAAAGGCCGCGTCGAGGCGCGCTGCGGTCAGGCTATCGAACCCACTTTCGAGGAAGTCACCAGGGGAAGTAATCCCGGCCGTGCCCAGCTCGATCCCTGCAGAGCGGCCAGCAGCATCCGCTAGCCGGTTCGCCCAAAAGCTGTGGCTATCCCCGGTCAAGAAGATCAGGTCGTTCGCTCCGGCCTCGCGTGCCTGACTGTAAAGCCGTTCGCGTGCCCATTCATAGCCATCCCAGGTGTCGGGATAGAATGGTAGGTTCCACTTGCCCTTCCAGGCCATATCCGCCGCTGCGGAAAGTGGCTTGGCCTGCTTGGCCGGATCGGGGATCAGGCCCAGCGTCACCACATCTGGCACGCGGGTCCGTGCGATCGGCATAGGATTGCCAATCAGGCGCCACGGCTGGCCCGTCTCCTTGGACTTGGTCCAAGCAGCGGTCAGGTCTGCTTCCAGTTCCCGCGCCAGCATCGTCCGCCCGATCGCTCCGAACGTGTCGCGCTCCATCGCGCGGGCATCAGCATAGCTGGCAATGGTGTTCCGATAGGGATCGTAATCGATCTGCCGCGCACGGCCGGTGTGGCGCGTTTCCAGCGTCGACAACGTGGCGAGATCGCCGAACACATAGGTCCGCCAGAACTGCATCCGCGTCCGGCCCGGCCCTGGTTCCCGCACCGGCATCCATTCGTAATAGGCGCGGATCGAAGCGGCACGGCGCTCGGCCCAATCGCCTTCGATGTCCGGCTGGTGGTTCTGCGCGCCACTCATCCAAGGGTTGTTGGTGCTCTCGTGGTCGTCCCAGCAAGCCAGCAGCGGCTTGGCCGCCAGCATGGCTTGCGAGCCGGCATCGGTCTTGTACTGCGCGTGGCGGATTCGATAATCACACAGCGAGACGATCTCGTTCGCGGGTTCATGCACCCGGCCGAGCTCGCGGGCGGTTTCCGCCCCCCAACCGTCAGCGCCATATTCGTAGATGTAATCGCCGGTGTGGAGCACATAATCGACCGCCGCATCGCCAGCGATGGCTTCATAAGCATTGAAGAAACCAAAAGCGAAATTGGAGCACGAGGCCAGGGCAATGCCCAGTCGTTCGACCCGCCCCACCGGTGAAGTGCGAGTCTGCCCCACGGCCGAAGTCACTCCGGCAGCACGGAAGCGGTAGAAGTAGCGTCCGCCCGGCTCCAGCCCCTCAGCCACCACCTTGACCGTGTAATCGCGATCCGGCCCCGTTGCCATTTTCCCCTGGCGCACCACCTTGCTGAAGCGAGGATCGCTAGCCAGTTCCCACTCAACTTCCAGTGGAGCAGGCATAGTCACCCGAGTCCACAGCACCACGCTGGTTGCATCCGGATCGCCGCTGGCTACGCCGTGGCGGAACACCATTGCCTCGCCTTGCGGTGCCTGCGCCAGAGCTGGAAAGCTGGCAACAGCAGCTGCGGCTGACAGTCCGGCCAGGGTGGTACGGCGGGTGATCGCGCTGGATTGGTTCATGGCATCCTCGGGAAGCAGTTGGCCTGGCAAGTCTGAGACAGGCCGATGCCGGTCTGAAAACGGAAAAGTGGGCGGACGCATGCGCTGCGCCCGCCCCCGGTTCAGGGAACTCAGCCCAAGGTCAGAACCCGGCCTTGAGTGTGACGAAGAATTGCTGTGGCGCGCCCACCAGCAGGGTCTGGCGATCCCCGCTGTTGCCCGTGCCGCCAGAATTGATGGTACCAAGGTACTGCTTGTCGAACAGGTTCGTGGCGTTGAGTTGCACTTCGATGCTGTCGGCAATCCGGTAGCCGATCGAGGCATCGACAATGGTCCGGCCTGGGACCGACTGGTCATTGGTGAAGGTGAAGAACCGGCGCGACATGTAGTTGGCGCCAATTCGGCCGAACAGCGGGCCCAAGTCATAGGTCAGTTCACCGCGCAGCATGTGCTTTGGGCTGTCAACCACAGTCTTGCCCTTGATTGCAGCAAGCAGTGCGCCCGAAAGGTTGCGCACGTCATCCCGATAGGTTGCGTCGGTGTAGCTGTACGACGCGAACAGGCCGAACCCGCCGCCCAGCTTGAGATCGCCAACCGCTTCAAACCCGACGGCGCGAACCGCACCCACATTCTGCAGGACCGACGGGCTGCCAACGATGCTTGGGCCGCTGGCCGCCGACAGCAGGCGGTTCTTGAAGTTGACGAGGTAGACCCCGACGACACCGTTGAAGACCGGGCTGTTGTAGCGGGCGCCAAGCTCATAAGTATCCGAGGTTTCCGGCTTCAGCGTGCCCACGATGGCATTGAAGCCGGCCTGGTTGGTCGAGAATGGACCCGTTGTGGTGGCTGAGGCAAAGGCCCGCGTCGCCTGGGTGAAACCTGCGAACACTTCGGTATTGTCGTTAAGCGAGACATTCACGCCGGCATGAGGCTGGAACCAGTCGGTTGCATCGATCTTGCCCTGCGGGAAGCTTGCGGCGACCACTGCCTCGGCTTCGTTGGTAACCTTGAAGCCCTTCCAGCCCAGGTTGATCTTGACCTGGCCAAGATCGATCCGGTCTTCGACGAAATACTGCAGTGTATCAGTGTCGAAATTGAACTCCCACTGGGTGAAGAACGGATTGCTCGGATATTCGCGGAATGACCGGCCTGGCGTGGTGCGGCTTTCAAACCCGTAGAAACGGCGAGCCTGGTTGAACTTATTGGTTTCGTACCAACCGCCAACCGACAGTGTGTTGCTCCCGCTCTCCCAATCGACCCGGCCAAACACGCCGCCGCGCTCAATCTTATATTCGGTCGTGCGGATCGACACCGGCGAGCCGCTCGGGCTGGGCACATAGGGCGTGCCCCACAGGCCCATGCCCTTGTTGTGGTGGTAATAGGCGCGCAGTGCCAGTTTGACGTCTTCGCCAAGTGGGCTCTTGAGGCCTAGCGCTGCCACTGTATCCTTCCGCAGGCCCGAAGCATCGTAATAGGCATCGTCCACCGACGTGTAGTTGCCGGGATAAACGGAGCCCGCCGCCGCGTTTGAGATCGGTGCGCCAGTTTCGCGGCGATTGTTGCCGATATCAGCCAGCCGCACGGCCAGCGCATAGTCCGGGAACAGGTTGTCCGAACCGTAGCCCAACCGTGCCAGCATGCTCAGTGACATATCCTGGTAATCCTGCTCGCGGCGGTCGGAATAGCTGAACCAGCCATCAAGCTGGGCTTCGCCGAGCGGCAGGACAACTTTCGCATTGACCATGTGCTGGTCTTGCTTTCCGACGCCCTTGTACTTGTCGGTCGAACCGTAACCGTAGGAGACGAAACCGCGCAGCCCATCGGCGCTACCCAGGTTCAAGCGGATGAAGCCGCGCGTTGTTTCGTTGCTGCCATAGGTCGCATTGGCCTGTGCGCCGAACCGGTCCAGCGGGTCCATCGAATAGGTTTCAACCGTGCCGCCGAGGTTGTTGGTCGATTGCGTGCCGAGCGAGCCAGACCCCTGAGTCACGCGGACCGTGCCGATGTTCTCCGGGCTGACCACGCGGCTGATATGCAAGCCGTTGTGGTTGCCATAGCTCATGTCGCCCAGTGGAATCCCATCAAAATTGAAGCCGAGCTGATTCTGGTTGAAGCTGCGGATGGTGACCCGGGTCGACCATTCATAATTGCCGAAAGCATCAGCTGACTGGATGTTGACGCTGGGTAGCTTCTCGATCGCCCGGATCGGGCTGGTTCCGGGCAGCAGGACGGCGATGTCGCGCTGGCTCACTACCTGGACCTGCTTGGTTTCGCCCTGTCCCAGTACAACGATTTCTGGTGTGGTCTCTTCAGTGGCTGCTTCTGCTTCGGTTGCGGTCGCAGTTTCAGTCGCCAAAACCGCCTGCGGAAGCAATGCGGTCGAAGCAAGCAGAGTGGCAATCAGTTTTCTCATGGTAACCCCGTTGGTTGGTTCGGGGCCCAATTAGGGTGACTGTGTTACATCACGATGCGATTCACCTGATCTCACCATGACATCTAAACGGCTATCGTGTGACAAATGGATGGGCGTTTGTAGACCTTGCGTACCCGTATGGTATTGGGAATCAACATGCTTTCACGCATTATGGTCTATAGATGGCGTTGGCGGTAGTTGGTTGGGGCACTGTTTGACGCCGCATCTCGTCCTGCGCCTTCTAGCGCTTAAAACCCGTTAAAGAAGCCATCTTTGCCATCCAATCTCGATCTGAAATGATCAAGATGTGGGGTCATGGACCAAGTGTTCCGGCTTTTTGGTTTTGGTTTCGCCTTGGCGATCTTCTTCAACGCGTAGAGCATCTTATGTCGCTATGCATTGTCATTTTATCGACAGCAGCTGTTTGATTGTATCGATCAAGCTCGACTTGAGGAGTTTGCAGTTTCTGTATAATTATACTCTGGACCATTACCAATCAAACTGCAGTATAAATTGCAACTTCCACGGCGTTGACAAGACTACCACTGGAAGCTGACCTTACACCTCGCGGTCGAGCAACCCATAATAGAGTTGGCAGGGGGCTGGGGCTTCTGATGGGGCCTTCTTCGTAGATTGTGACGCGAAATGTCTGTTCTGTCGAAGCTTAAAGCAAAAATCCCAGTCCTCTTCTGGGCACCATTTCTTCAATCTGCAGCGTTGTTGGATCGCTCTCCGTCTTCGTTGAGGCTGGGCGCGAACCGCGGCGTGTGGTTTGATCTGTGCCTTGTTTCCCCATCACAGGATGCCCGCACCCAGGGGCCGCTGCATATGCTGGTGCTGGCGGCGACAGGACGGACGACCGGTCAGCGGGTCGCGTTGGTGCCGGCCGCCGATGACGCCATGTCGCCGTCCGACGATGACGGCATCGGGCTCCGGTGCTGTTTGCCCCGGGATAACCGCAACCCTTTCACTTGGCGTTCAGGCGCGTGCTGGTTATAGGCTTGCCCCATGATCGCCCGTTCCCCGTTCAAGCTCGCCATCCTTGCCACTGCCTCTGCGGCCATGCTGCTGACTGCCGGGTGCGGCGGGCGGGGCGGTGGGCCAAAGGATACGGCCTTCGTCGCGCGCGATGTCGACACGCTCTATACCGCCGCGAAGGACCGCCTGGACCGCGGCGATACCAAGGTGGCTGCCGCACTGTTTGACGAGGTGGAGCGCCAGCACCCCTATTCGCCCTGGGCCCGCCGCGCCCAGTTGATGAGCGCTTTCTCCTATTACGTCGCCCGCGATTACACCAAGGCGGTGCAATCGGCGCAGCGCTTCCTGTCGATCCATCCGGGCAACCGCGATGCGCCTTATGCCTATTACCTGATCGGCCTGTCCTATTACGAGCAGATCAGCGATGTCAGCCGCGACCAGAAGATCACCCGTCAGGCGCTCGACGCCATGAACGAGGTGGTGCGCCGCTATCCCAACACCCGCTATGCCGCCGATGCGCGGCTGAAGATCGATCTGGTCAACGATCACCTTGCTGGCAAGGAGATGGAGATCGGCCGGTTCTACCAGCGTTCGGGCAGGTGGCTGGCGGCCAACCTGCGCTTCCGCAACGTGATCGAAGGTTACCAGACCACCAGTCACACGCCCGAAGCGCTGTACCGCATGGTTGAAAGCAACCTTGCCATCGGCGTGCCGAGCGAGGCGCAAAAGGCGGCAGCCGTGCTTGGTGCCAACTATCCGGGCAGCGAGTGGTACCAGAAGGCCTTTGAGCTGATGCAGAAGTACGCACCGGGCACGGTCGCAGCCTGACCTAGCCGGGGCCGGGCGCTCTGCGGCTGGCCTCTTCCTCGATCCGTTGTTGTGCCTCGCGGGCGGCCTCGCTTGTCCGCGCGGTGGCTTCGCGCAGCGCTGCGGCGGCGCGGCGCTGGGCTTCTGCCGCTTCATTGCCAAGATTGATCTCAACGCCGACCGGTGCGCCATCCACCTGGGTGCTGATCACCGCGCGGCCATCCTCGAACCGGACCTGCGCATCGCCCAGCGGAAGTTCGGGCCCGTCGAGCGGCTCGACCGGTCCGCTTGGATTGGGGCGCGGGCGCGCTGGCGCCGGCGGCGCACCGCGCGCCGAGCGCATGAATTCGCGCCAGATCCTGGCCGGCAGGGTGCCTCCGGTAACGCCTCTGAGCGGGGTGTTGTCGTCATTGCCGACCCACACGCCGACCACCAGATCCCCGGAATAGCCGACAAACAGGGCATCGCGGCTGTCCTGGCTGGTCCCGGTCTTGCCGAAGGCGGCGCGGCCTGGAGCAGCGGCCCGTCCCGTCCCGGCCTCCACCGTCCGGCGGAGCATGCCTTCGATGTCCGCTTGCGCCCTGCCGGAAAAGCTGGAGGGACCAAATACCAGCCATTCAAACCAACCCTGTTCCTCAGCCGGGAAGGCGCGCGGCTTTACCGGATAGCTGTTGCCTGCCACCCCGGCATAGGCTGCGGTCAGTTCGAGCAGGGTCATCCCCGACGTGCCGAGCGCAACGGAGGGATCGCCCGGTTCCATCTGCGCAGTCACCCCCATCGCACGGGCCAGCGCGATCACCTTGCGGTCGCCCACCTGGTTGAACAGCCGGACCGTGGCGACATTGCTGGACGTGGCGAAGGCATCGCGCAGGGTAATCGTCTCGGAATAGCGGTCCGCATAGTTCTTCGGCCGGTAGCCGCCGATCAGGATCGGGCGGTTATCGATCTTGTCGTCGGGCTTCCATCCATTTTGCAGCGCGGCAAGGTAGACGAACAGCTTGAAGGTTGAACCCGGCTGGCGGCGCGCCTGGGTGGCGCGGTTGAACGGCGATGCGGCGTAATCACGCCCGCCGACCATCGCCACCACCTCGCCATTCGGGCGCATCGCCACCAGCGCGGCCTGGGCCTGGCCCAGTCCGGCACGCGCGATCGCATTACGCGCCGCCCGCTGCAGCCGGGCATCCAGCGTGGTCTTGAGCGTTTCGCGCGCGTACCCGCTTTCGTTTTCCGCCCGGATTTGCGGCAGCACCCAGTCCGCGAAATAGGTCCCGCTGGGCAGTTCGTTGCGGCTGCGCAGGTCAAGCCTGGGGAACGGCATTCTCGCCGCTGCGGTTGCGGTGAGGTATCCTTCGGCCACCATCGCCGCCTTCACCAGCTCCATCCGCTTCTTCGCGGCGGCATAGTTGCGTGTCGGGGCAAGGCGGGATGGGGCCTGAACCAGTCCCGCCAGCATGGCCGCCTGCGCCGGGGTCAGCCGTTCCGGCTGGCGATAGAAATAGTGCAGCGAGGCGGCGCGCAGGCCATAGGTATTGTCGCCGAAATAGGCGTTGGAAAGATAGCGCTCGAGGATTTCGTCCTTGCTCAACCAGGCCTCCAGCCAGAACGCGATCAGCGCCTCGCGCGCCTTGCGGGTCAGACTCCGCTCGGGGGTGAGGAAGGTGAATTTGGCCAGCTGCTGGGTGATCGTGCTGCCGCCCTGAATGCGGCTGGACGTGATGTTGCTCAGCACCGCCCGCCCGATCGAGCGCGGATCAACCCCCCAGTGCGAATAGAACCGCCGGTCCTCAATCGCGATGAAGGCCTGCTTGACGTGGGGTGGCAGGTCGGCCGCCCTGACCGGCTTGTCGACGATCGCGCCGTTGCGCGCGATCGGCGTGCCATCGGCGGCGAGCAGGGTGATCTGCGGCGGGGCGATCGGCTCGAGCGACTTGGAGAGCGGTGCGGTCAGCGCCAGCCAGGCGACCAGGACCGCGAAAAGCAGCAGCATCGCCTGGAGTGAGCGCTTGAACCACCACCGCTTACCACGTGTTTCCGGGGGCGGCGTTGCCGCCTCTTCGGCATCGGGCGGCGGCAAACCGCTCCCGGCCAGACGCGGATCCCAGTCAATCGACTGCCCATCGCGCATCGGTGGCGTTCGGAAAGTCTTGCCAAACAGGCCCAAGACAATGCTGCTCCCTTGCCGAACGCGGCGTGAACCGTCGGGTCCGAATATCGGCGCGCGGTGCGGAATTGTGAAGAGGCTACCCTGCTAAAGTCGTCAGCAGATCGACGAGTGCTGCGCGGCCCTCGCCCCGGGTCAGGTCTGCGCGTGGTATTTTCTATTGAACCGGTTGACATTGCGTTCTGGGCGGCGCTTGTAGGTAATTCCCATGCTGTCGCAGAAAACCCGCTATACGATCCGCGCCCTGCAGCACCTCGCCGATCATTGGCGGCAGGGCCCGATCCGGCTGGACGCGATTGCCGAGGCGCAGAACATTCCGCGCAAGTTCCTGACCGTGATCCTGTCCGAGATGGGAAGGGAAGGGCTGGTCGTCTCCACCCGCGGGCGCGATGGCGGCTATGAACTGGCGTTACCGCCGGTCGACATCCGCTATGGCGATATCATCCGCCTGACCCGCGGCAGCCTGGCGCTGGTGCCCTGCGCCAGCCGCAACGCGCACGAGCATTGCAACAATTGCCTGCCAGAGGCCGAATGCCGCCTGCGCGGGCTGATGCTGATCCTGCGTGATGAGATGGCGGAAATGCTTGACCGGGTCAGCCTGGCCGATCAGATCAAGCTTGAGCCGCCATTCGATACGGTTGAAATAGCCAGCTAAATCACTGGTCGCAGGAAAGCGGCGCTTCGGCGGCGAAAGGAATCGTCCGATGCAACGCTCCCGCCCCTTGCCGGTTCGTCCAGTGCAGGCTCGCTGCGAGCGATGGCACCGAAGCGGCACAACGGTTGGCGCGGGGCAGGCGCCTAGCGCACCCGGAACGCCCGGCGGCCTCAGTCCGGCCAATTGCGACATTTCGGGGCAACGCCTGCCGGGCGTGTCCAAATGGGCCTTCTCCTATGGGGCCGAGGCCAATGTCCCCGTCACGGCCTTTGGCAAGGCGGGGCAGATCTATCTGGGTGTGGACGGCAATTATCGCTCAAGCTTCTCGTCCAACCCTTCGCCGTCGATTTACACCAATGTCGCAGGCTATGCGCTGACCAACCTGCGCGCCGGTTTCCGCAGCGATGCGTTTGAGCTCTACGGCTGGGTCCGCAACCTGTTCGACGTGAACTATTTCGACCTGCTGCAAGTCGCGCCCAGCAACGTTGGTCTGATTGTCGGCCAGCCCGGTGATCCGCGGACTTTCGGGGCGACGTTCAAGCTGACGCTCTGACCTAATGCCTTCCAGCGGCGCGTGATCTCCTCTCCTGGTCGACCGTCGCTGGAATGCTGGTGATCCCTTCCATTCGGGGATCGGCCTTGTGGATGGCGGGGTTTGCTCTGCGCGCGATGTGCCGCTAGAACAGGCAGCGAACATGCTGACCCGTCTGTCCATCCGCAATGTCGTTCTTATCGAGGCGCTCGACCTCGATTTTGCCGGCGGTCTGGGCGTGTTGACCGGGGAGACCGGGGCCGGGAAATCGATCCTGCTCGATGCGTTGGGGCTGGTGCTGGGGGATCGGGCCGATTCCGGGCTGGTCCGCGCCGGGGAGGATCAGGCCAGCGTTACTGCCAGTTTCGAGTTCACCCGCCTGCCTGATGCTGTGCGTTGCGCCCTGGCCGAGGCTGAGGTCGATGTTGAATCGGGCGAACCGCTGATTCTCAAGCGCCGGGTCCGCGCCGATGGCGGGTCCAAGGCCTTCATTAACGACCAGCCGGTCGGCGTCGCGCTGCTGCGCGAACTGGCTCCGGCCCTGGTTGAACTGCATGGCCAGCATGACGATCGCGGCCTGGTCAACCCGCGCGGCCATCGTGCCTTGCTCGATCGCTATTGCGGCGGCGATGCGGCCGGGGTGGACGCAGCCTGGCGCGAATGGCGGGCGCGGGCCGAGGCACTGGAGGCCGCTCGCGCCGCGCTGGACCAAGCGGCGGCGGACCGTGACCTGATTGTCGCTCACCTGGCCGAGCTGGCCGCGCTGGAGCCGGTCGAGGGCGAGGAGGAGGAACTGGCCGGCGCCCGGGCCGACATGCAGAAAGGGGAGCGGCTATCCGGTGACCTTGCCGAGTTGCAGCACCTCTGGTCCGGTTCGGATTCGGCGCTGGCCACCCTGCGCGGTGCGGCGCGGCGGCTGGACCGGATTGCAGCCGAACACCCCTTGCTGGCCGAGGCCCTGGCCGCGCTGGACCGCGCCGTGATCGAGGCGGGCGAGGCAGAAGACAAGCTGGCTCGTGCCGCCGAGGCCCTCAACCACGACCCTGCCATGCTCGACCGGATTGAGACCCGCCTGTTCGACCTGCGCGCCGCCGCGCGCAAGCACCAGTGCACGGTAGACGAGCTGCCGGCGAAAATGCGGACCATGCGAGGCGCGCTTGATGCCATAGAGGGCGGGGAAGCGGACCTGGCGGCGCTGGAAGCGGCTGCGGCCAAGGCCGGTGAGGACTACCAGGCCAAGGCCGCGGCGCTGTCAGCCGCGCGGCAGGCGGCGGCCGGCAAGCTGGATGCAGCCGTGGCAGCGGAACTGGCTCCGCTCAAGCTGGACGCCGCCAGGTTCCGCACCAGCGTTATCCCGCTACCCGAGGATCGCTGGGGTCCTACTGGGATCGACGCGGTTGAGTTCCTGATCTCTACCAACCCCGGCGCGGATTTTGCGCCGCTCGCCAAGATTGCCTCGGGCGGCGAGCTGTCGCGCTTCATCCTGGCGCTCAAGGTTGCGCTGGCCGAGCAGGGCGGGGCAGCGACGGTGATCTTCGACGAGATCGACCGCGGGGTTGGCGGCGCCGTCGCCAGCGCAATCGGCGAGCGCCTGGCACGGCTGGCGAGCGGTGGACAGCTGCTCGCCGTCACCCACAGCCCGCAGGTCGCGGCGCGGGGGAGCCAGCACTACATGATCGCCAAGTCGAGCGAAGGCACGGTCACGCGCACCTCGGTGATCCTGCTCGATGCCGGCGGGCGGCAGGAGGAAATCGCCCGAATGCTGTCAGGCGCCGAGGTAACGGCCGAGGCCCGGGCCCAGGCGGACCGGCTGCTTGAGGGGGTGTGACACGTTGCGGCTCCGCCGCCGCCCGTCTTTCGTCAGCGGAATGCCGAATTTGCCAATTGCTGCAATCCCGATCAGCGTGGCGGTGGCGAGCCTGCTGGCGCTGGTCTAGGAGGACAGGGAATCGGCTGCACTGCAGCGGCACGACAAGGACAGGATAAATGCCCGCTTTCCCCGACATCGCGCCCTATTGGCAGCAGGGCTATGTACACTTGCCCGGGCTGATCCCGCCGGAAGTGGCGCGCGGCATGTTGGTGCGGATGAAATCGGACCTTGCCCGACAAGGGGTCGATGTGAACCGGTTAAGCAAGGACGGCCCGCTGCTGGCGCGTCCGGCGGTTGAAATCTATGGCTATCACTATCCAATGTTCGCGGCCTTTCACTGGGGCTTGACCGCTACGCTTGAGGGACTGACCGGCAAAGCACTGCTGCCCAGCTACTGCTATTTCCGGATCTACCGCCAAGGTGACATTTGCCGGGTCCATGGTGATCGCCCCGCCTGTGAGCACAGTTTGTCGCTGACGCTGGGCTATGCCGATGGCGTCCCCTGGCCGTTAGAGGTGGCGCGACGCCCGATTGCCGAACCCTATGAGCGCGCTGATACCGCCTTTACGCCGGACGAGGATATGGCAGGGGTGCCGATGGCAGCCGGCGATGCCGTGCTGTACCAGGGCGTGCATCATCATCATGGCCGGACCACCCCCAATCCCAACCGCTGGTCGGCGCACCTGTTTCTGCACTGGGTGGACCGTGATGGTCCCTTCGCGGAGGAAGCCTTCGACCGTCAGCAGGTTCCGGCGACGGTAGAGTTCTGACCGGTCATGGCTCTGGACCCGATCCTTGCCGAAGCGGATGCCGCCAATGAACTGATGCGCCTGGCCAGGATCATTGCGCATCACAACAAGCGCTATCACGTCGAGGATTCGCCCGAGATTTCGGATGCGGACTACGATGCGCTGGTGCGGCGCAATGCCGAGCTGGAGGCCGCTTTCCCGCATCTGGTCCGGCCGGACAGCCCCAGCCGTCAGGTCGGGCACGAGGTGGCCGCTTCGCCGCTCGCCAAAGTGGCGCACGAAGTGCGGATGATGAGCCTCGACAATGCCTTTGCCGACGAGGACGTGGCTGATTTCGTGGCGCGGGTGCGGCGGTTCCTGGCCCTGCCAGACGACGCGGAAGTGGCCATGACGGCGGAGGACAAGATCGACGGCCTGTCCTGTTCGCTGCGTTACGAGCAGGGCCGGCTGGTCCGTGCCGCGACGCGCGGCGACGGGCAGGTGGGCGAGGACGTGACGGCTAATGTCGCGACCATTGCCGATATCCCCCAGGTGCTGACCGGTGCCGTGCCCGACGTGTTCGAGGTGCGGGGCGAGGTTTACATGGCCAAGGCCGATTTCGTCGCGCTCAACGCCGCGCAGGAGGAGAGCGGAGGCAAGATCTTCGCCAACCCGCGCAATGCTGCCGCCGGTTCCCTGCGGCAGAAGGATGCCGCGGTCACGGCGTCGCGTCCGCTGCGGTTCCTGGCGCATGGCTGGGGCGCGGCTTCGGCCGTGCCGGGTGCGACCCAGAGCGAGGTAATGGCGGCGATTGCCAGCTGGGGCGTGCCGGTTTCACCGCTGTTGGTGCGGTGCGAAGATATCGCGCAGATGCTAACCCATTATTGTAATATTGAGCGACAACGTTCTGATCTTCCATATGATATCGATGGAGTTGTCTACAAGGTTGACCGGCTCGATTGGCAAGAGCGGCTCGGCTTCGTGGCCAAGGCCCCGCGGTGGGGGATCGCGCACAAGTTCCCGGCGGAACGCGCTGAGACGACACTTGAAGCCATCGATATTCAGGTCGGACGAACTGGCAAGCTCACCCCCGTCGGGCGGCTGACCCCGGTCGGCGTGGGCGGGGTGATGGTGGCCAATGTCACTCTGCACAACCGCGACGAGATTGCCCGGCTCGGCTTGCGGGTGGGTGATCGCGTGGTGCTGCAACGTGCCGGCGACGTGATTCCGCAAGTGGTGGAGAACCTGACCCGCGACGCGCACCGCACTGCCTATCCGTTCCCCGATCATTGCCCTGAATGCGGCAGCGAAGCCGTGGCCGAAGAGGGCGAGGTGGATGTGCGCTGCACCGGCGGGCTGATCTGCCCGGCCCAGCGGACCGAACGCCTCAAGCATTTCGTCAGCCGCGGCGCACTCGATATCGAGGGGCTGGGCGAGAAAACGATTATCGAATTCTTCGGCCTTGGCTGGCTGGAAAGTCCGGCGGACATCTTCCGCCTCAAAGCGCGGCGCAGTGAGATCGTCGGGCGCGAGGGCTGGCAGGACAAGTCCGTGGACAATCTATTGGCAGCGATCGAGGCCAAGCGCACGCCCGATGCGGCGCGGTTGCTGTTCGGTCTGGGCATCCGCCATGTCGGCGCGGTGACCGCGCGGGACCTGCTCAAGCGCTTCACTACGCTGGAGCACTTGCGCGAAGTGGCCCAGGCCGCAAGGGGCGGCGCTGCGGATGCCCTGGCCGAACTGACCGGGATTGACGGGATCGGCCCCGCCGTGGCCGAGGCGTTGGGGGATTTCTTTCATGAGCCGCACAATGTTGCGGTGTGGGAGGACCTGCTCTCCGAAGTCTTCCCGCCGCCCTATGTGGTCGAAACGAGGGACAGCGCGGTCGCTGGCAAGACCGTGGTTTTCACCGGCGCGCTCGAAACGATGAGCCGCGACGAAGCCAAGGCCCAGGCGGAGCGGCTGGGGGCCAAGGCCGCAGGATCGGTTTCCGCCAAGACCGACCTGGTCGTGGCTGGCCCGGGGGCTGGCTCGAAACTGAAAAAGGCCCAGGAACTGGGCATTCCGGTCATCGACGAGGCAGCCTGGGCAGAGATTGTCCGCGGCGCCGGGTGATCGGAAATAAGGGGATTTCCGGAGTATCGGCACGCAGATGGTGAAGGATGTTTCCGCACCTATGCTTAATGCTGATTAGCTAACCATGCCGCGGATAGGCGCACACCCCAGGCCTATCAGGGAGCGCTGATGAACTTCTTCAGGCGATTGACGACGGATTCGACAGGTACGTCCTCCGTCGAATTGGGCCTGATTCTGGCCTTGATCGTCATTGCCATGTTCACGGCCATTTCTGCTCTGGGGAACGCGGTGACCAACTCGTTCTCTTCCACCGCCGCGCAAGTCGATGCCGCCACCAACGCCCCCTCTTCGTAACACTTACCTATCCTTAATATCTGGCAACTATAGATTTTCTGCATGATGGCCACGAAGTGAGCTGGCCGGGGACGCAGAATGAACCAGATGCGCAAACTGATTGCCGACCGCACCGGCACGGCTGCGGTTGAAATGGGCCTGATCCTGGGCCTGATTGTCATTGCCATGTTCGGGGCGCTGGTCGGCCTGGGAAGCGAGACGACCAACTCGTTCAGCACCACCGCCGACAAGGTCCAGGCGGCTACCACTTAAGTCCTCCTCGCCGGTCAGGAGTGTTCCTGCGCTTCCGCAATCGGGGCGCGGGTCCGCCTGAGTGCGACGATCAGCACGCCGGTCAGCGCAATGGCTGATCCGACGATCATCTGTCCATCCAGTTGGTCGTCGGTGATCAGCACGCCCAGGGCAATCGTTGCCAGCGGGGTGATCAGGGTCAGCGGAGCGATCAGGTTCGCTTCATACCGCGCGATCAGCACGTAGAACAGCGTGTGGGCGCCGACCGAGACGACCAGCGCCGAGAACAGCAGTGCCGCCAGGAACGGCCAGCGAACCGCTGCGATCTGGCCCCAGTCCGGCGTTTCGAGCAGCAGGCTGAGCGGGACCAGCAGGAGCGTGCTGGTCATGCCGACCCAGGCCTGCAGCCGCAGCGGCGCGATTTCACCCATCTGCTTCATCAGCACGGCGCCAAGCGAGCCGCTGGCGGCCCCGGCGAGGACCAGCAGCAGGCCAATCGAGATCGCGAAGCCTGGCTCCCACACCACCACCAGCACGCCGATCAGCGTCAGGGTAATGCCCAGCGCGCGGCGCCAGTGGATCCGTTCGCCCAGGATCAGGATCGAGAGCAGGGTGGTTATCGGCACCCCGGCCTGGCTGACGACCGCCGCGGCCGAGGGCGAGACAGTCTGCAGCGCCATAAACAGCAGCGCGAAGCTGCCCCCGCCCATCAGCAGGCCGACCGCGATAATCCGCCAGCCCGGGCGCGGCATGGGTCGCAGCCAGGGCAGGGTGATCGCGGCGACAATGGCAAAGCGGATCGCGGCATAGAGCAGCGGCGGCACCTGCCAATCGCTGACTACGATCTTGCTGACCACGTTGTTGGTCGCCCAGATCAGACAGATGCCGACCAGAATGAGGAAATCGCGCAGGCTCACCGGCGGATCAGCGCCTTGCCCAGTCAGGCAGATGGCTGGCCCGCGCAGGCGCCAGGCCGCGCTTCCTCAGCCACAGGATCGACCAGTCGCCATTGACGAGCCGTGCGGCCAGCCGCAGCCCGGCCATGCGGGCGGCGCGGCGCACCTGGGCTTCCTGCGTCTCCAGCAGGCCCGCCAGCACCAAGTGCCCGCCCGGCACCATGTGCCGCGCGAAATCCGGCGCGAGGCCGATCAGCGGCCCGGCCAGGATATTGGCAATGATCAAGTCATAGGGCCCGCGCGCCTCAAGCAGCGGGTGCGCCATGCCGTCTGCCACCAGCATCGTCAGCTCACCGGCGCGGGCGCCCATCGGGACCCCATTGGTGGCGGCATTATCGGCCACCACGTCGAGGCAG
>JBIIDJ010000065.1:0-14355 GCA_044238415.1 Novosphingobium sp.
GCCCTTCGCGATCATCGGCTACGCGTGTCACGATCACGGCGGCAGCGATCGACAGCAGCAACGCCGGCACCTGCGCCACCAGCGCATCGCCAACCGCAAGGGTAATATAGACTTGGGCTGCTTCGCCGGCCGACAGGCCATGGCTAATCATGCCGAGACAGAACCCGGCGATGATGTTTACCGCCAGGATCAGCAGCGCAGCAATAGCATCGCCCTTCACGAACTTGCTGGAGCCGTCCATCGCGCCGTAGAAGTCAGCCTCGGTGGCCACTTCCTTGCGGCGTGCCTTGGCTTCTTCAGCGGTCAAAATCCCAGCTGCGAGATCGGCATCGATCGCCATCTGCTTGCCCGGCAAGGCATCAAGGGTGAAGCGGGCGGAGACTTCCGATACGCGCCCAGCGCCCTTGGTGATCACAATCATATTGATGATCACCAGGATCAAAAACACGAACAGCCCGACCGCGAAGTTGCCGCCGACCAGGAACGCCCCGAAAGCCTCGATCACATGGCCTGCTGCGGCCGCGCCCTCATGCCCGTGGACCAGCACGACGCGGGTAGAGGCGACGTTAAGCGCCAGCCGCAGGAGCGTCGCGAACAGCAGGACGGAAGGAAACGAGGAGAAATCCAGCGGCTTTTCTGCGTTCATCGCTGCCATCAGCACAGCAACCGACAGCGCAATGTTGAGCACAAAAAACACATCTAACAGCAAAGCCGGAACCGGCACGACCATCAGCCCGATCAGGGTCAGAATGCCAAGCGGCAAGGCCACGGAGGCCAAATTGAAGCGTGGCAGGCCGCTCACAGGTCAAAAGCCCTGAGCTTGCCGTAAGCGGCGCGGACATGCGCTGGGGCCTCAGTAGTGCCAGCACGCAGCCCGAATGCCCCAGCCAGGGTCGCCGCCATGGACGGTCGTTCGGGTGAAGCAGGCCGTGGGGCCCCTGCCAGGAGACCGGTCCGCAATTCAGGCCCGGCGGTCCAGGCCACTGGTGCGCCGCTTTCCCCCATTGCGCGCTCCATCTTGCCGCGCAACAGAGTCATCACTTCACCGACAGTGCGCGGCTGCCCACCGGCATAGAAAATCGTGCGGTTAGCAGCGGCGGCATCGGGCAGCAGCGCGGCCGCACTCTGCCCCGGATCGGTGCTAAGCGCGCTCAGGAATGTCTTCGCCCCCCCGGCGCCAAGGAAGTGGGCAACATACAATTCGGCCGGGTCCGGTTCGCGGCCAAGAACAGGAAGCAGTGCTGCGCGATTGTCATTGGCGAGCTCCGCAGCCATCCGCGCCGATAGGTCGGGATCAAACCTTAGCGCTAAGACCTGCTGGCGAAGCCCGGGATCAGCAATGCGGCCCTGTTCGATAGCGCCCTGAGCCCAGCCAACGCCGTGCCGCGCGCCATGACGGTCCAGCGTCTCTAGCCAGGTGCCGCGGGTAAACTGGTACAGTCCCGCCGCGCTTGACGTTGCCGCTTGAGCGCCGGGATCAAGGCTCGATTCAAGCCGCGCCTGAGCCAGCAGATAGGAAAAGTCGATCCCCGTTGCCTGGGCAGCACGCGCAATGGCCCCGGGCACGTCGGCCCGTGGCGCTGGTGTGGCGGCAATCGAACTGGTCTGGCTCAAGCCAGGCCTCCCCTTCAAGCGAATGATGGAGAGGCTTCAGCAAAGTGCGTGCCAATTAGCGCATCGACCCCGCATAGGCATAGGCGGCGGTGCCTGGGCGATAGAGCGCCGGGCTGCCCGCCAGCGTCTCCAGCCGGGCGGCCACATTGGCGGCCAGCAGGTTGCGAACTTGGCGGTTTACCTCGTTTATCCGCCGGGCCGCATCAAGCAGGCCGCGGCATTCCTCGTCCAGCAAGATGTCCTCGCCAAAGGGGCCGGCAGCATCAATCCGCCCGCACAGCGCCTGCTTGTCCTGCGCGCAGCCAAGTATCGCATCTAGATCGAGAGCGGCAAGTGCCTGCCGCTCTGCCTGCAACACGGCAACCATCTGCCGAAGGCTGTGGTGCAGTTCTTGGCTCGAAGTCATTTCGGAGCTCTCCAGAGATAGCCAGCGGCGATCAAGGCATCGGCCACACGCATGGGTGTTATGGGATAGCGACCTTGTTCGATTGCCTTGCGGATTTCGGCCACGCGCTGTTGATCGATCGGCGGATGCGCGGTTGCCAGCGCAGGATCCAGCTCGACCTGCGGCCCGGCCTGTACAGCTGCCCCGCCAGTCCGTCCGGCCACGGATTCCGCACGCAGCAGGCGCTGGTCGGCAGCACGGTGTGCGCGGATCGGGTTAAGGTCAATCGGTGGCATGAGCCGCTCCTGCTAGGTATATCGCCTGTCAGGACGACTACTGTGCCGGCAATTTAAGGGCCGGGCGGCAAAAAACTGCCGGGTCATGGCAAATCGACGCCGATGACGCCGGGGCGCAGTACACGGCCGCGCAGGACGGGAGCTTTGGGGGCAAGGCCGCGAACCTTGATCCAGGCCCCTGCTGCACCGCTTTCCAAGGCTTCGCCGGGTTGAGCCACAGCAAACCCGGCGCCGCCGACCACAATCGTCACGGCATCGCCGCGTGCCACCAACGGTGCTTCGAATGGGGCACCAGCACCAGCACCACCGGCCAGCGGCACGTACAACGTCCACCCTCCGGCAACCGGGCAGCGTACCTGCACGGCATTCCGGGTCGTGCCGTGCCAGCCCAATGCCAGCGGCTGAACGCAGCGAGCAAGCCTGAGCCTGCGATCAACCGGCGCAGCTGCGCCGCCGGGGGCGCCAGCAGGCATTCCAGTAAAGGACGTGACCGCCCGGTCGATCTCGGCCAGGTCGGCCGTAGCGATCTGGGCCAGCGACGGACTGGCAACAAGCGCCAGCAGCAATGGCAGGCGTCGGATCATGGCGTTGCTCCATTGTCATAAGTGAGAGTGGCATAGGGTAGGCCGACCAAATCCGGCTCGATCAGCACTCGCGCAGGGCGCTGGGCGGCTGCGGCCAGAGCCAACGTTGCCGGGGCATCTTTTGGGGCGGCCACGAGGGTCAGGCGCAAGCGCTGGTCGACCGCTGCTTCCGCCAGCCAGGCATTCAGCGTCGGAGCACCACGACCGCCACGCCAGACTGCTACCGGCTCAGCCAGCACCGGCAGGCGGACTTGTTGCACCGGTGGAGCCTCGGCCGGAGCCTCGCTCACTGCGGCTGCGGTGGTCATGAACAGGATCAGGGAAAGATCGGCCAGCACGGTTTGCCAACCGCTGCCCACTTGCGCGATCATGCTGGTTGCTCCAGCGGATGGGCCGTGCGGCCATTGCGCAGGGCAACCGCCAGCTCCACCTGGGCGGCCAGCCACTCAATCAGTCGCTCGCGCTGCGCTTCCTCGGCCTGGGCCTTGCGCTCAATCATCCGTGCCAATGGCGCCAGCAGCAGATTGGCCGCCAGCAGTCCATAAAGCGTCGTAATCACCGCCATGGCGATGGCCGCAGTGAATGCCCCGCGCGCCACGCTTTCCGTCGGCAACTGGCTTAGCGAGACCAGTGTACCGGCGAGGCCGAACACCGGCGCCAGCTCGGCCGCCTGTACCAGCGTCTGCACGGCGCGCTCGCTTTCCGCCAGCCGTCGGGCGTGGTGCGCCTGGTGCGCGTCAAGCAGCCCGGCGACCGAGCGGCGTTCGATCAGGGCATCGGCCGCAGCGTCGAATTCGGCATCGCCCGAATGATGCGGCGTTGCGCGCAAGAGGCCGTCCCGCTGAATTTCCTGGATCTGCAACGCCAGCTCGGCGCGGGTACGATCGAAATCAAATCCCGCCCGCGGGAGCTGACCCAACTTGGTAATGGTCATACCGCAATCGGCAAGACCACAGCGCAGCATGGTTGCCAGCAGCGTGCCACCCCCGACAATCAGGGCGGACGGACCATCAATCAGGGCGGTTGGGTCGATCACGGCAGAGCTCCTCTGCAGCCAAGGACGACCGGCCAGTGCGGCATTTCATCCGGCAGCGCTAATTTGCCGCCGGCGGCAGAACTTTGCCGCCTGCGCAGTTTCAGAGCCACGGAATCGGGTTGTTTCGGGATTTGGCACGCCCCTTGCTGAAAAGCGGGCACGTTTGATCCAGGAGGACCTGCGCCATGAGTAGCCTGTTCGGAATTCACGCCACTGCGCTCGAACTGCGTTCGCAGCGATTGGGGATGATCACATCGAACATCGCCAATGCCGGGACGCCGGGTTTCAAGGCCCGCGATCTTGACTTCGCCGCTGCGCTCAAGGCCCGCAATGAAGGCCTAGGCAGCACTGCGGCGGTCCAGCAAGCGACCCGCTATCGCGTGCCTGTCATGCCCAGCCTTGATGGTAACACCGTCGAAATGGCCACCGAGCAGACCGCGTTTGCCGAAAATGCGGTCGCATACCAGGCCACGCTGGGGTTCCTGCGGGGCCGGATCGAAACGATCACTCGCGCGCTGAAGGGCGAATAAGCATGGCCCAGCCGCCCCTCACTCTGTTCGGTGCCGCGCAGCGTGCCATGTCGGCGCAGCTGGTGCGGATGAACGCCGCCGCTTCGAACCTGGCCAATGCGGGCAGCGTTACCGGGACCGAAGCTGAAGCCTATCGCCCGATCCGGACAGTCTTCGCCAGCGAGCTCGATGCTGCCTCCGGCCTCAGCACTGTGCGGGTCGGCGGGATGCTGCGCGACAATGCCGCGCCAGTGAAAAGCTACAACCCCGATCACCCGCTGGCCGACGCGGAAGGCAACGTCTGGACTGCTCCGGTCGATGAGAACGCCGAGATGGTCGAAATGCTCGATGCCTCGCGACAGTACCAGAACCTGGTCGAGGCGCTGTCCACCGCCAAGCAGTTGATGCTTGAAACCATGAGGATGAAATAATGGTCGCTGCCGTTGCCAATGCGGGATCCAACCCCGCCCCGACGCGCCCTGCCGCGATGCAGACCCTGGGTCAGGCGGACTTCATCCGCCTGCTGACGACCCAGCTCAAGCAGCAGGACCCGACCGATCCGGTCGATAACAAGGAAATGATTGCCCAGATGGCGCAGTTCTCGTCGCTCACGGGCCTCGAGCAGATCAATTCCACCCTCAAGGACATTTCCGCCCGGCTTGACCGGGCGCTGGCCAGTTCACCTGTCACCACCACCACCGCAGCCCAGGAGTAACCCCGATGTCGTTCTACACCTCGCTCAATGGGCTGCGTAACGCCCAGTCCGAACTGTCAGTGATATCTAACAATCTGGCCAATGCCGAGACCACCGGGTTCAAGAAAAGCCGGGTCAACTTTGCGGACATCGTCTCGGGTAGCGCGGCCGCCAACCCCAAGCTGGTCAAAGGCCTCGGCTCTGCCGTCCAGTCGATTGACCAGAACTTCGCGCTGGGCGCGACGGAGCAGACGGGCGCCGCACTGGACCTGGCGATCAATGGCGAAGGCTTCTTCACCAAGGTTTCGCCGGTAACCGGCAAGACCTTCTACACTCGCAACGGCAACTTCGGCCTCGACGGTTCAGGCTACATTGCCGACGTGCAGGGCAATCGCCTGCAAGTGCTGCCGGTGGACGGCGCCGGCAATGTCACATCGACCACGCCGCAGGACGCGCAGGCAGCGGCAACGAATGCCGCCGGAGCCGATCTGATGTCGGTTACGGTCAAGGCCGATGGCTCCGTGATTGCCGCCTATGGCGATGGCACGATCACGGAAGTGGGTAAGGTTGCCCTGGCCAGCTTCGTTTCGCCGACCGGCCTGTTGCAGGTCGGCAACCAGGATTGGCAGGCCACCGGTCTGTCGGGGCCGGCCGCATATGGTCAGCCGGGTGCGGCGCGCTATGGCACGATGCTGTCTGGCAGCCTTGAGCAGTCGAACGTCGACATTGCCGAGGAAATGGTCGGGCTGATTACGGCCCAGCGCTATTTCCAGGCCAATGCCAAGGCGATCGATGCCGCCACCCAGCTGTCGCAGACGATCATCAACCTCAGAAGCTGATGGTAGCGGCCCGGGCAACCGGGCCAACCACAGGAGATTGCCGTGGACCGCCTGATCTGGACCGCCGTGACCGGCATGAATGCCGCGATGACTCGCCAGCGGGTCACCGCCAGCAATATGGCCAATGCCCAGACCACCGGCTTTCGGGCCGAGGTGCTGCAGGTTACCCCGCTGACGCTGAAGGGCTCGGCAGTCGAGGCGCGGGCGATGACCGATGCCGCCGTGCGGGGGGCCATCATGACCCCCGGTACAATGATTGCGACCGGCCGCCCGCTCGACGTCGCACTGCAAGACCAGGCACTGCTGACCGTGCAGGCGCCCGATGGCAGCGAGGGCTATACCCGGCGCGGCGACCTGTCGATTTCGCCCACCGGGCTGCTGGTCAATGGCGAGGGTTTTGCCGTCATGGGCGAGGATGGGCCGATCAGCCTGCCGCCTTCCAGCCAGGCCACCATTGCCGAAGACGGCGCCGTGCTGGTCCGCAATCCGGCTGAACCGGAAGCACCGCCAGTGGTGGTAGGCCGGCTCAAGCTGGCCAGCCCCGCTGGCACCATGATCGTCAAGGGACTGGACGGACTATTCCGGGTCGAAGGTGGCGGCATCCTACCCGCCGACGCCGAGGCCCGGCTCGCCCCCGCCACACTTGAGCAATCAAACGTCCGGCCCAGCGAGGTTCTGGTCGAAATGGTCGAGGCACAGCGCTCATACGACCTGCGCACTAAGCTGATCGCCACCGCCAAGGAACTCGACGAAGGCGGCGCCAGCCTGATGCGGCTGGGCTGAACCCCTTTTCACGGAGAATGAACCATGCCCTCTTCAGCCTTGCATGTCGCCCGCACCGGGCTTGAGGCCCAGGATGCGCGGATGCGCGTTATCGCCAATAACCTGGCTAACATTGCCACGACCGGGTTCAAGCGCGACCGGGCCAATTTCGCTACCCTGGCCTACCAGGAAAACCGCGTCGCCGGGCAGCAGAGCTCGACCGAGACGGCCTACGCCACCGGGCTCAACCTGGGTACCGGGGTCAGCCTGCAGTCGACCACCAGCATCACCACCCAGGGAACTCTGGCCAGCACCGGCAACCCGCTTGACCTGGCGCTCGACGGCGATGGCTACTTCCAGGTCCAGCTCCCAGGTGGGCGGCTGGCCTATACTCGCGCGGGCAATTTCACCCGGTCGGCCGAAGGTGCGCTGGTGACCGCGCAGGGCTATCCTGTCCAGCCGGCAATCACGGTTCCGGAAGGTGCCAGTGCCGTTTCGGTTGGCCCGGATGGCACCGTATCCGCAGTCACGGAGGGGTCGACTGAGCCGGTCGAACTGGGCCAGTTGACCCTTGCCAGCTTTGCCAACCCGGCGGGGTTGCAGGCACTGGGTGACAATTTCCTCTCGGAAACGGCCGCATCTGGCCCCGCCCAGCTGGGTGCAGCGGGGGAAGCGGGTCGCGGTTCGATCCGTCAGGGCATGCTTGAGGCCTCGAATGTCAACGTGGTCGAGGAACTGGTCGACATGATCGAGACCCAGCGTGCCTACGAGATCAATTCCAAGCTGATCTCGGCCGTCGACGAGATGCTGCGCAACGCCAACCAGACACTGTGAGCCGGTCCATGAAGCGCCTGTGCCTCCTGCTCGCCGCCGTGGCTGCCCCTGCATGGGCCGGGCCAAAGCCGTCGGCTGGTTTCGAAGCCGCTCTGCCCGCCCCGCCACCGGCGACCAAGGCGGCTGACGGTTCGATCTTCAACGCCAGCACCGGTTATGCCCCGCTGCATGACGGGCACCGCGCGCGGTCGGTCGGTGATCCGATCACGATCCTGCTGGTGGAAAGCACCACCACGTCCAAGTCGGCGGGTTCCAAGACCCAGCGGGGCGGCGGCGCATCGATTACCCCGCCCACGGCTGGTCCGCTGTCGTTTTTGAATCCGGATGCCCTTAAAGCCAGCAGCCAATCGTCGTTCAAGGGAGACGGTACCGCTGTCCAGACCAACGCCCTGTCGGGCGAACTGGCTGTAACCATTGCCGAAGTTCGCGCCAACGGCACGGCGCTCGTCCGCGGGGAAAAACGGATGCTGTTGAGCCAGGGTCAGGAATGGATCCAGTTTTCGGGGATCGTCCGACTGGCCGATCTCGACGCGGATAACCGCGTGCTTTCCACCCGGATCGCCGATGCACGGATCGAATACGCCGGTAACGGTGCGATCCAGCGGGCCAGCCGCGAAGGCTGGCTCAGCAAGTTCTTCAACCTGATTTCGCCGTTCTGAGCCGCGCCATGATCCGCCTGATCACCCTGCTCGGCCTGGCCCTGGCCCTGGCCCTTCCCCGCCCGGCCAATGCCGAACGCGTTCGCGACCTGGGCGCTTTCCAGGGCGTACGATCCAACCAGTTGACCGGCTATGGCATCGTTGTCGGCCTCAACGGCACCGGCGATGACAGTCTGGAGTACGTGACCCAGGCCATGCGGGGTGTCTCGGGCCGGGTCGGCGTGCAGCTGCCGGCCGGGGTAAACCCCGCCCTTAAGAATGCCGCCGCAGTGATGATCACTGCCGATCTGCCGCCCTTTGCCAAACCGGGACAACGAATCGACGTTACCGTATCGGCCATTGGCAAGGCCAAGTCGCTCCGCGGCGGTGCGCTGATCCTGTCCCCGCTATACGGTGCTGACGGGCAGATTTATGCCATGGCCCAGGGCAATCTTGCTGTGGGTGGCCTTGGCATTTCCGGCGCCGATGGATCGAAGCTGACCGTCAACGTGCCGACTGTGGGCCGGATTGCCGATGGCGCCAGCGTGGAGCGGGCAGTCTCGACCGGATTTGACAGCGGCGAGACGCTGCGCTGGAACCTGTTCAGCGCCGATTTCCTGACCGCCGCGCGGGTCCGCGATGCAGTAAACGCGCGCTTCCCGAACACCGCTGCGATCGAGGACGGAGTCACGCTGGCTCTGCGTCTGCCACTTGAAGCCAATGCCCGCGCCAGCATCATGGCGGCGATCGAGATGCTGGACGTGACTCCGGCCGAAACCCCGGCCCGCGTCGTCGTCAACAGCCGCACCGGCACCATCGTGATCAATAATGCCGTGCGTCTTTCTCCGGCCGCGATCAGCCATGGCAAGCTGACCGTACGGATCGACGAGAGCCCGACCGTAGTCCAGCCCGCCCCGTTTAGCCGCGGCGTGACGGCGCAGGAGGAGGACAGCGTACTTTCGGCCGAGGAAGAAGGTGGCAACCGCGTCGCCCTGTTCCAGCCAGGCGCCTCGCTCTCACGCGTGGTCGATGCGCTGAACCTGCTGGGCGTTAGCCCATCGGACCTCGTGGCGATCCTCGAGGCGCTGAAGCAGGCCGGTGCGCTCAAGGCCGAGATGGTGGTGATATGACGCCGATTTCAGCCCCCATGCTGGCAACAGGCTCGCTCAAGACCAGCCAGGGTACCGACCGTGAGCGGCTAGGCGAGGCTGCCAAGGCGTTTGAGGCGATCTTCGTGCGCCAGATGCTCAGCGCTGCTCGCCAGGCCGGGTTCGGCGATCCGCTGACTGGCGGCCAGGCGACGGAAACCTTTCGCACGATGCAGCACGATCATTTTGCCGACCTGATCTCCAAATCGGGCGCACTGGGCCTGGCCAAGCAGATCGAACAGCAATTGGCGGCGCACCTGCCAGCGGGGGAGCCAAGCCGTGGCCAGTGACCTGTTTGCCATTGGCAGCTCGGGCTTGCGCGCCTCGCGCGCGGCGCTGGAGCTATCTGCCCAGAACATCGCCAATGCGGGGACCGAAGGCTATGTCCGGCGCAGCCTGAGGCTGTCCGAAGTGTCGAGTCCCGGCACCTGGACAGCACCTGGCGACCTGACGCTTTCGGGCGTTCGTGTCGATGGCGTGACCCGCAATGCCGACCTGTTTCGCCAGACCGAGGTTCGCCGCACAGGCAGCGACGCGGCCCGCGCCGGCGCTGAGTTGACCGGATTCGAGAACATCGAGGCAGCACTCGATCAGGCCGGACTATTCCCGGCCATGACTGCCTTCGAAGGCGCGCTGCAGCGGTTGACGAGTGACCCGGTAGATCCATCGCTCCGCGCTGCGGCGCTGGAAGATGCCCGCACCCTGGCGCGTAGCTTCAACATTGCCGTCGGCGCTCTGGATACAGTGGGAGAAGGCCTGCGCTTTGCCGCTGCGGCGGGTGCCGAGCAAGTCAATGGTTTCGCATCGGAACTAGCCCGGGTGAACCTGCAGTTGACCCGCGCCGCGGCCGGCAGCAGCGACCAGACCGCCCTGTTAGATCAGCGCGACACCCTGCTGCAGCGGGTCGCCGGTCTCGCCGGAATTCACACGGCGATTGCTCCCGACCAGACCGTGACTGTCCGTTTGGGCAGTTCATCTGGCCCCGTGCTGGTGGCAGGCGGCAATCGACAGCCACTGGCTATGGCCACCGCCGGAGACGGCACGCTGTCGTTCACCCTCGGGGGTGCGCCGGTTACACTGGCCTCGGGTTCGCTTGCCGGACAGGCGCAGGCCCTGCTGGCTGTGCGCGATCGCCGCGCCGAACTGGATGACATCGCCAATAGCCTCAGCGCCGCTGCCAATGCCGCCCAGGGCAGCGGCGTAGCGCTTGATGGCACCCCCGGACAGCCGCTCTTTTCGGGCAGTGGCGCAGCGGGCATCGCCCTCGCGCTGACCAGCGGCAGCCAACTTGCGACGGCTCCCGCCGGAGCCGGCGCAGGCAGCCGCGATCCGGCCAATCTTGCCGTGCTGCGCAGCGCGCTGGACGGAGCGGGAATTTCGGGTCGGATCGACGGCTTGCTGTTCACTGCGGCAAGCGGCACCGCCGGGCGCCGCACCACTGCCGAGGCGCTCGACAGCATTGCCTCGTCTGCCCGCATCGCTCTCGCCGAACAATCCGGGGTCAGTCTGGACGACGAAGCCGCTAACCTGATCCGCTATCAGCAGGCCTTCCAGGCCAGCGGCAAGGTGATCCAGGTGGCGAGCGACCTGTTCGACACCCTCCTGGCGATCCGCTGAGCACTGAGGAGCACGGGCCATGACGACTGTCACCACCAGCGCCTTCTACGAGCGGTCGACCCGCGCGCTCGAAACGTTGCGAGCCCGCGCCGAGTCCCTGCAGACCGCAATCGGCAGCGGCCAGCGTTTGTCCCGCGGGTCCGACGATCCGGTCGCCGCTGCCCAATTGCGCGGTTTGTCGCGCGCGCAGGACTTTGCCCAGATCGACAGCACTGCAACGATCCGGGCCAGCGCCGACCTGGCCCTGACCGACGCCACGCTGGGGGACTTTGCCGCCTATGTCACCCGGGTCAAGGAACTGACCGTCCAGGCAGCCAGTGGCACGCTGACACCCGCCCAGCGGGCCGGGATCGGCGTGGAGATCGCCCAGGTCCATGGTGAATTGCTGCGGCTGGCTAACAGCCGCGATAGTGCCGGCCACGCCCTGTTCGGCGGTGAAACCAGCGGCAATGCCTATGTTCCCGACGCTGTCGGCAACCCGGTTTACGCCGGCACGGCAAGCCCCGGCGAGCTCTCGCTTGGCGAGGGCCAGAATGTCACGCGCGGGCTGACCGGCCCGCAGTTCCTCAACTTCACCGGCCCGGGCGGCGCGACGGACCTGTTTACGCTGGTCCGCACGCTGGGCGATGCACTCCAGGGCGGCGTCGCGGACCCGGCCCAGGCCGCGCGCGATGCGCTGGGGCAACTCGACGCCGGGCTCGATTCCATCACCACGGCGCAGACTGTGGTTGGCAGTCGGCTAAACTGGATCGACCTGGTGACCGAGCGCCGGACCCAGCGCGGGGAACAACGCACCGATCAGCAGAACGCCATTGGCGGCGCCGATCCGGCCGAAATGCTCAGCGCTCTGAAACAGACCATGGCTGTGCTTGAAGCCAGCCAAGCCAGCTTCGTCCGCCTCTCCGGCCTCAGCCTGTTCGCCCTGCTGCGCTAAGCCAACCAAGGAATTCCTGCAATGTACGCCGTTATCGGCATCATCGTCCTGCTTGTCATGGTCTTTGGCGGCTTTGCCCTGACCGGTGGCGCCTTAGGCCCCGTGCTGGTGGTCATTCCGCACGAGATGATGATCATCGGCGGGGCAGCTGTCGGCGCGCTGATCACCGGCAATTCGCTCCACGGTCTGAAAGCGATCGGCAGAGCCGTGGGCAAGGTGTTCAAGGGCCCGCGCCATGTTCGGCAGGACCACATCGACGCCATCATCCTGACGACCAAACTAATGAAACTGCTCCGCGCCGAAGGCCCGGTCGCGCTGGAAAGCCATGTCAGCGACCCGGCCAATTCCGCTATCTTCGCAGAGTTTCCGAGGCTGCTGGCCAACCAGGAATTGATCGCGCTGATCGCCGACACGCTGACGCTGATTGTCGTTTCCTCGGGCACGCTGGATATCCGCGCAGTCGAGGATGTGATGGACAATGCGATGAAGACCCATTTCCACGAAATGCACGAGCCGCAGCATGCGCTTCAGACGCTAGCAGACGCGCTTCCGGCACTGGGGATCGTCGCGGCCGTGCTTGGCGTGATCAAGACCATGGGTTCGATCGACAAGCCTCCAGCCATCCTTGGCGGGATGATTGGTTCGGCCCTGGTCGGCACCTTTCTGGGCGTCTTGCTGGCATATGGGATCGTTGCCCCGATGGCGGGGCGCCTGAAGCAGATACTGGAGGCCGAGGAGCAGATTTTCCATGCCGTGAAGCAGGTAATCATTGCCTCGCTCCATGGCTGGCCGCAGCCACTGGTCGTCGAAAGCGCGCGGTCAGGGCTGGGCCACGATTTCCGCCCGGGCCTGTCCGAGCTGCTCGACGCGCTGCGGGGCCGTTAAGGCCATGTCCACGCCCGGCAAGAGCAAGGCCGACCTGCCGCCAACAATTATCGTCAAGAAAGTGACCGTGGTCGCCGCTGGTCACCATGGCGGCGCCTGGAAGGTCGCCTATGCCGATTTCGTGACGGCCATGATGGCCTTTTTCCTGCTGCTTTGGCTGCTGGGAGCCACCACCGAGAAACAGCGTAAGGGAATCGCTGACCATTTCACTCCGACTCTGGTCAAGCTGCGGCAGGAAAGCGCCGGTTCGAACGGCATGCTGGGTGGCGCTTCGATCACCGATGTCGACAACTATCCCAACCGCGCGGGACAGACTGGTACCAAGGGCATCACCATCCCCCGCGACACGACCGGCGGCCCGAAGGAGGACAGCAATCAAGCCAAGCGGCTGCAGGCCATGCAAGCGCGCCTGGCGGCCAAGATGAACGAAGGGAAGGTGCCCAGCCGGCTCGCCAAGCAGGTGCGGATGGTCGACACCACCGAAGGCATCCGTATCGATCTGGTCGACGATGCCGACTTCGCCATGTTCCAGCTTGGTACTACGGTCCTCACCACCGATGCTGCAGCGCTGGTCAAGGCGCTTGGCGGCGTGATCGCCCCCGAACCAGGCGCGGTCTCGATCCGCGGCCACACCGACGCCTTACCGTGGAACGGCGGCATGGGCGCCAACAACTGGTCGCTGTCGGCCGGCCGGGCTGAGGCCACCCGCCAGGCCCTGATGCGCAGGGGTGTGGGGGAAACCCGCTTCCGCAAGATCGAGGGCGTGGCCGACCGCGAGCCATTGGTCCGCGCCAACCCAGCCGACCCGCGCAACCGCCGCATTTCGATCCTGCTGATGCGCTAGCCAAGCTGCTCTAGATCGGCAGCAAGCGATGACCGGCGGAAGCCCTGGCCCTTGAGCAGGCGCTTGAAATCCGCCCAGTTGTCGAAGTGCTGTAACTGCCGGTGGTAATAGTTCACGTATTCCAGGGCGGCGAGCAGCGCGCAGGAGCTGGCAGCAATCCGGTCTGCCAGCCCCACGGACCAATCCGGCATCAGCCATCCGCCCAAGGCGGCCGCGCCGCCGGTTGCGGTCAGCAGCAGAGACGGGCGCTTCCACCAGCCGATGCGGCGGAGCAGCGGTGCCAGGTCCCTTTGCTCACCCCGCAACTGGCGGACCTTGCTACGCCAATAGACAGCGCCGATCACCAGTAGCAGCACCACCGGCACCAGTGCCGCCAGCGTGATCCAGCCGATCCGGCCACCCGTAGCCCAGATCACGAAAAGCGGCACTATCGCCGCATTGGCTGCCTCCATCTTCCAGTAGGGATCAAGCCGCTTGATCAAGCGGTCGCGTAGTTTGAGTGGAGCTGCATCGGGCATAGATTCGATGGCCTTGCCGTTTCACTCCGAACCTATTCGTTCGAATTGACGCCGACAAGATTGCCCAGCGCGCCCGGCCATGCCATCGTGCGGGCAATGCACATCGCCTTTCTGCTGTTTCCAAACGTCACTCAACTTGATCTGACTGGTCCGGCCCAGTTCCTTTCGCGCCTGCCCGGTGCGCAGGTCGATCTGGTCTGGACCACGTGCGATCCGGT
>JBIIDJ010000149.1:0-4072 GCA_044238415.1 Novosphingobium sp.
CGCTCGCCCGCGAATTGATCGCCCGCCTGCCCGAATCGAGGAAAGCCGCATGAGCGACGACGACTCCACCCCCGCCATTGCGCCCAACAAGAAGAAGCCGTTGGCGCTGGGGCGCGGATTGGGTGCCCTGCTTGGCGAATCGCGGCGCGAGGAGCCTCTGGTCAACGCAGCGGCGCTGGCGCCGGCCGGGCCGGGGGGCGCAACGGCGCGGGATGGATTGACCCTGCTTGCCGTCGCTGCGATCGTTCCGCATCCCGGCCAGCCGCGCCGCCATTTTGACGAAGCCGCACTTGATGAGCTGGCCGCCTCGATTGCGGCGCGCGGCGTGATTCAGCCGGTGATCGTTACGCCCCACGGTGCGGGGAAGTGGCGGCTGGTGGCAGGGGAACGTCGCTGGCGTGCCGCTCAACGCGCACAACTCCATGAAATTCCAGCAATTGTTCGTGATCTTGATGAGCGTGAGGTCACGGCTCTCGCTTTGATCGAAAACCTGCAGCGTGAAGATCTCAATCCTATTGAGGAAGCGCGGGCCTATCACCGTCTGTCAGAGGACGATGGCCTGACTCAGGCCGAAATAGCCAAGCTGGTGGACAAGAGCCGCAGCCATGTCGCCAATCTCCAGCGTTTGCTGACTCTGCCAGAGAGTGTTGTCTCGCTGGTCGAGGCCGGCAAACTGTCGATGGGCCATGCGCGCGCTCTGGTTGGCTGCGACGATGCCGCCGCGCTTGCCGAGCAGACTGTCGCCCGGCATCTTTCCGTGCGCGATGTCGAGCGGTTGGTGCGGCGCAAGGCGGGAGGACCGGTTCAGCGCCGTGCCCGCAGCGAACGGGATGCCGCAACCACGGCTGACATTGCCGCTGTGCAGAGCCATCTGGAGGAGTTCCTGGGGCTATCGGTCCGCATCAATACCGACGCTGACCCGCGATCGGGCGCGGTGACAATCCGTTATCGCACACTCGATCAGCTGGACCTGATCTGCCAGCGGCTCACTGGCGGCGGAATCTAGGGGTTTACCGCGGTCAGATGTTAACGCCTGAGGCCGATCGGTTAACCATACCAGAAAGTAATCCCACAACTCAGTGATTCTACAAGCATTGTTGCGAATGGGGGTCTGCCGTCCATTCGGGCGGCGCTTTCGCGTTGCAGACTATGACTGCTTTGAAGGGATCACTTGAACATGCGTAACTCGCTTCGTCTTGCTCTGGCCGGTGCTGCGCTCAGCGCCGTTTCGTTTGGTTCGGCTGCTCATGCCGCTACCTCGGCCACTGCCAACGCCACGGCCGAGGTGCTCAGCACCCTGACCCTGACTGCCGACACGCCGCTGAACTTTGGCCAGATTGCCGCCAACACCGGCGGTTCGGTCACCGTGAATGCGGATTCGACCACTGCTTTCACCGGCAGCGTAATCTCGACCGGCACCCGTGCTCCGGCTGGCTTTACCGTCACCGGCACCCCGGGCGCCAGCGTCGTCGTGTCGCTGCCGGCTTCGGCCACGCTGACCCGCACTGGTGGTACCGAAACCATGAGCATCACCAACTTCAACGCCAATCCGCCGGCTGGCTTCCAGCTTGCTCCGGTTACCGGCAGCGCGACCTTTGGCGTCGGTGGTACGCTCGGCGTTGCTTCGGGCCAGGCCGCAGGCGTCTATAGCGGCACCTTCTCGGTTTCGGTCGAGTACCAGTAAGAAACCCCGATCGCTGCCGCTTTCCTGCGGCAGCGGGAGACCACGGGGGCCGCATCCGCAGCGCGGGTGCGGCCCTTTGCTATTTGCGCTACCGAAACGTCCTTAGCAGGATGTTAACCCTATTTTCCTAGACCCTACGGGATTTCCGTCATGCTGTTGTTGGCATTTCGGCAAGCTTGGTTCGAGGGGTCTTGGAATGAATTTTACCGCCGCGGTTCATCGTTTGACGCTTGGCATAGTGTCCCTGATTGCTGCTGCTGCAACGCCGGCGCAGGCCCAGGGTGACCTGTTGGTGGCGCCAACCCGTGTGGTGCTCAATGGGGGCGGCAATGCCGAAGTCGTGCTGAGCAACATCGGCACCCAGGCCGCCACATACCGAATCGGCGTTGAGCTGCGACGAATGCAGGCCGATGGCGATTTCGCCGACGTCAGCGAGGTTGAGGCCAATGCGACCGAAAAGGCCGCGCTCGAGATGCTGCGCTATGCCCCCAAGCGGATCACCCTGCTGCCGGGCCAGCCCCAGGCGATTCGCCTGTCGGCCCGGCCGACACCGGAACTGCCCGACGGCGAGTACCGCGTGCACATGAGCTTTCGCGCCGTTCCGCCGGCACTGAGTCCAGAAGCTGCCCAGGAGCAGGCCACTGCCGGTCAACTCGCGATTCGTCTGACCCCGGTCTATGGCATCACCATTCCGGTCTTCATTCGCAAGGGCCGGCTGGAGGCGACGGCTGCTATTGCCAACCCCCGCCTGGGACAGGAGGGGGCAGCTCGCTGGCTGGAGCTTGATCTCAAGCGGCAGGGTCAGCGCTCGGTCTACGGAGAGATCCTTGGCAAGCGCGGCGCTGAGCAGGTTTTTCAGATCAAGGGGATCGCCGTTTACCCCGAGGTGACCGCCCGCACCGTGCGCATTCCGCTAAACGCCGATCAACTGGCCAAGCTGCGCGGGCCGGTGCGGATCGAATACCGCGAGTTACCGGAAAATGGCGGCCAGCTGATCGCCGAGATCACCTCGACCATCCAATAACCTCCAGCAAGGGCCGCCCGGACATCTGACGTCATGAAACCGCGTTTGCCACAACTGCGCCTCATTGCCGCCCTGTTCGGGGCGGCGCTTGGCGTTGGGGCAAGCGGCACGGCTGCGGCGCAGACCTGGAGCGCCAACGAAGACGATTCGTTGCTGCTGGAACTGCGCAGCGGCCAATACAAGCTGGGCGAGCCCATGCGGGGCTATCAAACGCCCGCGGGCATCTGTGTTGACTTCGCCGACCTGATCCAGGCACTCGATCTGCCGGTGCGACTTGACAAGAAGTCGCGCCGCGCAACTGGCTGGTTGTTTGCGGAGGATCAGCGTTTCACGCTTGATCGCGATTCCGATATAGTACAAAACGTGAACGGTAGTCGTGCGATCGGCGCGAATGCGATTTACGATACGCCTGAAGGCTGGTGCGTCAGTGTCACCGCACTGTCGAGCTGGATGGGTGTCCGGTTCCGGCCGGACCTGGCGAACCTGGCGGTTGTTCTCGAATCCGATCGCAAGCTGCCCTTCCTCGAAGCGATTGAACGCAAAAGTCGCGCGGCGCGACTTCGCGCGCCCAAATTTGGCGAATTCGATCTCGCCAAGCTCCCACAGGTGCATACCCCGTACCAGGGTTGGCGCATGCCAGCGGTTGATGTGCAGATTCAAGGTCAGTGGGCCCGCGGAGTCGGGACCAGCGCCCAGTTCGAGGCGCTGGCTGCCGGCGAGGCGTTGGGCATGAGCTACACCGCCCGCTTGGCCGGCAGTACCGCCAATGGCGCCGACACCTTGCGGCTGAAGCTGTACCGCAACGATCCGGAAGGCGAACTGCTGGGCCCGCTCAACGCGACCCAGGTTGCCCTGGGTGACGTTGATTCGCTCCGCGGCGCACTGACGACTCAGGCCGCTTACGGTCGCGGCGCCTTTATCTCCAACCGGCCGCTCAACCGGCCGGGACGTTTTGGCGTCACCTCGCTCAGCGGCACGATGCCGGCCGGGTGGGATGCCGAACTCTATCGCAATGGCGAGCTGCGCGCTTACCAGGCTGATCGCGGCGATGGCCGCTACCGGTTTGACGATATCGAGCTGCTTTGGGGCGAGAATGAGTTCGAAGTCGTGCTGTATGGTCCTCAGGGCCAGATCAAGCGCGAACGCTCCAGTGTCCCCGTCGGGATCGAGAGCCTGCCGGCCGGGAAGACCTGGTACTGGGCGGGCGTGGTCGATGCCGGCCGCGACCTGATCGATCTTTCGCAGACCCTTGTCGATCCCAACACCGGCTGGCGTTGGGGTGTGGGCGTGGAACGGGGGATCGATCGACGAACCACGGCCGGCGTCGAATATCAAAGCGCGATGTTCGCCGGCCGCCGCCGTCA